>OMVL01000010.1 GCA_900314485.1 uncultured Eubacteriales bacterium
GCGCTGCTTTTTTGGAGGAAAAGCTCTCTATTCTCGGCCTGAACGAGCGGGAGGCGGAAGAGTTCATCGTCTTCTGGCTGCCCCGCCTGGAGGCCAACGAGTATAACTACATCCGCTTTGAGACGGCGGAGGAGATCGAAGACAATATGCCCCTGTCACTGTCCGTTCAGCCGGATACGGTGATTCGGGTGCGAATGGAATTCAAAGCCGTGGATGGGGATTTCCGGGTGACGGAACAGAGCTTGGAGACCCCGCAGCGCACCGGCTTTACCGTCGTGGAGTGGGGCGGCACGGAACTGGACTGAGTAAAAGGGATGCCGAAAGGCATCCCTTTTTGCGTCTATACCAACTTTTTCTCTCCCAGCCGCAGCGCCAGAGCATCCTCCTTACGCTCTACCACCAGAGTGTTGCCGGAGCCAAGTGTCTGCTGCAAAATCAGCTCCGATGCCGGGTCCTCAATTTGCTTTCGAATATACCGCCGGAGGGGCCGGACGCCATAAGTCCGGTCCTTTCCCTGTGCAGCAATGCAGGCAAGCGCTTCCGCTGTGACCTCCAACTCAATGCCCAGCGTGCGGAATCGGGCGGCGGTCTGGTTTACCATAATGCCGGCAATCTCCCGCACGGAATCCTCTCCCAGAGGGTGGAAGCAGACAATCTCGTCGATGCGGTTCAAAAACTCCGGGCGGAACAGCCGGGAGAGGGCTTTTCGGGCGGCCTGTTCCTCCTGCGCTTCCTGTGCCGTGGCAAAGCCCAGGGGACGGCGGGCCTTGGCCAGCTCCTCTCCGCCGGCATTGGTGGTCATGACCAGGATCGTGTTGCGAAAATCCGCCCGCTGCCCCTGGCTGTCGGTAAGCGACCCCTCCTCCATGATCTGGAGCAGCAGATTCCACACGTCGTTGTGGGCCTTTTCCAGCTCGTCCAGCAGGATGACCTGATAGGGCTTGCGCCGGACGGCCTCGGTGAGCCGGCCTCCCTCCTCATGGCCGATATAGCCGGGGGGCGAGCCGATGAGCCGAGAGACAGAGTGAGCCTCCATATATTCGCTCATGTCCAGCCGGAGGAGGGCATTCTGGCTGCCGAAGAGGGCCTCTGCCAGGGCGCGGCACAGCTCCGTCTTGCCCACTCCGGAGGAGCCGGCGAAGAGAAAACAGCCGATGGGCCGGGTGTCCTCCTGCAAACCGGCCCTGCTTCTGCGGATGGCGGCGGAGACGGCATGAATGGCCTCCTCCTGCCCCACCACCCGGCGGCGGAGGGACTGCTCCAAATGGAGCAGCTGGTCTGCCTGACGCTGGGTGATGCGCTCTAAGGGGATGCCCGTCCAGCGGGAGATGGCACGGGCCACGTCCTCTGGCTGCACCTCCGGGGGCGGCAGACGTTTCGGGCGGCTTTTTGCCTCATGGAGCTGCTGGCGGAAGTTCAGCTCTGCGTCCCGGAGCAGGGCCGCCTGTTCAAAGTCCTGTTTGCGAATGGTCTCCTCCAGCTGCTTTTGCACCGCCTGATGCTTCTCCGTCAGCACCCGATACTGCTCAGTGGGCGTCTCCAGCCGGATGCGCACCTGAGCCGCCGCCTCGTCCATCAGGTCAATGGCCTTGTCCGGGAGAAAGCGGTCGGGCAGATAGCGGATGGAGTAATCCACGGCGGCCTCCAGCGCCTGGGGCGAGATGGTAAGCCGATGATGCTGTTCATATCGGGGCCGGAGGGAGCGGAGAATGGCCAGAGCGGTGTCCCGGCTGGGGGGCTCCACCTGAATGGGCTGGAAGCGTCGGGCCAGGGCGGCATCCTTGCAGATGTGCCTGCGGTACTCCTCCTGAGTGGTGGCGCCGATGACCTGAATTTCCCCCCGGCTGAGTGGCGGTTTGAGGATGTCGGCGGCGTCAATGGAGCCCTCTGCGGAGCCGGCGCCGATAAGGGTGTGCAGCTCGTCAATAAAGAGAATGATATTGCCCAGCCGCTGGACCTCACGGAGAATTCGCTTCACCCGCTCCTCAAACTCCCCGCGGTACTTAGTGCCCGCCACGGTGGAGGACAGGTCCACAGAGAGGATGCGCTTGTCCAGAAGGGCGGAGGGGACCTGCTTGGCGGCAATGCGCTGGGCCAGAGCCTCGGCAATGGCAGTCTTGCCCACACCGGGATCTCCCAAAAGGACGGGGTTATTCTTGGTTCGGCGGCAGAGGATCTGGATCATGCGGTCCAATTCCTCCTCCCGACCGGCCACCGGGTCCAGACGGCCGTTCTCTGCCATCCGGGTCAGGTCCCGGCCGAACTGGTCCAGCAGACGTGACTCCCGAAGAGTCTCCGACTCCCGATTGGGCTTGCGTGCGGGGGAGGAGGAGGCGCTGCCGTCACCCAGCAGGGCGGACAGCTGCCGATAGGCCAGGGCGCAGTCCAGCCCGGCCTGACGAAGTACCAGCCCCGCCATGCCCTCCCGCTCCCGGAACAGGCCAAGCAGCAGGTGGTCCGGAGTGACCTCCTTCGCCTGAAGCCGTCCGCACTCCTGAGCCGCCATTTGGATCATATGGCGACAGCAGGGGGTCAGCCCCAACTCTGGCCCGGCGCCCCGGCTGCCGGAGCCGACCAGCTCCACCACCGCCTTGCGGATGGCTACCTCCCTTATACCCTGCTGAAGCAGCAGCTGGGCTCCCTTGCCCTGATTGAAGTGGAGCAGGCTGAGCAGCAGATGCTCTGAGCCCACATAGCCGTGCCCCAGCTTGCAGGCGATTTCTCTGGAATAGCCAATGGCCTCCTGGGCTGTGGCGGAAAAGGTACATTCGCCCATATCGTGTCCTCCTGTGGTAAACTTCACCTGTTATTGTATGCCAAAGGACAGGCGTTCAAACGGGAATTTGGGCGGAGGGTCAAAAACTTGGAGCGGGAAACGACATTGGGCAAAATCGCAATCTGAGAGACGAAAAGAGGGAGGAATAAAGGTCATAATCACGTTTTTAGAAACGGTGACTTGACTTTTCTCTCAAAACAGATAAAATAAACCGTGCTGAGTTGCAGCAATGCGTAAGTCCGGGCCGCCGGATTTACGCTTTTTTGTTTAAGAGGAGGAGTCACTATGGAACAAAAATCCAACGCCTTTTTGGAGACAGAGCCGGTCGGCACACTCATGCGGAAATACGCCGTCCCCTGTATCATTTCGCTGCTGGTAGCGGCGCTCTATAACATCGTGGACCAGATCTTTATCGCAAACGCCGCCTATCTCGGTTCCTACGGCAACGCCGCCAACACGGTGGTCTTTCCCCTGACGGTGGTGGCCCTGGCTCTGGCGGTCATGATCGGAGACGGCGGCTGCGCTTTTGTCAGCATCAGCCTGGGCGCCGGAGAACAGGATAAGGCCCATCGCAGCGTAGGCAACGCCGTGGTGCTCTGCGTTGCCGTGAGCATCGTCCTCACTGCCATCTACCTCCTCTTTCAGGAGCCGATCCTCACCATGTTCGGCGGCCGGGTGAACGAGGAGACCTTCCGCAACGCAAAGGAGTATTTTTTCTGGATCACCGTCGGCGTCCCCTTCTATATGTTCGGTCAGGCCATGAATCCCATCATCCGCTCTGACGGAAGCCCCAAATTTGCCATGGTCTCCACGCTAATGGGCGCTGTGGTCAACCTGATCCTGGACCCTGTCTTTATCTACCTCTACCACTGGGGCATGATGGGCGCTGCCGTGGCGACTGTGCTGGGCCAGGTGGTGACGGCACTGCTGGCCATTGGGTATCTCTGCCGCATGAAGGCGGTGCGTCTGGAGAAGAGCAGCTTTAAGCTCAGCGCCTCGCTGATGGGGAAATTCCTGCCCCTGGGCATTTGCAGCTTCCTGTCTCAGATCTCTCTGGTGGCGGCCATGGCGGCCATCAACAATATGCTCCAGAAGTACGGCGCGCTAGACGCTGTCTTTGGGCAGGCCGAATACGCCCAAATCCCTATGGCGGTGGTGGGCATTGTCATGAAGTTCTTCCAGATCGTCATCTCCATCTCTGTGGGTATGGCTGCCGGCTGCATTCCCATTGTGGGCTATAACGTGGGCGCGGGCCGCAAAGACCGGACCCGGAGCCTCTTGACCCACCTGCTGGTTGCAGAGGCCGCCGTGGGCGCTGTGGCTCTGGTCATCGTCCAAGTATTTCCCCGCCAGCTCATTGCTCTCTTCGGCGCTGCCAACGAGAGCGTGTACTACACTCAGTTTGCCGTCAAATCCTTCCGTGTCTACCTGTGCATGATGATCTTTGCCTGTGTGAACAAGGGGACCTTTATCTTTATGCAGTCTCTGGGCAAGGCGGTGGCCTCCACAGTCCTCTCCATGGTCCGTGAGGTGGTTTTTGGCGTGGGCTTTGCCCTGCTGCTGCCCATCTTCTTCGGACTGGACGGGGTGCTCTATTCCATGCCCTTGTCCGATCTGCTGACGGCTGTGGTCTCCGCCATTGTCATTATCGGAACCTATGCCCAGCTGAAAATGCCGGAAAAAACCCTTGACAAACCGCAGTCAATGGGATAAACTGTTTGCAGTTAGAAAAGGCTAACCAAAAGGGAGCCTTTTCTGACGGCTCAAATGTTAGAAACTTCAAACTACTTGCGTAAAGTACGACAAAAACGGGCAGACTTCCCCAAGGGAGGCGAAACGCAGTGGAAGATTATCTGATTGAATTTTGTTCGCCCACGCTGGCATCGCTGAAGGTGGGGAGCTTGTTCAATTATGCATATACCACCAGACAGGAGCTGACGGAGCAGCTGGAGCGGCTCAACGATATGCTGGCGGAAAAGGGCGTGTTCCTCCGCGTCCTGCGGGTGCGCAAGGGGAGAGCGCTGATCTATCTCTGCCGGAAGAGCCAACTGGAGGCACTGCTCCGCCGGCCGGAGATTGCCCGCTTTTTGGCTCAGTACGGCTATCGGGAGCTGGAGTTGGAGCAGGTTCTTTGGCATCTCCAGTGCCGGGTCTGCTGCTCGGAGGAGTTTCCCCATGAGATAGGCGTATTTCTGGGCTATCCTCTGGAGGATGTCATCGGCTTTATCCGCTGGGGCGGTCGGGGCAGCAAGTGCTCCGGCATCTGGAAGGTCTACGGCGATGCCAGCCTGGCGCAAAAGCTCTTTGCCCAGTATGCCAAGTGCCGGTCTGTCTACCGCAGACTGTGGCAGGAGGGCAGGTCAGTTCGGCAGCTCACGGTAGCTGTTTGACATAATTTAGGCATCACCTCACCGTTTGTCTGCGGTGCTTGGCGGCTCATGTTCGCCGAACGCTCTTTCCAAGGGATGAGGGGAGCCGAAGAAAAGAGGTCATTTATGATGAGTAAAGTAGCAGTGGTCTATTGGAGCGGCACCGGCAACACCGAGCAGATGGCTCAGCTGGTGGCAGAAGGCGCTCAGGCTGCCGGCGCTGAGGTCAGCACCTTCACCGCCGCTGAGTTTGACAGCAGCCTGGTGGACGGCTTTGACGCCATCGCATTCGGCTGCCCTGCCATGGGCGCTGAGCAGTTGGAGGAGAGCGAGTTTGAGCCTCTGTTCCAGTCCTGCGAGAGCAAGCTTTCGGGCAAGAAGATCGGCCTGTTCGGCTCTTACGGCTGGGGTGACGGCGAGTGGATGCGCACCTGGGAGGACACCTGCCGGGCTGACGGCGCATTCCTGGTCATGGACGGCGTGATCTGCAACGACGCTCCCAGCGGCGACGCTGAGGATGAGTGCAGGACTCTGGGCGGCGCACTGGCGTAACTTCCATGCAAGCAAGAAGACCTCCGGAATGATCCGGAGGTCTTTTCTCAGTCCATCAGCAGATTCAGACAGTTTTCAAAGGAGACGCCGTAGCGGTGATCCGGGGCGGTGTTGGCTATGGAGGCCCCCACAAACTGGCAGGCCCGCCCGGCGGCGGCGGGGAGAGGGTCTCCCCCTAAAAGCCGGCCAAGCAGGGCAGAGGCAAACAGGTCCCCTGTGCCGTGAAACCGTCCCGGGAGTCTGGGCGCACTGACCAGAGCGGCACTGTCCCGGTCGTAGATCAGGTTGGAGACGGTGCAGGGCTCCAGCTCCAGGCCGGTGAGGAGAACGGTCTTTGCCCCCAGCCCGATGAGCCGCTCTGCGAGAGTCAGGCAGAACGTCTCGTCATATCCCTCGGTGACCGGTTCCGCACCCAGCAGGAGGCAGGCCTCCGTCAGATTGGGCAGGATCATATCGCACTTTGCGCACAGAGCCGCCATGGAACGGGCATAGTCCATGTCAAAGCCGGAGTAAAACCGGCCGTTGTCCGCCATCACCGGGTCCAGCAGGACCAGGGTCTTGGGGGTACGGAACTGATCGATAAACCGGGAGACAAGGTCAATCTGCTGCCGTGACCCCAGATAGCCGATGGCAATGGCGTCAAAGGTGATGCCGTTTTCCGCCCAGTGCCGGGCAATGACGGGAAGATCTTCTGTCAGGCTGCGGACAAAGGGACGGGTAAACTCCGGCCCTGTGTGGGTGGAGAGCAGGGCGGTGGGGAGGACGGCGCACTCCACGCCGCAGGCGGTGAGCACCGGCAGAGCGGCGGTGAGAGAGCACTGGCCGAGGCAGGAGATGTCCTGAATAGAGACGACTCGCTTGCTCATTTTGCCCCTCACAACTCCACCTGAAGTCCCACAGGGCAGTGATCGCTGCCGTGGATCTCCGGGTAAATGTCAGACTGGGCGACCTTGTCCATGAGCCGGTCGGAGACGATAAAGTAGTCAATACGCCAGCCTGCGTTGTTCTCTCTGGCGTGGAAGCGGTAGCTCCACCAGGAATAGGCTCCGGTCCGGTCCGGGTAGAGGGCCCGGAAGGTGTCGGTAAAGCCGGAGGAGAGGAGGGCGGTCATCTTGCCCCGCTCCTCGTCGGAAAAGCCGGCGTTGCCCCGGTTGGGGCCGGGATTTTTCAAATCAATCTCCTCATGGGCCACGTTCAGATCGCCGGTGTAGATCACCGGCTTTTTTTTGTCCAGAGCCATTAAGTACGCCCGCAAATCGTCCTCCCAGCTCATCCGGTAGTCAATGCGCCGCAGCTCGTTTTGGG
This sequence comes from uncultured Eubacteriales bacterium, assembly GCA_900314485.1. Taxonomy (GTDB): domain Bacteria; phylum Bacillota; class Clostridia; order Oscillospirales; family Oscillospiraceae; genus Onthomonas. Next base: position 7,003 of record OMVL01000010.1, read on the forward strand.
CGTTGGGGGTGTAGCAGCAGACAAAGTAGAACTCCTCAAATTCCAGGGTGATGAGCCGGCCCTCATGGTCGTGCTCCTCAATGCCCATGCCGTAGGTGACGGAGAGGGGTTCCCGCCTGGAGAAAACGGCGGTACCGGAATAGCCCTTCTTCTCGGCATAGTTCCAGTATTGATGGTAGCCGGGGAGGTCCAGTTCAATTTGGCCCTCCTGTAATTTCGTCTCCTGTAAGCAGAACAGGTCGGCATTGAGGGCATAAAAGGCGTCCTCAAAGCCCTTTTTCATGCACGCTCGCAGGCCGTTGACGTTCCAGGAAATCAGTTTCATGGGCGATCGCTCCTTCGTGGTGGGTGTCGTTTCTGCCGTTATTATACTACATCCCGCCGGAAAAAGTAAACCGGGGCGAGAGGGATGCAACGCCCTTTGCCAAACAGTTTTCTAAATTTCATCCAAAACAATGTTGAATCTTGTGAGCCTTTATGTTAGAATATCACCATAGACACCCCAAGTGGCACAGTGCCACGGGCGCAGCTCCTCCGGCGGGAATGCTTCCCGGGAGAATCGCATCAATTAAAGGAGTGACTGAACCATGGTTAGAGTCATTATGGACCCCAAGGGCTCCGGCAAAACAAAGCAGCTGATCGAGATGATCAATTCCGCCATCCTCACTGAGCACGGCAATGTGGTCTGCATTGAGTGGGACCGGGAACTGGTCTACGACATCCACTATCATATCCGTCTCATCGAGGCCAGCGATTTCTATCTGCCCTCCTTCGAGGCGCTCAAGGGCTTTGTCAGCGGCCTGTACGCAGGCAACTACGACATTACCCATGTCTTTGTGGACAATCTGGGCAAGATCGTCTCCTGCAAGGACAACGTTCAGGTAGAGGACTTTCTGGAGTGGCTGGACCGCTTCAGCGACAAGAACAACCTGAAGTTTACCGTTACCATCTCCGCCGAGCCGGAGACTGCCACCGACGGCATCAAGAAGTATCTGTAAATTCAGAACATAGACCTCCCTGCTGAAACGGCAGGGAGGTTTTTCTGCCAATAGAGAAGTCCCGCTCCCTTGAGGGAGCGGGACAATTTGCTTTTGATCGTGGCACTCAGCCGCCGAAGACAGCCAGCAGGAAACCGGCGGCCACAGCAGAGCCGATGACGCCGGCCACGTTGGGGCCCATGGCGTGCATCAGCAGGATGAGGCCGTCTGGGAAATGTGCCGGTGGCACATTTCAGGCCGAGTGGAATCAGGCGCCGCAGGCGCAACCGCTCCTGCGGTCAGGTCAGCAACAGACTCAGCCGCCGAAGACAGCTAGCAGGAAACCAGCGGCCACAGCAGAGCCGATGACGCCGGCCACGTTGGGGCCCATGGCGTGCATCAGCAGGAAATTGGAGGGATTCCACTTCTGGCCCTCTACCTGAGACACACGGGCGGCCATGGGGACGGCGGAGACGCCGGCAGAGCCGATGAGGGGGTTGATCTTGCCTCTGGTGATGACATACATCAGGTCGCCGATGAGCAGACCGCCGGCAGTGGCAAAGATAAAGGCGGTCAGACCCATAAGGATGATCTTGAGGGTCTCGGCGCTCAGGAACTGATCCGCAGTGGCAGTAGCGCCCACGGAGATGCCCAGGAAGATGGTGACGATGTTCATCAGGGCGTTCTGAGCGGTGTCGGACAGACGGTCGGTGACGCCGCACTCCTTAAACAGGTTGCCCAGCATCAGGCAGCCCAGCAGGGAGGCCACGGAGGGCAGCACCAGACAGGTGATGATGGTGACCACAATGGGGAAGAGAATCTTCTCTGTCTGGGAGACGGGGCGAAGCTGCTCCATCTTGACCTTGCGCATCTTCTCGGTGGTCAACAGACGCATAACAGGAGGCTGAATCAGGGGAATCAGCGCCATGTAGGAGTAGGCCGCAATGGCAATGGCGCCCAGCAGGTGGGGAGCCAGCGTTTTGGTCAGCCAAATTGCGGTGGGGCCGTCGGCACCGCCGATGATAGCGATGGAGGCGGCCTCAGGGCCCTTGAAGCCCAAGGCAATGGCACCGATCAAGGCGACGTAGACACCAAACTGAGCGGCAGCGCCCAGAAGCATGCTCTTGGGGTTTGCCATCATGGGGCCAAAGTCGGTCATGGCGCCCACGCCCATAAAGATCAGGGAGGGGTAGATGCCAAGTTTGACGCCCAGATAAAGGATGTCAAGGAATCCTCCGTCGTGCAGCACGGCGGAAAAATCCACACTGGCGCTGCCGGAGGCGTACCACAGCTCAGGGTGGTAGATGCCGGCGCCGGGCAGGTTGGTCAGCAGCATGCCGAAGGCAATACCCACCAGCAGAAGGGGCTCGAACTTTTTGACAATGCCTAAGTACAGCAGCACACAGGCAACAACGATCATGATGATTTGCTTGACTGCGTCAAAGCCGCCCAGATTGGCCAGGGTGGCAAAGCCGGTCTGCTCAGCGAGGTTAGTAAAGATGGTTCCGATAAATTCCATATGCGAAACCTCCTCAGCTCAGAATGACCAGCGGATCACCCGTCTTGACGGCAGAGCCCTGAGCGGCGACCACCTGAGCCACAGTGCCGTCCTTGGGAGCCAGCACTTCGTTCTCCATCTTCATGGCCTCAATGACGGCCACGATGTCGCCGCTCTTGACAGCCTGACCGGCGGAAACCTTGACGGCGACCACGGTGCCGGGGAGAGGAGCGGTGACGGGATCGCCGGCAGCCACGGGGCCGGCAGCGGGAGCGGGGGCAGCGGCGGGTGCGGGAGCTGCGGCAGCCACAGGAGCGGCAACGGCGGCAGGCGCCGGAGCGGGAGCCAGAGCCTCGTACTCGTCAGCGAGAATGGCCTGACCCTTTTCCACAATGACTTCGTAGACCTTGCCATTGAGTGTAACTTTATACTTCATCTTACTTTACCTCCTGGATGGAAATGAAACGCAGCTCGTTGAGAGGCGTATTCAGCTCATCTGCCACAATAGCCATGACCATGGCGGCAGTGGCGTCGGGGACATCGTGCAGCATGACGCCGCCGCAGGAGCCCTTTGCCAGCTTGGCGGGGGTGGCGGCCAGCGGGGGAGCGGCGGGAGCAGCGTTGTCAGGCTTGGTGACGCCGGCGTCCTTCTTGCCCCGGTTTTCCAGGGCCTCTACGGCGATGCTCTGCAGCTTGATGATGCCCATCAGGACAATCAGCACCACAAAAACCACAGCAATACCCAGCGCAGCCACCAGCAGACCCTGACCCAAAGAAATATTTACGGGATCGAACATAGTTTAGGTCCTCCTTCCGGTCAGTCAATGGCCTCCATAGTGTACTTGCAGACACGCTCCTCGTCGGCCTTGCGCTTTTCCAGGAAGTCCTTGGCCTGCTTGGGGAAGCAGATATAGCTCATGACGTCCTCTTCGCTCCCCGCCAGATCGCCCAGAGCGGCCTTGGCGGCGGCAAAGTCCTCGCCGGTGCGCTTGGCGTCCTCGACACGGCAGTCGATGGGCTTGCCGCCCTTGCCCAGGATCTTCTCTTCCAGCTCCTTGTTCACGGGAGCAGGGGCAATGCCGTACTCGCCCTTGAAGTAGTTCTTCACCTCGTTGGAGATGTTCTTGTAGCGCTCGCCGACCAGCACGTTGGTGACCGCCTGGTTGCCAACCATCTGGCTCAGGGGAGTGACCAGGGGAGGATAGCCCATGTCGGCACGGACGGCGGGGATCTCAGCCAGAGCCTCGTCGAACTTATCCATGGCGTCCATGTCGGTCAGGTTTGCGATCATGTTCGACAGCATGCCGCCGGGCACCTTGTAGACCAGAGCCTGAGCGTCGGTGGCCATGCTCTTGGGGTTGATCAGGCCGCTGTCGATGTACTTCTGCTTGACGGGCTTGAAGAAATCGTTGACCTCGTTAATGACCTTCTCGTCCAGACCGGTCTCAATGCCGTACTGACCCAGAGCATAGAACATGGTCTCGGTAGCGGGCTGAGAGGTGCCGTTGGAGAAGCAGGAGGTAGCGGTGTCGATGACGTCGATGCCGCTCTCGATGGCCTTGGTCAGGGTCTGATAGGCCATGCCGGTGGTGCAGTGGGTGTGGAGAATCAGGGGAATGTCGCCCACGGCGTCCTTAATGCCCTTGATGAGGTTTTCGGCCTCGTAGGGGCTCATGGTGCCGGCCATATCCTTCAGGCAGATGGTGTCAAAGCCCATGCTCTGCAGCTCCTTGCACATCTCCACATACTTGGAAACGGTGTGGACGGGAGACTGGGTATAGGAAATGCAGCCGGAGGCAACGGTGTTGGCCGTTGCGTACTTCTTGGTGGCCTCCAGAGCGGTCTTGATGTTGCGGAAGTCATTCAGTGCGTCAAAGATGCGCAGAATGTCAATGCCGTTTTTGATGGACAGCTCGACGAACTTTTCCACCACGTCGTCATGGTAGTGCTTATAGCCCAGCAGGTTCTGACCGCGCAGCAGCATCTGCAGCTTGGTGTTGGGCATATTCTTGCGAATGTTGCGCAGACGCTCCCAGGGATCCTCGTTCAGATACCGCAGGCAGGAGTCAAAGGTGGCTCCGCCCCAGCACTCCACCGAATAGTAGCCCGCCTTGTCCATGGTGGGCAAAATGGCTTCATAATCGGAATAGGGCAGACGGGTGGCCATCAGGGATTGGTTTGCATCACGTAATACGGTCTCAGTAAATTGAACGCGCATACATACACCTCCGTTTGGGTTTCGCTTGGCGTCAAAGCCAAAATTTAGACATCTATAATTATACGCAAACGAAGGAAAATGTAAATAAAAAATCGGGTCAAATCAAAATTTTTTCTGAAATTCGTCAGCGGATCTCCGAAACAGACAGACTGCCCGGATGAAAAAATCCCCTGCCGAAGCAGGGGAGAGATAGGGATTTTGTCAGCGTTTCCTCAATTCTTGACAATGACTTTTATGGGGCTGTGATCCTCCAGGCATTTGGAGATATTTACATCCTGGGCGCCCAGAGCGGAGAAGGAAACAGCTCCGCCCTTTTTCCGGGGAGCGGCCTCCCCCACGGTGCGCTCATAGTCCTTTGCCACAATGGTCACCCGGCAGCGGCGGACATTCAAAACGCAGCGCTGGATGCGGTCATAGCGGATCACCGTCTCTTCCGCAGGCGTCCCCTCCCGCCAGAGGGAGGGCTTGCCCTCGTAGGAGAGGACCAGCCGGTCCTTGTAGAACCGGAGCGTCAGCCGGACCTGCTCCTCCCGGATACTCCGATAGACGCCGAAAGCGCATAGCCCCACCACGGCGGCCAGACCAATGCGAGGCAGCCAGGGGAGAGAGTTGAGGTTGAAGGATGTGACCTCCGCCCAGATAAGTACGCCCACGGCGGGGATGCCGATGAGGAGAACCAGGGCAAAGCAGAGCCGGAACAGCAGCGTCCGCCCGGGCTTGATGCAGGCGACGGGCTCGGAGATGGTGAGGGTATAGTCAGGCAGCTTCATGGATACCCATCCTTTCAGAGGAAGAGAATGATCATATATTATAATGAAACCGGAAGGAAATGTAAAGGCGGCAGGACAGGAAGAGATAAGAGACCATCATTTGAGAAAAATGTGGGGGAATGGTAGAAAAAGCTGGCATCGTCAAAAATAAAGATTGACAGGCAAAACAAAAAATGGTATTTTAATTGTAACGTGCTGTAATTCTTTGTAATCACTGGGGGGTTCAATGTGGAGAAACATTCCGTCTGCCGTGTCGGCGCTGCCGAGCTGCGCTGCCTGCTTGTGGCGCTGGCCATGGTTCTGCTGACCGGTTTTATCCTGCTGAGCCCCGCTGCTGCTGCGGACTGCGACTACCAGATCGACCTTGAGGTGGTGGAGCAGGCCCAGCCTAATTTGAGCGACCAGCTTTTCGGCGGTCTGCCGGAGGAGCGGTATTTCCTCATGCTGGGGGACAAGCTTCTGGTGACCGCAGAGGACGATGAGACGCTGACCCAGCTGGTCATTGACGTGGCCGGTCGGTATGTCAATGACAGCACCATCTCCTGCCACCTGGCAGAGGAGGAGCAGCTTCGGCTGTGCTACGGTCCCGTGTCCATCTGGGCATCCACGGATGTGGAAGCGGCGGCCGAGACCCTGCTGAATACCCTGACCTTTGTCACTGTGGAAGAGACGGTTGCCAACGAGACCGTCCCCTACCGGCAGGTAACGGTTCAGGATCCGGAGCGCTATGTAGACGAAGAACCTGTCGTCTCCCGCGGCGTCAACGGCCTGAGGGAGGTCACCACCCATATGATTTGCGAAAACGGCCTTGTGAAAGAGCGGGAAGAGGTATCCTCCCGGATTCTGGTCATTCCGGTGGCCGAAGTGACCACCGTGGGCATCAAGGAGCATCCCCTTTACATCTGGCCTGTCGAGGGCAGGGTCTCCTCTCACTTTGGACCCAGAAATATCTCAGGCGGCTCTAAAAATCACAAGGGCGTGGATATTGCCTGCCCCACGGGCAGCGAGATCGTGGCGGCCAGAGCCGGCACTGTCATTTGGTCGGGCTGGAACGGCGGCTATGGCTATCTGATCAAGATCGAACACGAGGACGGGAGCGTGACCTATTACGGACACAACTCCCAACTGATCGCCCAGGAGGGCGACTGGGTGGAGCAGGGTGATTTGATCGCCCTGTCCGGCTCCACCGGGCAGTCCACCGGTCCCCATTGCCACTTTGAGATCCGTATCGACGGCACCGCCGTGGACCCGGAGGATTACCTGGAGGCCAACGAATAATTTCGCAAATAGCAACTGCTGCGATGAGTTCTCTCACCGCAGCAGTTTTTTCTATTCCTCCGGGACAATCGGACGTGGCTCGTCATACCCCTCCAAAAAGGAGTGCTCCTGCCCTTTCGTCTTGAAGCCCACCATGGTGTCCAGAGAGACGGCGTGGATGGAGTTGAAGATGCTCTTTTCAATGTTGGGGTTATCCCGTTTCAGCCGGCGGAGCAGGAGCTTGATCTCCTGCCGCTTGGAGCCGCCGCCCCCGTTGTCGCACATGGTGCAGTTTTCCGTAAAGCGGCAGGCGCATTGGATGAACTCCAGGTCGTTGTACCGCTTCCAGGCCAGAATGTCCTCCTCATGGACGCAGTACAGGGGACGGATCAGCTCCATGCCCGCAAAGTTTTTGCTGTGCAGCTTGGGGGGCATGGCCTGGAGCTGGGACCCGTAGAACATGCCCATGACGGTGGTCTCGATGACGTCATTGAAGTGGTGTCCCAGCGCAATCTTGTTGCAGCCCAGCTCCTGCGCCTTGCTGTACAGGTGACCTCTCCGCATCCGGGCGCAGAGGTAGCAGGGGGACTGCTCGGTGCTGTTGGCGATGGCAAAGATGTCCGTCTCAAAGACGGTGATGGGAATGCGGAGCAATTGGGCATTGGACTCAATTTTCCGCCGGTTGATCTCGTTATAGCCGGGATCCATCACCAGATAGACCACCTCAAAGGGGACGTCGCTGTGGCGGTGCAGCTCCTGCATGAGCTTTGCCATGAGCATGGAGTCCTTGCCGCCGGAGATGCAGACGGCGATCTTGTCTCCCGGCTGAATCAGCTCGTACCGCTTGACGGCGTAGATGAAGGGCTTCCACAGCTCCTTACGGAATTTTTTGTTGATGCTTCGCTCTACCAGCTGATAGGGGGCGAGTTCACGGGGCATGGCGATGACTCCTTACTTTGCAAGTGCCTGATAGCACCGGCGGAAGATTTCCAAAAAGCGCTCCAGTTCCTCCTCAGTGGTGAGGTGGCTGAGACTGATCCGCCACGAATGAATGGCGTTTTTCCGATCCCGGCTGACGGCAAAGACGGCCCGGGAGGGCTGTCCCTCCACGGAGCAGGCGGACTTAACGGAGACGCAGACGCCTTCTTCGTCCAGTGAGCGCTGAAAGGCGGTGCCCTTCACACCCTGCACGCTGAGATTCAGAATATGGGGGACGGCGCTTTCCGGGCTGTTGATGCGCACCTTGGGATAGGCGGAGAGGGCGTCCCGCAGCTTTTGGTTGAGACTTCTGACCCGGCTAGTCCGCTCCTCCTGACGTTCGACAGCCAGCCAAAGCGCCGCCTCTAACCCGCCGTCCAGAGCCAGCGTGGGGGTACCGCTGCGGTAGAGGGTGGTGCTGGCGCCGCCGTGGATGAGGGGTTCCAGTACCAGATTCTGCCGTTTCAGCAGAAGTCCCACGCCGTTGGGGCCATAAAACTTGTGGGCGGTAAGGCTGACGGTGTCCGCACCGGCAAAATCGAGGGGAATTTTCCCCACCGCCTGGGTGGCATCCACATGAAGACGGCAGTTGGGGTAGTGTTTCAGCAGTTCGGAAATCTCCGAGACGGGCTGAACGGCGCCCAGCTCACTGTCCACGGCGGAGACGGTGACCAGAACGGTGTCCCGCCGCAGCAGCTCTGCCAAATGCCCCACATCAATGATGCCCTCCCGGGTGATGTCCACCAGGTCGATCTCATATCCCTGCTCCTGCAGGGCGGTGAGGCAGCCGCTGACCGAGGGGTGCTCCAGGGGGGAGGAGATGATGTGCTTGCCGTAGTGCCGCATGGCCCGGACGGTGCCCTTGATGGCGGTGTTGTTGCTCTCGCTGGCTCCGGAGGTATAGATGATCTCCTCCGGTCGAACCTGCAAAAGAGCGGCGATGGAGCCGGTAATGGACTTCAGCTCCTCTGCCGCTGCCCGGCCCAGAGCGTGATGGGCGTTGGGATTGCCGGGAAAGGACTGCTCCAACTGGCAGTAACGGGCCAAAACCGACGGGTCAACAGGGGTATTGGCGGAATAATCCAGATAGATGGGCTTTGTCATGGGTTGAACGCCTCCACAATAGTGCCGCCGCCCACCACAATATCTCCGTCATACAGGACTACCGCCTGTCCGGGGGTAACTGCCCGCTGTGGCTCATCAAAGTCCACACGGACCCGGCCGCCCTCCAAAGGTATGGCAGTGGCCCACTGCTCCTTCTGGCGGTAGCGGGTCTTGGCCTTGATGCGGAGGGAAGCGGTCAGTTCCGGAATGGCGACCCAGTTCATATCCTCCGCCACAAGGGAGGAGGAGAACAGACTCTCGTTGGGGCCGACGGTGACGGTGTTCTTTTCCATATCCTTACCGGAGACGTAGACGGGGGTGCCCATGGCAAGGCCCAGCCCCTTTCGCTGCCCCAGTGTATAGCGGACGGCGCCACGGTGCTGTCCCACCACGTTGCCCTCCTGATCGAGAAAGTCTCCTGCGGGATAGGTCTTTCCGGTATAGCGCTCCATAAAGGCGCCGTAGTCCCCGTCGGGGATAAAGCAGATGTCCACACTGTCCCGCTTCCGGGCGTTCACAAAGTACAACTCGTCGGCGATCTCCCGGACCCGGGGCTTGTCCATGCCGCCCAGAGGGAACTGGATATGGGCCAGCTGATCCTGCGTCAGCATGCACAGCATATAACTCTGGTCCTTGTCCTCGTAGGCCGCTTTTTTCAGCAGCCAGCGGCCCCGTGCTTCGTCATACGCCACCCGGGCATAGTGACCGGTGACTACGTAGTCCAGATCGTGCTTCTTTGCCACCTCCAGCAGAGAGGCAAAGCGCATGGTTCGGTTGCAGTCGATGCAGGGATTGGGCGTGCCGCCGGATTCGTAGACACGGACAAACTTGTCAATGACCCGCTCCCGGAAGGACCGGGAGAAGTCCATGACCTCATAGGGCATATCCAGCTGGAAGGCCACCTGCTTGGCGTCCTCAATGTCCTGGGGAGAACAGCAGGTGGGGAACTGAGCCAGACGGCAGCCCGGCTCGCTGTACTGCCGCATGGTAATGCCCATGCAGCGGTAGCCCTTTTGCTGCATCAGATAGGCGGCGACCGAGCTGTCAACGCCGCCGCTCATGGCGATGAGGGCGCCGGGGGTATGTTCCATCTGCGTCAGCTCCTTTCGTAAAAAATCGCATGGCAATATTGTGACAGGCTTTGCCCCAAATTGCAAGGGATTTGGAAAAAATGCGGGAGCATCCGAGGATGCTCCCGCAAGAAGTTTCTATGGAGGACGCAATTACTTCCCCACAGCGGCAAAGGCCTGATCCAGATCGTAGATAATATCGTCGATATGCTCGGTGCCGATGGAGAGGCGGATGGTGTTGGGCTTGATGCCCTGATCCAGCAGCTCCTCCTCATTGAGCTGGGAGTGGGTGGTGGTGGCGGGGTGGATGACAAGGCTCTTCACGTCCGCCACGTTAGCAAGCAAAGAGAAGATCTTCAGGTTGTCAATGAACGCATGGGCTTCCTTCACGCCGCCCTTGATCTCAAAGGTGAAGATGGAAGCGCCGCCGCCCGGGAAGTACTTCTCATACAGGGCATGGTCGGGGTGATCGGGGAGAGAGGGATGGTTGACGTGCTCCACCTGGGGATGGTTCACCAGATACTCGACTACCTTCTTGGTGTTTTCTGCGTGCCGCTCCAGGCGGAGGGACAGGGTCTCGGTGCCCTGCAGCAGCAGGAAGGCGTTAAAGGGGGAGATGGCGGCGCCGGTGTCCCGGAGGATAATGGCACGGATATAGGTCACGAAAGCGGCGGGGCCGGCAGCGTCCACGAAGGAGACGCCGTGATAGCTGGGATTGGGCTCAGCGATGGGGGCATACTTGCCGCTTGCCTTCCAGTCAAACTTGCCGGAGTCCACGATCACGCCGCCCAGCGTGGTGCCGTGGCCGCCGATGAACTTAGTGGCGGAGTGGACAACGATGTCTGCGCCGTGCTCGATGGGACGGATCAGATAGGGAGTGCCGAAGGTGTTGTCGATGGCCAGCGGCACGCCGTGCTTGTGGGCGATCTCAGCGATGGCGTCAATGTCGGGAATGTCGGAGTTGGGGTTGCCCAGCGTCTCAATAAAGACGGCCTTGGTATTGGGCTGGATGGCGGCCTCCACAGCGGCCAGGTCATGGGCGTCTACAAAGGTGGTCTCAATGCCGTACAGCGGCAGCGTGTGGGCCAGCAGGTTATAGGTGCCGCCATAGATGGTCTTCTGGGCGACAATGTGATCGCCCTTCTGAGCCAGAGCCTGAATGGTGTAGGTGATGGCAGCTGCGCCGGAAGCCACCGCCAGACCGGCGACGCCGCCCTCCAGCTTGGCAATCCGCTCTTCGAATACGCCCTGGGTGGAGTTGGTCAGACGGCCGTAAATGTTGCCGGCATCCCGGAGACCGAAGCGGTCAGCGGCATGGGCGCTGTTATGGAAAACGTAGGAAGTGGTCTGGTAAATGGGGACGGCACGGGCGTCCGTAGCGGGATCAGGCTGCTCCTGACCGACGTGAAGCTGAAGGGTCTCGAATTTGTACTGATGATCGCTCATGATAATAACCTCTTTCTTAGAATAGATCATAGATCAATTGAAATTGCGGTTTGTGCCTACAAAAAAACGGGGGCAGATAAGCTCCCGGGCAAATGATATGGCAGGCGCAGTCAGCACAAATTCTGCGGGATCACGGGCGTGACAGGACGCCCGGCCATAGCATAAGCCCGGGAGATACACATTCGTCCACAGCGGAAATTGCTCCGCAGAAGCTGTTCGAACCGTATCGGCATTCCTGTCGCCTCCTTAAACCCTATTTATCGGGTAGGTTTATTGCATTATAGCAGGGCGGATTGGGGATGTCAAGAGAAAAATGGAAAAATCCCGCTGCGCAAGCAGCGGAATTTTGAGCTATGGGGGATAAGGGACTCGAACCCTTACGGATCTCTCCACAAGAACCTAAATCTTGCATGTCTGCCAATTCCATCAATCCCCCGTTGGCAGACCTCATTATAGCAAGTTCAGCGTCGTTCTTCAAGGGGAAATTACTTTCCCACGCAGAACCGCTCAAAAATGCGCCGGGTCACGTCCTCTGTCACCGAGCGGCCGGTGACCTCGCCCAGGGCGGCAAGGGCGGCCTCTACGTCCGAGAGCACGGCATCCGCCGTCAGGCCCATTGCCAGCGCTTCCGCCGCTCCGGAGAGACTCTCCGCTGCCCGGCCAATGGCCTCCGCCTGACGGGCATTGGTGAGCATCTCGCCCTGACGGGGGAGGGATTGGGCAAAACGGGAGCGGATGGCGGCTTCCAGTCCGTCCAGCCCCTCGCCGGTCTTGGCACTGACGGTGAGAAATTCCACATCTTCCGGCAGGGTCACCACGGTGGGAAGATCAGACTTGTTCACCAGTACCAGCCGATGGGGGCAGGCTGCGGACAGCTCCAAAATGGCCTTGTCCTCGTCCGTAAGCGGCGCACTGCCGTCCAGCAGCACCAGCGCCAGCTCTGCCTGAGCCAGTGCCTCGCGGCTGCGCTGAACACCCAACTGCTCCACGGTGTCGGAGGTCTCCCGCAGTCCGGCGGTGTCGATGAGCCGGAGCAGCACCCCGCCCAGCACGCACCGCTCCTCCACCGTGTCTCTCGTCGTGCCGGGAATGGGGGTGACAATGGCCCGGTCGTAGCCCAACAGGGCGTTTAAGAGGGAGGACTTGCCGGCGTTGGGCCGCCCCACAATGGCCGAGGGCACGCCCTCGGTCAGCTGACGTCCCCGGCGGTAGGTGGCCCTGAGACGGGAAAGCTGGTTTGCGGCATTGTTCAAAGTGTCGGCAATTTCCTGCGCCTCAAAGGGCTCAATGTCCTCGTCGGGGTAATCCAGTACCACATGGAAGTGGGCCAGAAGATCGGTAAGCTGACTGGCCGCATCCTCAATCTGCCGGGTCATGGCACGACCCAGCTGTCCGGCGGCATTGCGGGCGGCGCCGGCGGTCTGAGCGTCAATCAGGTCGGCAACAGCCTCCGCCTGAATGAGATCCAGCTGCCCGTTCAAAAACGCGCGTTTCGTAAATTCTCCCGGCCCCGCCTGACGGACGCCGTGGCGGAAAAGGGCCTCCAGCCCGGCGGAGAGCACAGTGGGGGAGCCGTGACACTGTAATTCGGCGGTGTCCTCCCCGGTGTAGCTGTGGGGGGCCTTGGAGTAGGTGGCAAGGCACTGGTCAATGACTGCTCCCTCACTGTCCCGCAGAACGCCCAGTACCAGCCGGTTTGGGGGATAGTCCGTCAGAGATCTGCCGGATCGAGGCGTAAAGCAGGCGGAGACGGCGGAGACGGAGTCAGGGCCGGAGAGCCGGAGAATACCGATGGCGCTGCGGACAGGGCCGGTGGCAATGGCGGCAATGGTGTCTGCCATTACCGTACCTGACCGTTTCCGCGGACGACAAATTTGGTGGAGGTCAGCTCCTCCAGACCCATGGGGCCGCGGGCGTGCATCTTCTGGGTGGAGATGCCGATCTCTGCCCCCAGCCCGAACTCGCCGCCGTCGGTAAAGCGGGTGGAGGCGTTGACATAGACGGCGGCGGCGTCCACGGCGTTCAAAAACTGCTCGGCGGCCGTGTAGCTTTCTGTGACGATACACTCGCTGTGGCCGGAGCCGTGGAGGTTGCAGAAGTCGATGGCCTCCTCCAGACTGTCCACTACCTTGACGGCCAGAATATAATCGCCGTACTCGGTGTCCCAGTCCTCTTCTGTTGCGGGGACGACAGCATCGCCCAGAACGGCCCGGACCGTCTCGTCCCCCCGAATCTCCACGCTCTTTACGTCCAGACGGGCCTTGACGAGAGGCAGGAACTGCTCAGCCACAGCCCGGTGGACCAGCAGGCACTCCATGGCGTTGCAGACCGACGGGCGGGAGCACTTGGCATTGTAGGCGATAGAGCAGGCCATATCCAAATCGGCGGACTCGTCCACATAGGTGTGGCACACGCCCTCACCGGTGCGGATCACCGGCACCTTGGCATTGGCGGTGACGGCACGGATCAGGCCCCGCCCGCCCCGGGGGATGAGTACATCCAGGTATGCTGTCAGATTCATCAGCTCGTTGGCGCTCTCCCGGCTGGTGTCCTGTACCAGAGAGATGGCGTCTTTTGGAAGACCGGCAGACTCCAGAGCATTCCGCATGATCTCGGTCAGGGCCTGATTGGAGCGAAATGCCTCCTTGCCGCCCCGGAGGATGACGGCGTTGCCGGACTTGAGACAAAGGGCAGCGGCGTCTGCCGTCACATTGGGCCGGGCCTCGTAGATAATGCCGATGACACCCAGCGGCACCCGGCGGCGGCTGATCCGCAGGCCGTTGGGACGGACTGCTTCAGAGACGGCGGCGCCGATGGGATCGGGGAGGGCGGCTACCTGGCGGACGCCGTCGGCAATGCCGCGGATGCGCTCCTCCGTCAGGCGGAGCCGGTCCTGCATGCTGACGGTCATGCCGTTTGCCTGGGCGGCGGAGAGGTCGGCGGCGTTGGCGGCAAGGATATCGGCGGTATGGGCCAAAAGGGCATCGGCAATGGCGGACAGCGCCTGATTTTTCAGCTGAGTTCCGGCCACGGCAAGGGTCTGGGCGGCGGATTTGGCGGCCTGGCCCTGTAATTCCAGAGATGTCATAGGGATCGCTCCTTAGATTTAAAATGGTGTGGTTTGCACTATTTTAGCAGGGTTTTTCTCGTTCTGCAAGACACGAGGGACAAAACAAAGAGACGGGCAAACGCCCGTCTCGAAAGAGGATTAAAATACAAACTGCCGCAGCAACAGATAGATCATAACCACCATATACCCGATGCCGAACAGCGTCAGGCCAAAGGCCAGTGTTCCGGTATTGCCCCGGCGGCCCTGAGGCTTGGGGTCATAGTTGGCAAACTTCTCGTCCTCCTTGGGATGGACGATGGGGTCAAAGCGGAAGAACAGCACCTTGTTCACAAGAGCAGTCAGCCACTCAAAGAGGCTGGCGGCAAACCGGGCGGCGACTGCGCCCGCAAAGGGCAGCCAAACCATAAGAAGGGGCCGATACAGACCGTTTTCCAGATCCAGGGCGGCGGGCCAGGGATTGCGGTAGGCGACGGCAGCGCCCTCTTTCCGCCGTACCGCTGTCCGGACAAAGCCGAAGTAGAGCACAGCGCCGATGGCAATGGAGATGGCCGCTCCCTTCAAGTTTCCGAGGGAGAAGTAGTGCACTGTCTCCTCCAGCCCCTCCGAGCGGAGAAAATCCTGGGCAAACCGGGCGATACCCTCCATGGTGAGATGGGGGGTCAGGCCCAGAATGGGGAGCAGTACAGCGCAGGCGGCCAAAATCCCCTGCACTGCGGGGCTGGCCTTCAGGCTCTGAGCCTCGTGCTTCTCGTCCCGCTCTGCAAACAGGCAGACCAGCAGCTTGGTCATATATCCAACCGTCATGCCCCCGGCAATGAGGAACAGCCACTCAATGACATGGAAGAAGACGGCGGACTGTCCGGCGGACTCTAAAATGCCGATATACTCCACAATGCTCTCGTGGATCAGCGTCTTGGAGATATAGCCGCTGAAGAGGGGAATTCCCATGACAGCCAGAGCAGGGCAGAGGAAGATGACCAGGAGCACCGGCTTGTTCCGGCCAAAACCCCGGAGATCCTCCAGCTCCAGACTGCCCACAGAGGAAAACAGCAGTCCGGCGGCCAGAAACAGAACCAGCTTGATGAGGGCGTGGTTGGTCAGGTGGAGGACACTGCCCCATGCCGCCATGCCGCCCTTCTCACCCAGCAGGGCCTGGACGGCGATGCCGGTGAGAATAAAGCCGATCTGGCTCATGGAGGAGTAGGCCAGTACCTTTTTCAGGTTGGTCTGGCACAGGGCCATGAAGCCGCCCCACAGCATGGTAGCTGCGGCAAAGACCAACAGCACCTTGCCCCACTGGGCGTCCCCCAGGAAAATCTTTGCGGTGATGCCCATAATGCCGAAGATGCCCGCCTTGGTGACAATGCCGGAGAGCAGGGCGGTGGCGGGGGCAGGAGCCTCGGTATAAGAGCCGGGGAGCCAGGTGTGGACCGGCCACATGCAGACTTTTGCAGCAAAGGTGGCCATAGAGAGACCGCCGGCAGTATAGAGGGCGGCTTTGCTCCCCTCATAGGCGGCAACGGCTTCGGGCAGATCGTCAAACCGGAGGGTACCCAGCATGGTGGACAGGAGGAACAGGCCCATGAGCGAGACGAGACCGCCGATGACGGCATAGGCCAGGTAGCTGCCTGCCGCTCGCTTGGCCTTCTCCGTGCCGCTGTGGAACACCCAGAAGAGAGAGGTGAAGCTCATGACCTCGAAAAAGACCAGCGTGGTATAGAGGTCCCCAGAGAGAAAGACTCCCTGAATGGCGCCCAGCGTCAAGAGAAGAAACAGCTCATACCGGACGGCGTGGCGGTCCTCCGCCATGGTCTCATAGGACACAAAGCCGGAGACCAGCCAGAGAAGCGAGGCCAGAATGGAGAGCAGCACCTGAAGTCCGGTGGCGGAGAAGGTCAGTCCAATGCCGCAGAGACCGCCAAACGCCAGCGCTGTCCCCATCCTGAGAAGGAGCAGCAGGCTGAGCGCCAGCTCCCCGGCGAGGGCAAGGAGCGTCACCCGACGGCTGAGACTGCTGTTTTTGCGGCTGAGTACGCCGACAGCTGCGCCGCCAACGAAAGGCAGCAGGATCAAAGTGAGAAGTAACATGATACGCCCCTCCTTTACAGCAGACCCTGAGCGCAGGCACTCAAAAGGTCAGACAATCCGCCGACGCCGAAGCTGATGGCGATTGCCAGCAGCATCAGGAGGACAAAGGCGGTCTTCATCCGCCAGCCGGCCTCGGTAAAGCTGCTGTTTTCCTCAGCGATCTCAGCCTGATCCGCCGTGGGGAAGAAGGCGGGGACAATGACCATGACCTGATACAGGCCGGTCAAAAAGGCGGAGAGAATGAGGGCAAAGACCCCCAGCCAGGCCACCGGATGACTCAGCTCCACAGCCGCCTCCGCAATGGCCCACTTGCTGAAAAATCCGGCAAAGGGCGGGATGCCGATAAGGCCAAGAGAGGCCAGCGTAAAGGCGGCAAAGGTGACAGGCATTTTTCTGCCCAGACCCGGCAGCTGGAACACATACTCCCGCTTGGTCTGGCAGAGAATGGCACCGGCACAGAAGAAGAGGATGATCTTAAATACCGAGTGGGCCGCCATGTGGACAAGCGCGGCGGAGAGACCGGTGGTGGTCATCACGGAAGCGCCCAGCAGGATATAGCTCAGGTTGCTCACTGTGGAATAGGCCAGCCTCCGCTTTACATGCTGCATCCGCCAGCTCATGGCGGAGCCGAAGACGATGGTAAAGGCGCAGAAGGCCATCATCACCCACTGGGCAAAGCTGCCCTTTAGGAGGGAGGTGCCGAAGTTATAGTAGGTGATGCGCAGGATAGCAAAGACACCTGCATTGACCACGGCCACGGCGTGCAGGAGTGCGGAGACAGGGGTGGGAGCCACAGAAGCAGCGGGGAGCCACTGATGCAGCGGCCAGACCGCCGCCTTGACGCCGAAGCCGAAGAAGCCCAGCAGGAAGGCAAGGCGGAGCAGGGTCTCATTTCCCGCCGCCAGACCGGCATCCAGACTGCCGCCCAGAACGAAGTCAAGTGCGCCGTAGTGGTAAATCAACACCATGGCGATAAAGGCCAGCGCCGCACCGGACATGGAGAAGAGGATATACTTTTTGCCTGCATACCGGCCCTTGCCGTCCATCTCGTGCATGACGAGGGGGAGGGTGCAGAGGGTCAAGAGCTCATAGCTGAAATAGAGGGTAAAGGTGTTGGCCGCCATGGCAATGGCCAGTACGACGCCGTAGGTCATGGTGAAGAAGGCGAAGAAGCGGCTCTCTCCGTGCTCATGACTCATATACTCAAAGGAGTACAAAACGGCGATGGGCCAGAGAATTGCGACAATGGCCAGAAATACCAGAGACAGGCTGTCTACCCGGAAGGCAAAGGTCAGCCCCCGGTAGATGCTCCCCAGCGTGAGGACGGTCCCCCTTGCAGTGAAGATCAGTCCCCCCGTCAGTCCGCTGGTCAGCAGGGAGACGGCCATGACATAGATCTCTCTGGGGGTCTTGCTGCGCATGGGGTGAAGGAGCATCCAGCCGCCCCCCGCAATGGGCAGGAGAATGGCGATCAGGATCCAGATTTGATTCATCATGCCACCTCCTTACAAAATCCCTGTCATGGCAGGGAGCGCAGCCGCCAGCGGCCCGGTAAACAGGCCCAGCAGGAGCAGCAGCACCGCCAGCAGGAGCAGGGGAACGGTCATCTTTCGGCCCGGCTCCAAAGGCCGGTCAAACTCGCCTTCGTCCAGACAGCCGTGGATGACGATGGGGAAGAGGTACCCGGCGGTCAGGAGGGCGGAAACGAGCAGTACGGCGGCGCCTGCCACACCCAGGGGGCCGGCGGCCTCAATCGCACCGGTGGCCAGGCTCCACTTACTGACAAAGCCGGCAAAGGGCGGGATGCCCACCAGAGAGAGGGCGGCAAAGGCGAAGGAGAAGAAGACAATGGGCATTTTCTTGCCCAGTCCGGTCAGCTCGGCTACTTTGGTCTTGCCGGTCTGGTGGATAATGGCGCCGGCGGAGAGGAAGAGGGCGGTCTTGCTCAGTGCGTGGAACACGACCTGCATCAGAGCGCCGGTGAGTCCGACGGAAGAAAACAGGAAAATACCGAACAGGGCGTAGCTTACCTGACTCACGGTGGACCAGGCCAGCCGCCGCTTCAGCAGCTTTTCCTTATAGGCCAGCATGGAGCCCATAAACACGGTGGACAGAGCCAGCACCAGCATTGCCGTCTGTACCCAGGTGCCCCGGAGGGCATCTGCCCCAAAGACATAGTAGGCCGAGCGGATGATGCCCAGCACACCGGCCTTGGTAATGGTGGCGGACAGCACAGCGGAGGCAGGGGCGGGAGCCACGGGGTGGGCAGTAGGCAGCCAGTGGTGGAGAGGCAGCATGCCCGCCTTGCAGCCAAAGCCTAGAAACAGGCAGAAGGCAGCGGCAAGGGCGATGCCCAAATTGGCCTGCCCCAGGGCATTAAAGGTGCCGCCCTCGATAAAATCGGTGGTGTCGCAGTACTGACCGGCAAAGAAGAAGCCGAAGAGCACCAGCGCAGCGCCGAACAGGGAGTAGCCCAGATATTTGAGCGCCGCCTTCATGCTCTCCTTTGTGCCGTCATGGAAGACCAGGGGCATGGAGAGGAGAGTCATACACTCGTAAAAGAAATAGTAGGTAAAAAGATTCTGAGCGTAGCTGAGCCCCATCATAGCCCCCAGCGTCAGCAGATAGAAGCAGTTAAATCTGCCTTGCTTCTCGTCGTGCTCGTTATACTCCAGGGAGAAGACGCCGGAGAGCAGGAAAAGAAGCGAAAACAGGACGGAAAAGAGCTGCCCCAGCCGGTCGCCCCCGAAGCGGAAGGCAAAGGGGCCCATGTCCGCCACGCCGGCCAGACCGTTTCCTGTCAGGGCGGCGGCGACAGCGCAGATCAGTGTCGCCCCCAGAGCCTCCGCCAGAAGAATGTTCCGGGTGCGGCGGGACTTGACAAAGACGGTGAGGATGCCCGCCAGAGCGGGAATCAGGACGGCGAGAAAGAGCAAATAATGATACATCCGATCTTCCTCCTTACAGTAGACTCAGCCCTGTGGAGATCAGGTCTCCCACCGGGGTGCAGAATACGCCCAGCAGGATGCCGCCCACAGCCAGCAAAACAATGGAAACGGCGACTGCCGCCCCCGGCTTGACTGCGGGGAGCTGGGGCAGGTCGTCCGCCCCGTGTTCCCTGATCGTCCAGATCTGGATGATGGCGGGGAGATAATACAGTGCGTTGAGCACGCTGGACACGGCCAGAGCCCCCAGAGCAACCCACATCCGCCAGGAGCCGGACAGGGCGGCATCCGCCAAAAAGAACTTGACGGCAAATCCGCCCAGCAGCGGCAGACCGATCATGGACAGACCGCCCACGGTAAAGCCGATGCCCGCAAGCTTGGCCCGGTGGCCGGCGCCCCGGAGGTAGTACATCTGCTTCCGGTGTCCGGAGGCCTCTGCCAGCTCCCCTGCACAGACGAAGAGGAGGGGCTTGGTAAAGGCGTGGACCAGGATCTGATAGATGGCGGCGGCAGCGGCGGCCTCACCCCCCAGGCCGAAGCCCAGATAGATATAGCCGATCTGAGCAACAGACGAGTAGGCGATCATCCGCTTGATGTGGGTCTCGCCCATGGCCTTGACAGAGCCGTAGACCATGGCGGCCACGCCCATGACCAGCAGGGCATCGCCCACGTGGAAGGAGCGGAAAATGTGCTCCCCGAAGATGCTGAAAATGCACTTAATGAGCAGGACGATGTAGCCCTTGAGCACCAGACCGGAGAGAATGGCGCTGGAGCTGGTGGTGGCGCTGCCGTGGGCGTCGGGCAGCCAGGTGTGGAAGGGGAAGAGGGCGCTCTTGAGACAGAGTCCCAGTGTCATCAGCCCCATGACCACAGTCAGCGGCAGAAGATAGCTGCCTGTCTCCGCCAGATGCACCACCTGCTCATGAATGTCGATGATGAGCAGATGCCCGGTGATGTGGTAGAGAAGGGTCAGGCCCATCAAAAACATGCCGCTGCCCAAAAGGCTCATCATCAGATAACGGATGGTGGCAACCAGCGTGGCTCCGCTGTCCTTTGCCATGACAAGGGCGCAGGCGGAGATGGTGTTGATCTCGATAAACACATAGGCGGTAAAGGCGTCGTTGGTGTAGACCATGGCGAGCAGACTTGCCATAATGAGGTCGCACATGACGAAGTACAGGTTCTGCTTCTCCGGCTCGATGTCCTCAAAAATGCCCTTATAGCCGCCCAGTACGCAAAGGGCCATGACAGTCAGGAAAGTGAGGGCCAGAGTGACCTCCAGCGGCCCGCAGACCAGCTCGTTGCCGAAGGGGTGTCCGACGATGCCCAGATTGTAGGTAAACGTCTCGCCGGCGGGAACAATGTTGGCAAAGAGCGCCGCATTTCCGGCCAAAACGGCGGAGACGGCACAGAGGTGGACGGCCAATGCCGCCCTGCCTCGGTGGACGATGCTGGTGAAAATACCGGCAATCATCATCAGGACGATGGAGAAGAAGGGAATGTGCTGATACCAGGGGAGCACTCAGTCCACCCCCTTTTTCATGCTTGCCATAATGACATCCAGATAGACGGTGTGATACTTCTTATAGATGCGCACCACCAGCGCCAGAGCAAAGGCGGTGACGCTGACGGAGACCACAATCCCTGTCAGCACCAGACCGGTGGGAATGGGGTTGATATAGGTCTCCACGCTTGGCGTGGCGGAAAAATCAGTGACGATAGGGGCGATGCGGCCCTCAATGTAGCCGGCGCTGGTGAGCATCATATAGATCGCCCCGTCCATCAGGTCAAAGCCGATCAGCTTTTTGATCAGATTAGGGTTGAAAACCAGGCTGAATGCCCCGATGCAGAAGAGGATCACTGCGGTGAACATGTACCGCTGTGTCCACAATGTGGAAAGAAAATCACTCATGTCACATCTCTCCTTCGCTAAACAGGGCGTAAAAGGCATAGATGGTGCAGGCCACCTCAAAGCCAACCAGCACGTTGATGGGCATAATGATGCCGCTGCTGATGATGTTGCCCGGAATGCCCAGCCAGATATGGTTATCCAGACCGTTAGAGCCGGTAAAGACGTAGTAAATCAGGATCAGGCCGTAGCACATCAGGCAGACGACCTTGACTAAATGGTAAAGGTGCTCGTTAAAGAATTTCCGGACGCTGTCACTGCCGAAGGTGCGGGAGTAGAGGATCATGCCGCCGCCCAGGATACTGCCGCCGGAGAATCCGCCGCCGGGGGACAGATGGCCAAAGAGCATGACGTAAAAGCCCACCATGACGGACACCGGAAGCAGCAGCAAAACGGCGGTGCGCAGCACGATGTCCTTGTCCTTCCGGTCCGCCAGACCATCGCTGTGCAATTCCCTCAGGTCACGGGAGGTGGTATTCTTCCGGTCGCGGCGGAGCAGGATGGTGACGCAGGTGGCGGCCAGAAACAGAACGCTGGACTCACCGAAGGTATCGAAGACACGGTAGCTCAGAATCATGCCGCCCACCAGATTGGCAGAGCCGGTCTCCGCAATGCCGCGCTCAATATAGCGGGCGGCCACCTCGTTGTTGGTGGGATTGGAGGGATCTCCGAAAAGAGGCAGGTTCACGACCACCATGGTCAGCACCACCGCCAGCGTGATGCAGAACAGGGCGCCTACAGCCTGATTCAGCCGGCGGAACCGGCGATAGGCGTCCAGATCGTTGGAGGAGCGGTGGGCGGGCTTTTTCTCCTGCCGGGCGACCACCTCGTCCGGGGTCTTTGCGCACCACTCCTCGCCGTCTACCCAGTCGAAAAACGCTTTGACGCGGTTGCGGTTTGAAGGATTCATTTCCGACCCTCCTCTCCCGCTTTTCTGCGGCGCTCTTCTTCGGCGTCCTCGGACTCCTTCAGCTCACGGATCTTTTGCAGTGTAAGAAAGTACAGCGCCGTGCTCACGCCGGCGCCCACGGCAGCCTCCGTAATAGCCAGGTCGGGGGCCTGCAGAAGCATCCAGATGACGCTCATGACCACACTGAAGCCCATATAGGTCAGAATTGTGATCATTGTGCTGCGGTGCAAAACGGCGGTCAGCGCGCAGGCCACCAGAAAGCCCAACAGCAGAACTTCGACAAATGCCATTACGATTCCTCTCCTTTCTCATCTTCAGGCAGAGGTTTGCAGTGTTCCTCCAGATCGCCCACCACGGCATATTCCAGCTGGGTGATCATGTGTCCGCAGACGGGCACGGTAAACCACTGCAGAGCGAGGATCAGAATCAGCTTGAGATTCACCCAGTGCAGTCCCTCGGACAGAGCGCCGCCCAGGAAGATGAGCAGCGTCGCCAGTGTGTCGGCAATGGCGGTGACGTGCATCCGGTTGATGACAAAGCCCAGCCGGAAGACGCTGATGACCACAATGACCATCAGCAAAATGCCCAGCCCCATGAGGATAGAGCCGATCAGTTCCAAAACGGTCATTTCCCCTTGCCCCCTTTCTTCTTCTGCGCCAGCATCCGCACCCGCAGAAGGCGGCTGAGAACGACAACGGCCTGGAAACTCAAAAGTGCGTAGACGATGTCAATGTCCAGAATGGACGTTGCGTCCAGAAAGAGACTGAGTACCAGAATGGTATTCAAGATCAGCGTGGAGATCAGGTTGACGCCCACCAGCCGATCGGTAAAATGCTTACTGATCACAATATAGAGCAGAGCGCCCGCCAGACAGACGGACAGGATGATCAGATACACCTGCATGACCTGTTGGAACATCACTCCGCCTCCTTTCCGTGACCTGCAATGGCTTCCATCTTCAAAAGTGCGTCTACCAGCACCGAGGTGTCCATACCCTCGGAGAATGCGGGGTTAAAGCAGTGGACGACAAAATCGGTGTTTCGATTCTCCACGGTGATGGTGCCGGGGGTCAGGGTGATGGAGTTGGCCAGGGTCATCTTGGCGATGTTGGTCCGGAGGGGAACGTGCACCTTGACCAGCATGGGCCGGGCCTGATCTTTAAAGTCGATGATCAGCAGACCGATGTACCGCAGCCCCGGCAGAAACAGGCGCAGAAACGTGCGTTCCCGCTCCACACTCCAATAACAGAAGCGGCAGGTGAACCAGAACACCGCACAGGTGACGATCAGGTCGAAGACCAAAATCTCCCACGTCACGTTGCCGCAGAGGATGATCCAGAGCAGGAAAAATCCAATCAGCATAGAGGTCTCTTCCTTTCCACCCCGGTCCGCCTCTTGCGTGCAGAAGCCGGAGCATACCTATTAAATAAATAATTATAATCGAACACGCTTATTTTACACACATCAAAGGAAAAATGGCAGAGACAGTTTACACAACTTGTCTCTGCCATTAGAGATATATTTGGGTGTTTTGGACAATAAAGCGGAGCAGAAAGAGGGAATTTCAGCCCGGAACAGCGGATTTGCGGGGCAGCTGGCTGAGCACAATGGCGGCAAACATGAGCACGCACCCCGCACTCTCCCGCAGACTCAGCCCCTGCCCCAGGAGCAGCCAGCCGAAGAGGGCCGAGAACACGGACTCCAGACACAGCACCAGAGAGCAGATCGTCGGGTCGCAGTCCCGCTGGGCAACCGTTTGAAGGGTATAGCCCACGCCGCTGGAAAAAATGCCGGCATAGCCCACGGTCAGCCAGGCTGGGGCAATGTCAGTGGGCGCGGGATGCTCCCAAACCAGCATGGGGGCAGTTGACATAACGGCGCAGACAAAAAACTGGATGCAGCTGAGGAGCACAGGATCCGCCTTGGAGGAAAAGCGGTCTACCACCAGAATGTGAACGGAGTAGCCCACGGCGCAGAGCAACACCATTCCGTCTCCAAACGTAAAACCTACCGGCCCGGACAGGCAAAGAAGATACATTCCTGCCAGCGAAAGCCCCACACAGACCCAGATCAGGCCAGGCAGCCTGCGGCGAAAGAGGAGCAGGCTGAGAAAGGGGACAATGAGAATATACATGGCGGTGAGAAAGCCGGACTTGCTGACTGTGGTATACATAACGCCGATCTGCTGGAGGGCGGAGGCGACGAAGAGAGCTGCGCCGCAGCAGATGCCGCCGAGCATCAGCGTTTTCCGGTCTTGGGGCGGTATCTCCGTCCCGGAGGGTTTGCCTCTGGTGAGCAGCAGGTAAATGACCAGCACCGCTCCGCCCAGATAGGAGCGGAAGGCGAGGAAGGTATAGGGACCGACATAGTCCATGCCTGCGCTCTGGGCCACAAAGGCGGAACCCCAGATCATGGCGGTGAGGAGCAGAAGCAGGATATTTCTGGGGGAGGAGGGTTTCATGGTGCGACGCTCCTTCATAAAACGGGCAGGTCTGTGACCTGCCCGTTGAGAGTGAAAGTCAGGCAACGTCTCCTACCTTGGAGATGACCTTGCGGTTGATGCGGACAAAGAAGAAGAGCGTGGCCAGCAGGCTGGCAACCTCCGCAATGGGGACAGCCCACCAGACCGCATTCAGATTTCCGGTTCGAGCCAGCAGCCACGCTACCGGCAGCAGCACGAGCATCTGGCGGGTAAGGGAGACGATCATGGAATACACGCCGTTGCCCAGTGCCTGAAAGACGCTGCCCAGGGCAATACAGACGCCGGCAAACACCAGACTGAGACTGATGATGCGCAGGGCAGGAACGCCGATGGTCAGCATCTGCTCCGATGCGTCAAAGATGCCCAGCAGCTGGACGGGGAAGAGGTTCATCACTGCCAGACCCAGCAGCATAATGCCGGCGCAGTAGACGGCGGCCAGCCGGGTGGTTTGCAGCATACGGCCCCGCTTTTGGGCGCCGTAGTTGTAGGCGATAATGGGAACGGTGGCGTTGTTCATGCCGAAGACCGGCATAAAGAAGAAGGACTGGAGCTTGAAATACACGCCAAAGACTGCTGATGCCGTGGCGGTAAAGCCCAGCAGGATCTGATTCATGCCGTAGTACATCACGGAGCCAATGGAGCCCATGATGATGGAAGGGATGCCAACGGAGTAAATGCGGCGGATCGTGGGCCGGCTGGGCCGGAAGCACGCTTTGAACCGGACATGGATCTCCTTGTTGAAGGCTTGGTTGACAATGACTGCCACAATGGCGGCGACAAACTGGCCAATGACAGTGGCTACGGCGGCGCCGGTGACACCCATGCGGGGAAAGGGGCCGATGCCGAAGATAAAGCAGGGGTCGAGGATGATGTTGGTCACAGCGCCTGCCAGCTGGGTCACCATGCTGGCAACGGTATGTCCTGTGGCCTGCAATATGCGCTCAAAGACCAGCTCCACATAGATGCCCTGACAGAAGAGACAGGCCACCGTCAGGTATTCCACACCGTACTCCATAATGTCGGGATAGTCTGCCACCTGACTGGCATAGAAGGGATAGATGCAAAAAACGCCCACCAGCATAAAGACGGCGGCGGAGCAGAGCGCCAGAAACACGCCGTTGCAAGCCGCCCGGTCGGCAGTGGCCTGATCCTTTTCCCCCAGAGACTTGGACAGCATTGCATTCATGCCCACACCGGTTCCGGTACCCACGGCGATCATAACGGTCTGGATGGGGAAGGCCAGAGATACCGCCGTCAGTGCCGACTCTCCCAGTTTGGCGACAAAATAGCTGTCTACAATATTATAAAAGGCCTGCACCAGCATGGAGATAATAATGGGCAGGGCCATGGAGATCAGCAGCCGGTTGACCGGCAGGACCCCCATCTTGTTTTCCTGTACCTGGTGTTCCATATGCGTTCTTTTTCCAACTTTCTTCTGTATTTCCGACCAATTATAGACTAGAAAATCGGTCCCTTCAATCCCTTCCTGCCACTTTCGGCGCATTGGTGGTTTTCCTGCCGTTTTTCATTTGCCGCCTTGTCCATAATGGCAAAAGCTCCCCCGCCGCAGCGGGGGAGCAAAATGATGGGGGCGAGCGGGACGTTTTACCATCCGCCCTGGCCGAAGAAAAAGCTGTATGGGTCGTTGCCGCCGAAGGGGCTGTAGTAGCCATAGGGGTTGTTGTAGCCGTGGCTGTATTCGTTGCCGTTCTGGCTGCTCTGCCCATCGTCGGCGGAACCGGCGGCGCTCTGGGGCACCTCCTCGTCCAGGGTGACGGTGATGGTGAGATAAGTGCCCTCCCGGAAGACGGTGAGGAGCATCTCGTCCCCGGCCCGCAGAGCATTTTTGGCGTCGATCAGTTCTTCATAGGTGGTAATGTCCTGATTATTTACCTGAGTGATGATGTCGCCCACCTGAATACCGGCGGTCTCGGCGCAGGAGCCTTCCTCCACGCTCCGGACGTAGGCGCCCACCACCATGTTGGAGTACTGCTGCGCAGTGATGCTGCTGACGGTGGCGACAGAAATGCCCAGATGGGGCTTTCCGGTGATATAGCCGTGGGCAATGAGGTCGTCCGAAATGGCCAGAGCGTCGTTGATGGGGATGGCAAAGCCGATGCCCTCCACCGTGGCGGCGGAGGAATAGCCGCTGCTGGAATACTTGGCGTTGACCACGCCGATGACCTCGCCGTACTCATTGAACAGCGGGCCGCCGGAGTTGCCGGAGTTGACGGTGCAGTCGGTCTGCAGCACGTTCATCACTTTGCCGTCGCTCATGGTGAGCGCCCGGTCCAGCCCGGAGACAGTGCCGGAGGTAAGCGTGTTTGCAAAGGTCCCCAGGGCGTTGCCGATGGCGGTGACGGTGCTGCCCACGGTGAGCTGGCCGGAGTCGCCCAGCACCACCGGCTTGAAGCTGCTGCCGTCTGCGGACTCAATTTTGATGATTGCCAGATCTGCGTCCTCGTCGCCGCCCACATAGGCGGCCTCATAGCTGGTGGAGTCGATGAAGGTGCAGGAGATGGCCTGATAGCCCTCCACCACATGGTAGCAGGTGAGGATATAACCGTCCTCAGAGATCAGAAAGCCGGTGCCGGCCCCGATGCCGTTGGCGGTCTGCACCTCAATGCTCACCACCGAGTCGGAGTAAGCGTCGTAGATCTGGCTGGGGGTCATGGCGTTTCCGGCGGCCACCTGTGCGACAGACGCTCCGTCCGCCCGGTCACTGACCTGAAGGGTGGGCCGGTCCGTGCCGCCCTCGGTGCTGACGGCGGTACCGTCAGAAGCAGCGCTGCTGTTCAGAGCGCCGAACATGAGATAGGCGCCTCCTGCGCCTGCGGCACCGCCGATGAGCAGACAGGCAAGCACGGCTGCAATGACCTTGGCTGCCCTGGGCGTTGCGGATTTTTTCTTCCGATTGGGCTGAGGGGGAGAGACGGGAGGCGCCTGATAGGGAGAACCATCCGCAGGCTGAAAGCCGTAGCTGTAGCGGTATTCGCCGCTCGCCGGCTGCGGATCGCAGGGACGATCCTCGGGAGGACGGTTGTCGTTTTCCGGGGTAAAGCCGCTGCCGTAATTTTTGTCGTACATATTATAGGACATATGAGACACTCCTTTATGGGGCCGAAGACAGCCCGCTTGCTTTCTGAGTAAAAGGATAGTCTGTTATTGTGTCCAAATTGTGAAGGATCATACGCAAAAATCTGAATATAAGCTGAAAATCTTTTAAGGTTAGCGGTTTTACGGGCAAAAGGTTGGGAAAGACGCAATAAC
Organism: uncultured Eubacteriales bacterium; assembly: GCA_900314485.1. Taxonomy (GTDB): domain Bacteria; phylum Bacillota; class Clostridia; order Oscillospirales; family Oscillospiraceae; genus Onthomonas. Next base: position 34,994 of record OMVL01000010.1, read on the forward strand.
CGCCCCGGCTTTTGGCCGGGGCGGCAGTGCATTGCGGGGGAAATTATTTGGTGGCCCATTCGCCCGTGGCGTCACAGGTGAGGTAGGCGTTGATAAACCCGTCCAGATCGCCGTCCATGACGGCGTTCACGTTGCTGGTCTCGTAGGCGGTGCGGGTATCCTTGACCAGAGTATAGGGCATAAAGACGTAGGAGCGAATCTGGCTGCCCCACTCAATCTTCATCTGTACGCCCTTCAGGTCGGAGATCTTCTCGGCGTGCTGCTGCATCTTCATTTCCACCAGCTTGGCCCGGAGCATGCGCATACAGTTCTCCCGGTTCTGGAGCTGGCTCCGCTCCGTCTGGCAGGAGACCACGACCCCGGTGGGCTTGTGGATGAGCCGGACGGCGGAGGAGGTCTTGTTGATGTGCTGTCCGCCTGCGCCGGAGGAGCGGAAGACCTGCATCTCAATATCCTCCTGCCGAATCTCCACGTCCACATCGTCAGGCAGCTCCGGCATGACCTCGATAGCGGCAAAGGAGGTCTGGCGGCGGGCGTTTGCGTCAAAGGGAGAGACCCGGACCAGCCGGTGGACTCCGTGCTCGGAGCGGAGATAGCCGTAGGCATTCTCGCCTTCGATCGAGAGGCAGGCGGATTTGATGCCCGCCTCGTCTCCGTCCTGATAGTCCATGGTCTTGACGGTGAAGCCGTGGCGCTCGCCCCAGCGGACGTACATGCGGAAGAGCATCTGGGCCCAGTCCTGGGCCTCGGTGCCGCCGGCGCCGGCGTGGAAGGTGATGATGGCGTTGGAATTGTCGTACTCGCCCTTGAAGAGGGTCTCCATCCGGGCGGACTCCAGATCGGACTCCAGCTTGGCGTAGCCCTCTTCCAACTCCTCCACCATAGAGTCGTCGTCCTCTTCCATGCCCATCTCGCACAGCACCAGCAGGTCCTCCAGCTGGCTTTTGCGCTTGTTCTGGGCCTCCAGCTTGTCCTGGAGGGTCTTGATGCGGGTGCTCACCTTTTGGGCCTTGGCCATGTCGTTCCAGAAACCGTCGGCGGTGGCCTGCATCTGGAGCATCTCCAGCTCCTGCTCGGCGGCGGAGAGATTCAGGCTCTTGCCCAGTTCATCCAGAACGGGCTGGAGGTTGTTCAGTTTTACCTTGTATTCATCAAACTTGATGGATGCCATGGTTATCCACTCACTTTACACATAATTTCTATCATATTATATCCAAAGTTGGAAGGTCTGTAAAGGGAAAAGTGCGGGAGCGGGCGGGAGAGGCGGGCGGTACAAAAGAAACGGGGGAAATTGACCTTTTTTTTTCTGCGTGCTATACTGACTCTATGTTGAATGAAAGAGGAGTGGTTGGGATGAGTCCAATCGACCGCAAAGCACTCAAAGCCAGATCCAAAGAGCTGATTCGGGGGGTGCAGCCTGCAATCTGGTCGGTGACGCTGATCTATCTGCTGGCCACCAACTGGGTAGACAATCTGGTGGGCCTGCTCAGCCCCGTCACCTCCCGACTGAATGAACTGGAGCTGACCATGTTGAAGGCTATGAGCCAAAATGATGCGGCCGCTCTTTCCAATGCTGTGGAGACCTCCCGGCAGATCTTTACCAGTACCGGGGGCTATATCACGCTGCTGCTGTCCGTTTTGATCCTCCTATACACGCTGGTGGTCCGATACGGCTTTACCAGCTACTGCATGCAGGCGGTCCGTGGGCAAGGGGCTGACCACCGGGAACTGTTTTCCCGGTTTTATATGGCGGGCAAGATCATTCTGGCGGAGATTTTACAGACACTCATCACTTATCTGGGCTTGATCGCGTTCATTGCCCCGGGCGTTATTGCGTACTACTGCTATTCCATGGTGCCCTATTGCCTGCTGGATGACCCGGACTGCTCCGTGCTGAAGGCTTTCCGCCGGAGCAGAGAGATGACCCGGGGGCGAAAGACAGAGCTGTTCGCGCTGGATCTGTCCTTCCTCCTGTGGGTCCTGGGCGGATATGTGCTTGACTATCTGGTGACTCGCATGGTTGGCGGCCTGGCGGGCGGTCTGCTGGGAGCGGCTGCGGTGACGGCATACGAATGCTTCCTGCTGCCTTACGTCCAGTTGACGGGTGCACAGTATTATGAAGCGATGCGTCCCCGGCCGGCAGAGAACGACGGGATCTATTGAGAGGGTGCTTGGAGATGAAGCAGGAAAAGATCATCGCCGTCGTGGGCCTTGGCCTGATCGGCGGCTCTATGGCGGCGGCCCTGCGGGGCTTTGAGGACTATACCGTGGTGGGCGTGGTGCGCCGTCAGGAGACGGCGGAGTATGCCATGAGCCACGGCGTCTGCGACCGGGTGACGCTGGAGCCTATGGAGGTGCTGCCGAAGGCGGACATCGTCTATCTCTGTATGAACCCCCGGGGCATTGTGGAGTACCTGGCAAAATACCGGGGTGCCTTCAAGCCTGGCGCTCTGGTCACTGATGTGGGCGGCGTCAAGACCGCCATTATGGAGGGAGCGAAGGTGCTGCCGGAGACGGTGGACTTCATCGGCTGCCATCCCATGGCGGGCACCGAGTTCTCCGGCATTGAGCACTCCTTCCCCACCATGTTCCAGAGAGCCCACTTTATTCTGACCCCCGGCGAGAAAAGCACCGAAGAGCACATGGATCTCATGCGCCGCATCTCCGCCCATATCGGCTGCTCCGACGTGGTGGTCACTACCCCGGAGCGGCACGACGCCATCATCGCCTACACCAGCCAGGTGATGCACATTATCGCCGTGGCGGTCTGCGACGACGAGGATCTGTTCCAGTGCCGGGGCTTTGAAGGCGGCTCCTTCCGGGACTGCACCCGTGTGGCAGCGCTGGATGTGGATTTGTGGACCCAGCTGTTTTCTATGAATGCCCCTGCCCTCACTAAGGTCATCGAGCGGCTGGAGGATAATCTCCACGCCTATAAAGAGGCGGTCCAGAGCGGCGACACCAAGATGCTGGCGGAAAAGCTGGCATGGTCTGCCAATCGGAAGCGGCAGATGAATCTGCCCGGGCCGGGACAGATCATGCTCTAAAAACAACAAAAATGCACCACCCCCGGAGGAGATTTACTCCGGGGGTGGTGCTCTGTTACCAGTGCCGCTTCATAATCTCTTCGCAGACGCGCTGACTGTTGTTGTGGTCGATATAGGCGTACATCTTCGGCCGCATCTCGGCATATTTCTCCGGCAGGCGGAAGTCGCTTTCGGCGTACTGCTCCAGGGCGTTCAGCAGTTCCTCCGGCGTTATGACCCGGTCTCCGAACAGTTCGGTCTCCATGTCGATATAGGAGCCTGTGGTCTCATTGTACTGCTCCAGGTCGAACTGGTAAAACAGAACGGGCTTGCCCTGATAGTACACATCCCAGCAGACGCTGGAATAGTCGGTGATCAGCAGCTTGCAGCCCATAATGAGCTGATTCAGCGGCTCGGTGCCGAAGGGGATGAGCCGCACCCGGCCGCCCTCGGTGATGGAGAAGTTGGAGATATATTCCCGGAATTTCGGGTGGATATAGAAGTCCAGATACAGATCCTGCCGTTCCAGCAGGTCGAAGAGCCGGGAGTCGTTTAAGAGGGACATATAGTTCCGGTAGTAGTCACTGGAAGTGAAAACAACGTCAGAGACTTCCTCCAGCCAGTTTCGCCAGGTGGGCATGACCAAAATGCGCCGCTCTTTCAATCCCTTGTCCTCCAGCACATCCCAGCGGGCAAGGCCGGTGATGACCACATCCTCGGTGGGATAGGCCATCTCACTCACAATGATGTCGTGCTCCCGCTGATTGGAGGTGATGAACAGCTGAACGGCGTTGGTGCCCTTGCTGTAAAATTCTACCCGCTTCAGGGCGATGACGCCATGCTGGAGAAAGACCAGCTTTTTGTTGTACTGGATGCGGGGGAGGATGATGCTCTCCTTGGCCCGCCAGGCGTAGGCGTGGGCCTTGGAGTCACTGGAGATGAGCAGCCGGGCGGAGAGAATATAGATCATATGCCTCAGGCTCATAAACTGAATCACATGATCCTTATAGGGCAGCAGCCGCTCTTTGTAGTCCGGCTGCTTTTTGTCGATGACAAAGTAGATGCTGCGATGCATCTTCTGCTCCATGCCGTTTTCCATACAGTGGCGGAAAAAGTAGAAGCCGTTGTCCTGGGCCATGCAGCAGTATTTTTCATAGCACAGGAAAATGCTCTTTTTGGCCAGCTGCTTTCGGAAGAGGCGGGAGAGGATCAGAGCAATGCGCTCCTTCATGCGGAAACGGAAACCGCTGTATGGGCTGTAATCCTGACATACCAGGGCAAAGCCGTTGCCAGCCGTCCGATAGAGGGAGACGGAGAGATCGCTGCCCTGACGGTAGCTGTCGGTAAAAACGGTCCGGCGCAGGCGGAGCCATCTCCGCTTCAGGCCTTTGTGCAGATCGGAGCGATTCTGCTCTGTGGCAGCCACCACGCGCAGGAGATACTGCCGGCCATCCTCTCCCTCAAAGACGGCCCGGATGTCCCAGTACAGGGGGGTGAGGGCAATGGGAGAGAGGTCAATTTTCGCCGCCATGTGAAATACACCGTCCCGCTCTGCCAGCTGGCTGGCAGGGAAATAGCGCATACTCCTGTCGATCTCCAGCTTAAAGCGGTGGACCAGCATCACACCTGCCCAGCGGCCAGGGATCCCGGCAGGGCAGCGGAGACGGAGCCGAAGCGTGGTGCCATGGAGACTGGCTCTGTCGCAGCGGGCGATTATCTGAGGTTCATAGCGGTACAGAGGGTCTGCCAGCTGCAGCTGGCAATAGCCCTCGGTGAGGCAGGAGAGCAGTCCCTCCACAGAGTGGTCGCCCACAGGCGCCTCGCCCATGGGGGAGCCGAAGGCCGCTGAGTAGTCCAGATATTCCCGGTCGGTATTCAACCTGCGGCGGACGGTCCGGGCGGGACAGCGCAGGCGCATGTGATACCAGTCCTCTCCCTGATGAATGGCCAGAGCCAGATCCCACTGGGCAATGCGGCTGGTCTGAATGCGGTCGATCATGGGGGATAGGTCGGCGGAGAGGAGGGAGTAGCTGGGGGTGACGGAGAGCAACCGCACCGGCAGAAGACAGCGCTGGTTCTGCCGGCTGGCAACGATGCAGACTTCGTCCTGATTGGTGAGCAGGAAGCGGTGCAGCTCCATCTGCCACTGCCAGTTCCGGCCGCCCAGGTCGGTAATGGCGCAGTGGCCCGTTTCCGGGAGAAGGCCATTTTCCAGCGCCTGATCCAGACGGGCGGCGGGAATGTTCTGCTGACAGGAGGGGCGATGGGGCAGGGCCACAAAGGAGGGATGACACAGCTCGTCCAATTTGACATAGCAGGCCCGGTCCTCGTTTTGCAGATAGGGCAGACCGTTGGCCCGGTCCTCCAGACGGATGTGAAGCTCACTGTCAATGACGCAGAGGGGGACGTGGAACAGCAGATCTCCCTCCTGCTCCACTACGCCGGAGAGGACATATTCCCTGCCGTCCATGGGCAGTGCGCTCAGGGGCAGACAGGCCCAGCGGCCGCCGCTGCGCTGTGTAAAGGAGAAAAAGCGCCCGGTTCCTTCATTGCCGTCCGTGGGACGGAGGGAGAGCCCCAACAGCTCCGGCGCTCCGGCGGGTGCTGCCGCCTGCCACCAGAGACAGTCCTCCCGCTCTTCCATCCGGGTCAGACCATAGGTCATCTGCATCTCGTAGCGAAGACTTCTGGGGACCAGGCGGAGGGCCAGGTCAACCGTCTTTTTGCCGGTTACGGCGTAGGTTGGGACAGCCTCAAAAAAGCGGCCGTCCCGACAAAAGCTGTCTACGGGACCGGCAAAGAGGTCCCGGTTGTCGTAGAGGTAGAGGGAGCGGGCGGCGGTTTTCATCCGCTGGAGCAGCCGCAGGGCACGGAGGGGATACAGGACCAGCCCACGCTCCGTCTCCTGTGCCAGCGCCAGACACAGCGGGCGGTTATCCTCCGGGTCAAAAGCTGCCTCAGAACCGGCCATATCGGCGGTAAGCACCTCTCCCTCCAACCGGGCGGGGACACACCAATGGACAGTCTGAGGCCAGTTGGACACAATGAGAGACAGCGCCCCCTGGGGAAAGCTGCCCCTGGAGCAGCGGATGCGGAGAACGCCGGGCCGGGAGGGCTCCAGCTGAATGTATAGATTCTTTTCGGTTGTGACAATCGGCAGCCCGGCATCCAGCCGCTTCCACAGAGGGGCCATAGTGTACCTCCACAGACCTTTCTAGTGTACAGGCCGACCCGCAGGGGTCGGCCTGTGTCGTTGTTTTGGGAATTACAGCGGGATATTCCCGTGATGGTGCTTCTTCTGGCCGGACTGGAAGGTGAGATGTGCCTCCAGTACCTTCTCCAGCAGGCGGCGGGTATCCTGGGGCAGGATCACGTCGTCAATAAAGCCCAGCTTGGCTCCGATATAGGGATTCAGGTAAGTATCCTTATAGGTCTGAACCTTTTCGTCCAGAACCTCCTGATACTTGTCGCCGGCGGCCTTCAAGTCACGCTTGTTCAGGATCTTGACAGCGCCCTCGGCGCCCATGACGGCGATCTCCGCATAGGGCCAGGCCCAGACCACGTCCGCTCCCAGCTCCTTGCAGCACATGGCGATATACGCACCGCCATAGGCCTTGCGGAGGATAATGGTGATCTTGGGCACTTTTGCCTCGGAGTAGGCATAGAGCATCTTTGCGCCGTGGCGGATGATGCCGCTGCTCTCCTGGTCCCGGCCGGGGAAAAAGCCGGGGACGTCCACCAGATTGATGAGGGGGATGTTATAGCAGTCGCAGGTGCGGATAAACCGGGCGGCCTTGCAGGAGGCGTTCACGTCCAGACAGCCTCCCAGCACGGCGGGCTGGTTGGCTACAAAGCCCACTGTGGCGCCGCCCACCCTGGCAAAGCAGGTGACCACGTTTGCGGCAAACTCCGGCTCGATCTCAAAGATGGACTCGGTATCCGCCAGATAGTCGATGACCCGCTTCACGTCGTAGATGCGCCGCTTGTTCTCCGGTACGATGTCCTGAATGCCCCGCTGCCAGCGGGCCTTGGCCTTGGGCAGGATGTCGGGCAGCTGGTCGCAGTTCTGGGGCAGATAGGTCAGAAGCTGCCGAATTTTCAGCAGGCAGTCCCGGTCGTCGGAAGCCCGGACATGGGCCACGCCGTTTTTCCGCATATGGACATCCGCTCCGCCCAGCTCCTGCATGCTGATGTCCTCGCCGATGACCTCTTTGACCACGGCGGGGCCGGTGACGAACATCTCGCCGGTGCCCTCCACAAAGAAGATAAAGTCCTGCAGGGCGGGGGAGTAGCTGGCGCCGCCGGCGCAGGGGCCCATAATGGCGGTGATCTGAGGGATGACGCCGGAGGCCTGTACGTTTTGATAGAAAATGTTGCCGTACTGAGCCAGAGCCTTGATACCCTCCTGGATCCGGGCGCCGCCGGAGTCCATCAGAGCGATGATGGGCACCTTGGCCTTCAGAGCCATCTTCTGCACCTCGGTGATCTTCCGGGCGTTGGAGTCGGAGAGAGAGCCTCCGGAGATGGTGAAGTCCTGAGCGTAGGCGTAGACAAAGCGGCCGCCTATCTTGCCGCAGCCGGCAATGACGCCATCCCGGGCGCAGGGCTTTTCCAGACTCCGTCCCCGGTTCTGGAAGACGTTGTATTCCACAAAGGTGTCGGGGTCGAAGAGAATATTCAGCCGCTCATCGGCGGTCAGCTTGCCCTTTTCGTGCTGGCGGTCGGGCTTGGCGCTGGACAGCAGGTCATGGCGATGCTGTTCCAATTGCTGAATGGAATCCATGGTTTATACTCCTTTATAGGGGCCATCTTGCTGGGATGGCAATACGATTCTGATCACATGTAGACATTATAGCAATGTTTTCCACCGGATGCAAGTATTTTGCCCCGGTCATTCAAAATATGGGCTGTTTTGCGGGATGTGGCGGAGATTTTTCGTTCCGTCGGGGCGTTAAGTGTGATACAATAGGGAAAATGAGACGGGAGGCGAGGGCTGTGAGAAGCTGGGAAGAGCTGCGGCAGGTCTGTGAGCAGTGCCAAAAGTGCGAGCTGGGGGCAAGCCGGACCAACCTGGTCTTTGGAGACGGCAACCCAAATGCGGAAATTATGTTCGTGGGCGAGGGCCCGGGGCAGCAGGAGGATCTGACAGGCACCCCCTTTGTCGGCCCTGCGGGCCAGCTGCTGGATCGGATGCTGGAAATCATTGACCTTGACCGGACGAAATACTATATTGCCAATATTGTCAAGTGCCGTCCGCCTCGAAACCGGGACCCCCTGGCGGGGGAGCAGGACGCCTGCATCGACTATCTCCGGGAGCAGGTAAAGCTGGTGCGGCCGAAGATCATTGTCTGCCTGGGGCGCATTGCCGCCATGCGGCTCATCTCCCCGGATTACCGCATCACACGGGAGCATGGTCAGTGGGTGCAGAGAAGCGGCTTTTGGATGACTGCGATCTACCATCCCTCCGCTCTCCTGCGGGACGAGAGCAAGCGGCCGGAGACCTTTGACGATTTGATCTCCATTCGGGAGAAGATCAAAGAGGTCTGCGAGAGAACCTGTTGAGGAAAAAGCGCACTCTGTCGAATTCTGAGGCATAGGATGCTTCGGGGAGATGTTATGGCCGGCCATTTCTTCTCTCTCCGGGTATATTCCCGCCCACGCTGGGGAAAATGATAGTACACTGTTGCACAAGTTGTGACGGGGTACATTTCTAATCGGCGGAGTGTGAATTTTGTGGATACCAGCGTCAGAAGAGGAGACATTTTTTACGCAGATCTAAGTCCCGTGGTAGGCAGTGAGCAGGGGGGCGTCCGTCCGGTGCTCATCATTCAAAATGACATGGGAAATCGGCATAGCCCCACGGTGATCGCCGCTGCCATCACCTCTCAGCTCAACAAGGCGAAGCTGCCCACCCATATTGAGCTGATCGACCCCCACTGCGGCCTGACAAAGGACTCCGTCATCCTGCTGGAGCAGGTGCGGACTCTGGACAAACGACGTCTGCGGGAGCGGATGGGCCATCTGGACGAGGAGGTGATGGGAGCGGTAGACGCCGCCATCGCCGTCAGCTTTGGCCTGCGGCCCAGAGAACGGGAGGTCTGAGACTTTTTTTGAAAAAAGTCTTGCAAAATACGCGGTCGGGCAGTATAATATCTTTCATCACCTAAACCGTTGAAGTGAGAGTAAAAACAGTGATGCTCCCCCAGAGAGCCTGCGGTGCTGCGATGCAGGCGGAATACACGCTGTTAAATGGGTCACTGAGGGCACGGTCAAAGGCGGCATAGAGGTGCTGCCGAGTATTCCGTGACGTGAGGGCATACGTCAGTTGCCGGAGGTATGTTGGTACCTTGCAAAGGGGCGGCATTTCAGCCGCAATCAGGGTGGCACCGCGGATAAGCTTTTATTCGTCCCTGACAGAGTTCTTGCTCTGTCAGGGACTTTTTTGATGCAAAGAGGAGGCCGATGCCTGTGCAGATCAAACCGAGCTACGAGGAGGTACTTGCCTGCGCCAAGTCGGGCGAATACACCACCATTCCCATCAGTACCGAGCTTTTCAGTGACATTAAAACGCCGGTGGAGGTGCTGAAGACTTTGCTTCATGTCTCCGACCACTGCTACATGCTGGAGAGTGCCGGGGACAACGAGGCCTGGGGGCGCTACACCTTTCTGGGATACGATCCCAAGCTGGAGCTGACGTGTGAAAACGGCAAAGTCCGCTGCGGGGGCGTCACGGTGGAGACAAACCATCCGAACGAAGTGATCCGCCAGATTTTGAACGAACACAAGAGCCCCCGGCTCCCCGGACTGCCCAGCTTTACCGGCGGCTTGGTGGGCTACTTCTCCTATGACTATCTGAAATATGCCGAGCCGACCCTGCGGCTGGACGCCAAGGACACGGAGGGCTTTAAGGATGTAGACCTGATGCTCTTTGACAAGGTCATTGCCTTTGACCACTACCGGCAGAAGATCGTCCTGATGATCAATATCGACCTGACCCGGCCGGAAACGGAGTACAACCGGGGGTTGCTGGAGCTGGGGCATATGGTGGAGCTGATTAAAAACGGCCAGCCCCGGAAAAATCTTTCCGGAAAGCTGGGGGGAGAAGTAACGCCCCTGTTTCAGAAAGACGAGTACTGCGCCATGGTGGAGCGGGCCAAGCACCACATTGTGGAAGGCGACATCTTTCAGATCGTCCTGTCCAACCGGCTGGAGGCCCCCTTTGAGGGGAGCCTGCTGAACACCTATCGCATCCTGCGGACGCTGAACCCCTCTCCCTATATGTTCTACTTCTCCGGCTCTGATATGGAGGTAGCCGGGGCGTCTCCCGAGACGCTGGTCAAGCTGGAAAACGGCGTCCTCCACACCTTTCCCCTGGCGGGCACCCGGCCCAGAGGAAAGACGGCGGCAGAGGACGCTGAACTGGAGCAGGACCTTCTGGCTGACCCCAAGGAACTGGCCGAGCACAATATGCTGGTGGATCTGGGCCGCAACGACATCGGCAAGATCAGCAAATTCGGCACGGTGCAGGTGGAGAAGTACCACGAGATCCAGCGCTATTCCCACGTCATGCACATCGGCTCCACCGTCCGGGGGGAGATTCGGGAGAGCGCTGACGCACTGGACGCCATTGACGCCATTCTCCCTGCCGGAACCCTGTCCGGCGCACCGAAGATCAAGGCCTGCCAGCTCATCAACGACCTGGAAAACAACAAGCGGGGCATCTACGGTGGGGCCATCGGCTACATTGACTTTACCGGCAATCTGGACACCTGCATTGCCATCCGGATTGCCTACAAGAAAAACGGCAAGGTATTCGTCCGCAGCGGAGCGGGCATTGTGGCAGACTCGGTGCCGGAGCGAGAATACCAGGAGTGCCTGAACAAGGCTGCTGCCGTCATTAAGGCGCTGAAAACCGCTGAGGAGGTGGAGGACTGATGCTGCTGCTCATCGACAACTACGACAGCTTTTCCTACAACCTCTACCAGCTCGTCGGCTCGGTGGAGCCGGACATCCGTGTCATCCGCAACGACGCCATGACGGTAGAGGAGATCGAGGCCCTGCACCCTGCGGGCATCATCCTCTCCCCCGGTCCCGGACATCCGGAGGAGGCCGGTGTGTGCATTGAAGTGGTGCAGAAGCTGGGGAGCAAAATTCCCATCCTGGGGGTCTGCCTGGGTCATCAGTCCATCTGCACCGCCTACGGGGCCACGGTCAGCTACGCAAAGCAGCTGATGCACGGCAAGCAGTCGGACGCCGGGCTGGATGGAAGCAGCCCCCTGTTCAAAGGCTGCAAAGCGACAGAACCGGTGGCCAGGTATCACTCTCTGGCCGCCATTGAGGACACGCTTCCCGACTGCCTTATTGTCACCGCCCGGGCGGACGACGGGGAGATCATGGCGGTACAGCACAGGGAATATCCCGTCTACGGCGTCCAGTTCCATCCGGAATCCATTATGACGCCGGCGGGGAAGATCATGCTGCAAAATTTCTACCATATCACAAACGGAGGTCATTTAAATGATTAAGGAAGCCATTGTGAAAATCGTCAGCAAAGAGGACCTCGCCTACGACGAGGCATATCAGGTCATGAACGAGATCATGGGCGGCGAGACCACTCCCACCCAGAACGCCGCCTTTTTAGCCGCCCTGTCCACCAAGAGCGCCAAGGCGGAGACCATCGACGAGATCTCCGGCTGCGCTGCCGCCATGCGGGAGCACGCCATTCCGGTAGAGACGGGTTTGGACACCTTCGAGATCGTGGGTACCGGCGGCGACGGAGCCCATTCCTTCAATATCTCCACCACCTCCCTTTTCGTGCTGGCAGCCGGCGGGGTGAAGGTGGCAAAGCACGGCAACCGGGCAGCCTCCAGCAGCAGCGGCACCGCCGACTGTCTGGAAGCCCTGGGCATCAATATCCAGCAGGATCCGGAGACCTGCAAGCGGCTGCTGGAGGAGGTGGGCGCCTGCTTTATGTTCGCTCAGAAGTACCACAGCTCCATGAAGTATGTGGGCTCCATCCGCAGGGAGCTGGGCGTTCGCACTGTCTTCAACATTCTCGGCCCCATCACCAATCCTGCCCGTCCCGCCTATCAGCTGCTGGGCGTCTATGACGAGTATCTGGTGGAGCCCATGGCAAAGGTGCTGTCCAGTCTGGGTGTGAAGCGTGGCCTGGTGGTCTACGGTCAGGACAAGCTGGACGAGATCTCCGTCTCCGCTCCCACCACCGTCTGCGAATTTGACGGCGGGGAGTACCGCACATACACCATCACTCCCGAGGACTTTGGCCTTACCCGTGCGCAGAAGTCTGACATCGTGGGCGGCACTCCCGCCGAAAACGCTCAGATCACTCTGGACATTCTCAGCGGCGTGAAAGGCCCCAAGCGGGACATCGTCCTGCTCAATGCCGGCGCCGGTCTGTATATTGCGGAGAAGGCGGACTCTCTGGCAGCGGGCGTCAAGCTGGCTGCCGAGCTGATCGACTCCGGGGCTGCGCTGAAAAAGGTTGACGAGCTGCGCAGGGCCTCCAACGCATGAGCACCATTTTGGACACCATTGCCGCCCATGCCCGTCAGCGGGTGGCGGCGGACAGGGCGGAGAACAGTCTGGATGCATTGAAAGAGCTGTGTCAGGAGGGCGGAATTGCCAACGGAAAAGCCTTCTACGACGCTGTCGAGAGAGAAGGGATGAGCTTTATCTGCGAGGTGAAGCGGGCATCCCCCTCCAAGGGACTGATCGCCAAGGACTTTCCCTATGTGGAGATTGGGAGAGACTACGAGCAGGCCGGGGCCGACTGCATCTCCTGTCTGACGGAGCCGAAGTGGTTCCTGGGGTCTGACCAAATCTTTCGGGAGATTCGGCAGAATGTCTCCATTCCCATGATCCGGAAGGATTTCGTGGTGGACGAATATCAGCTCTATCAGGCAAAGCTGATGGGGGCAAACTGCGTCCTGCTTATCTGCGCCATTTTGGACACTGAGACGATTCGCCGCTATCTGGACATCTGCAATCAGTTGGGCCTTGCCGCACTGGTGGAGACCCACGACGAGGGGGAAATCTCCTCCGCCGTCGCCGCTGGGGCCAGGATGATCGGCGTCAACAACCGGAATTTGAAGGATTTTTCCGTGGACTTCTCCAATGCCGCCCGGCTCCGGGATCTGATTCCCGCCGGGACCCTCTATGTGGCGGAGTCTGGAGTCAAGTCCCCCGAGGATGTGGCTGCTCTGAAAAAAACCGGCGCAGACGCCGTGCTCATGGGCGAGGTGCTGATGCGGGCAAAGGACAAGGGCAGAATGCTTGCCCAAATGCGGGAGGCCGCCCAATGACAGCAAAAATAAAGCTCTGCGGTTTGTCCCGTCCGGCAGATATTGATTATGTCAATCAAGTAAAGCCGGATTACTGCGGGTTTATCGTGAACTTCCCCAAGAGCCGCCGCAATGTGACCCCTGAGCAGGTACGGGCGTTGACTGCCCGGCTCTCCGGAGACATTATCCCGGTGGGGGTCTTTGTGGACGAGTCGGTAGAGACCGTGGCCGGACTGCTGGAGGATGGGACGATTGCCGTCGCCCAGCTTCACGGGCATGAGGATGAAGCATACCTTGCCGCCCTGCGGAAGCTGACCGCAAAGCCCATCTGGCAGGCCTTTCAGATTCGCAGTGCAGCGGATTTGGAACGGGCAAAATCCAGCACCGCCAATCTGGTGCTGCTGGACTCCGGACAGGGCAGCGGCGTGACCCTGGACTGGCGGATTTTGGCAGACTTTCCCCGGCCCTTTGTGCTGGCGGGGGGACTGACGGCGGAGAACATTCCCGCCGCTGTACAACAGGTGAAGCCCTACGCCGTTGACCTCAGCTCCGGCGTGGAGACGGAGGGCTATAAGGATTACGAAAAGATGCTGGCGGCGGTGGCCGCTGTGAAAAAGGAGTAATAATTATGTCAACTGGACGCTTTGGCATCCACGGCGGGCAGTATATTCCGGAGACGCTGATGAATGCGGTCATCGAGCTGGAGACTGCCTACAATCACTATAAAAATGACCCGGAATTCAATGCCGAGCTGGAAGAGCTGTTCAACAACTACGCTGGCCGCCCCAGCCGTCTGTATTACGCCGAGAAGATGACGAAGGATCTGGGCGGGGCGAAGATCTATCTGAAACGGGAGGACTTAAACCACACCGGGGCGCACAAGATCAACAATGTGCTGGGTCAGGCGCTGCTGGCAAAGAAGATGGGCAAGACCCGTCTCATTGCCGAGACGGGTGCCGGTCAGCACGGCGTAGCCACCGCCACTGCCGCCGCCCTCATGGGGATGGAATGCGTCGTCTTTATGGGAGAGGAGGACACGAAGCGTCAGGCGCTGAACGTGTACAAAATGCGGCTGCTGGGCGCTGAGGTCATCCCCGTGAAAACCGGCACTGCTACGCTCAAGGACGCCGTCTCTCAGGCCATGCGGGAGTGGACCAGCCGCATTGCCGACACCCACTACTGCCTCGGCTCCGTCATGGGGCCACATCCATTCCCCACCATCGTGCGGGACTTTCAGGCGGTCATCTCAAAGGAGATCAAGGCGCAGATTCTGGAGCGGGAAGGGCGGCTTCCTGATGTGGTCATGGCCTGTGTGGGCGGCGGCTCCAACGCCATCGGTACCTTCTACCACTTCATTGAGGAGAAAGACGTCCGGCTCATCGGCTGCGAGGCGGCTGGCCGGGGCATTGACACCTTCGAGACGGCGGCGACCATAAATACCGGGCGACTGGGTATCTTCCACGGCATGAAGAGCTACTTCTGTCCACGACATCGGCCGGGCGGAATACGTCGCCATCACCGACGACGAGGCGGTGGACGCCTTTGAGTACCTCTCCCGGACGGAGGGCATCATTCCCGCCATTGAGAGCGCTCACGCCCTGGCCTATGCCCAAAAGCTGGCGCCCACGCTGGACAGGGACAAGATCATCGTCGTCACTGTCTCCGGCAGGGGCGACAAAGACTGTGCCGCCATTGCCCGGTACAGAGGGGAGGATCTCCATGAGTAATATTGCAAAGGCATTTGAAAACGGCAAGGCGTTTATCCCCTTCATCACCTGCGGCGACCCGGACCTGGAGACAACAGCAAAAATCGTCCGGGCCATGGTGGCAAATGGGGCGGACTTGATCGAACTGGGCATCCCTTTCTCCGACCCCACCGCCGAAGGTCCTGTCATTCAGGAGGCCAGCCTTCGGGCGCTGAATGCCGGGACGACCACCGACAAGATCTTTGATCTGGTGCGGGACCTGAGAGAGGATGTCGCCGTCCCCATGGTGTTTATGACCTACGCCAATGTGGTATTCAGCTACGGGGCGGAGCGGTTTATTTCCGCCTGCGCCGAGGTGGGGGTCGACGGACTGATTTTGCCCGACATTCCATACGAGGAGAAGGGGGAGTTTGACGAAATTTGTCAGCGGTACGGCATTGACCTCATCTCCCTGATCGCTCCCACGTCGGAGCATCGCATTGCCATGATCGCAAAGGAGGCCAAGGGATTCCTCTATGTGGTCTCCTCTCTGGGCGTCACCGGCGTGCGCAGTGAGATTAAAACCGACATCGGGGCAATGATCCGCATTATTCGGGAGAGCACCGACCTCCCCTGCGCCGTGGGCTTTGGCATCTCCACCCCCGAGCAGGCGAAAAAGATGACGGAGGACGCTGACGGGGCGATTGTGGGCAGCGCCATTGTGCGGCTCATTGCCCAATACGGCAGAGATGCCGTTCAGCCGGTGGGAGCGTATGTCAAGAGCATGAAGGATGCCATACGGTAAGAACGAAAAGATGGGAAACGGGCGAATTGTGATTTGCCCCTATGAAACGGTTCTGATAGAACGTGCGTAGGGGCGATTCACGAATCGCCCGTTGTTTTAAAGGTCATACCTCCAGCGCAAAGGGATTCTTAAAGCCCTCGCCGTAGACCTCGCTGGCGCTGGTGATGATGGTAAAGGCGTCCTTGTCCTCCTCCCGGACGATCTGACGCACCTTGGCATAGAGCCGCTTGTGAGCGACACAGAGGAGGATCTTCTGCTCCTGGCCGGAGTAGGCGCCGGCGGCGGGGAGGAAGGTGGCGCCGATGTCCAGTTCAGAAAGGATGCGCCTGGCGATGGCATCGTTCCGTTTGCTGACGATAAGCATCATGGTAGCTTCGTCGGTGCGGTAGAGCACCTGATTGAGCACGATGCCGTAGATAATGATGCCGATGGCGGCGATGAGAGAGCGCTCCACATTGCGAAAGACACCGGCGGAAGCGGCAACGACAATGGCGTCCATGGCCATGGTAAAGACACCGGACTTGATATGGGGATACTTGCTGCGCAGCACCTTCACCAGTATGTCCACGCCGCCGGTGGTGCAGCCGCAGCGAAAGATAATGCCGGCGCCCAGAGCGGTACATGCGCTGCCTGTCATAGAGGCAAGCAATGCCTGCTCCGTAATGAGCGGCCAGTTCCTGACGGCATAGGCAATGACATCGATCAGGAGAGATACCAGTGCAGTGGCAAATACCGTGGAGAACAGAAATTCCCTGCCAAATTTTTTTAGCCCCAGCAGGAGCATGGGAACGTTGAGCAGCAGGTAGATAGCGCCTGTTTCCAGAGGAAGGAACTTGCTGAGGATAATGGCCACGCCGGAAAGTCCGCCCGGAGCGATGTCCAGCGGATCGAGAAAGAGAGCAACGCCGGCGGCAAAGATCGTGCTGCCGATGGCGATCATAATCAGGCGGAGAAAGAACTCCCTGATCTGGACGGAACGAGGGGTTTTCATGGCATCTGGATTCCTTTCTGTCGAGTTCTGCTCCATTTTATAGGATTGCCGGACAAAAGGTCAACACATCGGGGAAAATGCCACAGTTTTTGGCAATTCTCCCGGCCTTTGCCTATTATTTTCTCAAAAGGAATGCTTGACCGAAAAATTTACGTTTCGTGCCTGACGGGTGTCTTTTTCCCGGGAAGAGACGGGAAACTTGCCCATTTTCTTGGCTAATCCCTTGCGAAGTGGGAAAAACTGTATTATAATGAAACAACTATGCAAGCATTTTTGAAAAATCAATCTGAAAGGATCGAGAATAGATGAAGAGAAAAGTTCTGATCGGCGGAGCCTGGCCTTACGCCAACTACTCCCTCCATGTGGGCCATTTGGCTGCGCTGCTTCCCGGTGATGTGATTGCCCGGTATTTCCGCCAGAACGGCGATGAGGTCATGTATGTTTCCGGTACCGACTCCCACGGCACGCCCATCACCGAGCGGGCCAAGAAGGAAGGGACGAATCCCTCTGAGATTGCCCACAAGTACCACAAGGAGTTTGTGGAGGCGTTTAACGCTGTGGGCTTCTCCTATGACTTCTATACCGCCACCTATGAGCCGTATCACGAGAGCCATGTCCAGCAGATGCTTGTGGAGATGAAGAACAACGGCTATCTCTATGAGAAGGAGAAGCAGCAGGACTACTGCGAGACCTGCGGTAAGTTCCTGGCTGACCGGGAGATCACCGGCCTCTGCCCTGTCTGCGGCAAGAGCGCCAAGGGCGACCAGTGCGATGCCTGCCTGACCTCCTTTGACCCATCTGATCTGAAGGATAAGCACTGCATCACCTGCGGCAACTCCACGGTCCAGCGTCCCAACCATGAAATCGTCTTCGCACTCTCCAAGTTCCAGAGCAAGCTGGAAAAGTATTACGAGGAAAATCACAAGGTCTGGCGTACCAATGCCATCAACGAGACTAAGAAGTATCTGGAGCAGGGCCTGCCCGACCGGGACGCCACCCGCAGCTTGGATTGGGGCATTGAAGTCCCCTTTGAGGGCTATGAGGACAAGCGGGTTTACGTCTGGATCGAGGCAGTCATGGGCTATCTCACCGCTGCCATGAAGGTGGCTGAGGAACGAGGCGAGGATTTTGACGCATGGATGCAGGACGGAGAGGATCTGATCTCCTACTATATCCACGGTAAGGATAATATCCCCTTCCACACGGTCATCTATCCTGCTATTATTATGGCTGTGGGCAGGGGCTGGCAGCTGCCTAAGCGCATTGTCTCCAGCGAGTATGTCAAGCTGGGCGAGGATAAGATGAGCAAGAGCCGGGGCAACCTGGTCACCATTCTGGAACTGGCAGACCAGTTCGAGTCGGACTCCATCCGTTTCTTCTTTACTGCAAACAACCCGGAGCGGCGGGACATCAGCTACAGCGAGGAAGAGCTGATCGCCGCCCACAACAAGTTCCTCTGCGGCGCCTTCGGCAACTTTGTCAACCGCAACGTGTCTTTCCTCAAGAAGAAGTTTAAGGGAGTGGTTCCCGCCGGAGCAGTGGACGCTGAGATTGCCGCACAGACCGAGAAGATGTACGCTGACATTGGCGGAAAGATTGAGGCGGGCGAGCTTCGTGCCGCCGTGGAGCTGATGCTCCAGTATATTCAGGATGCCAATAAGTACTATGACGCACAGGCTCCCTGGACCCAGGTCAAGGCGGAAGATCAGACCGATTTCAATAACACCACTGCCACCTGCCTGTATATCATCGCCAACATGTCCAATCTCCTGGCGCCTGTCCTGCCAAACGGCTGCGCCAAGATCCGGACCATGCTGGAACTGGATGAGACGCCCTCTTGGACGCCCATCAACATCAAGGACGGCCTGGTGCTGGGCGACTGTCCCATTCTTTATACCCGGATCCAGTAATACAAAACGCAGGTGCTGTCTCGTTTTTGGGACAGCACCTGTTGCAGAGAGCAGGAAAGCGAAATGAAGAACAAAATGGAAAAGACCAATGTCATGCGTATTTTGGATCAGAAGAAGATCCCCTATGAGATTCGGACCTATCCCCACGGAGACGAGGCAGTGGACGGCATTGAGGTGGCACGACTGTTGGAGCAGGACCCAAAGACTGTCTATAAGACGCTGGTGGCCCAGGGAGCCAGCCGGCAGTACTACGTCTTTGACATCCCAGTGGATGCTGAGCTGGATCTCAAAAAGGCGGCCAAGGCGGTAGGGGAGAAGTCCGTGGCCATGCTCCATGTCAAGGATCTGCTGCCGCTCACCGGTTATGTCCGGGGCGGGTGCAGCCCCATCGGCATGAAGAAGCAGTTTTTCACCACCTTTCAGGTGCAGGCAGAGGAGCTGAACCGGGTTGCGGTCTCGGCTGGGAAGATCGGCTGTCAGGTCATTCTGGATCCGAAGGAGATCGTCAAACTGGTGCGGGGCCAGTTCGGGGATGTGATCAAGTGAACCGGCGTGAGGGAAATTCGCTCTTTACATTTTAGGGAAATCTGCTATAATGTCACTTG
>OMVL01000046.1 GCA_900314485.1 uncultured Eubacteriales bacterium
ATCTCCCGCAGGGCGTCGATGTGGCTCAGGTTGACACGGCCCTTCTCGTCAATGTCGGTGACCTTAACCCAGATCATATCGCCGATGTTGACAGCGTCCTCCACCGTGGCAATGCGGTGGTTTGCCAGCTTGGAGATGTGGACCATGCCGTCCTTGCCGGGAGCAAGCTCGACGAAGGCGCCGAACTTCAGGATGCGGACCACCTTGCCGAAGTAGAGCTGGCCCACCTCGGGGACAAAGACAATGGCGTCGATGGTCTTTTTGGCAGCCTCCACCGTGGCGGCGTTGGGGCCGGAGATATAGATGGTGCCGTCCTCTTCCACATCCACCTTGGCGCCGGAGTCAGCCTGGATCTTCTGAATGACCTTGCCGCCGGAGCCAATGACGTCACGGATGTTGTCCACGGCGATCTTCATCTTGATGAGCTTGGGAGCGTTCTCGCTGATCTCGGGACGAGGCTCAGCGATGACGGGCAGCATGATCTGATCCAGAATCTGCACACGGGCGTCATAGGTCTTGTCCAGAGCCTCGGTGATGATCTCCATGGTCAGACCGTCGTTTTTCAGGTCCATCTGGATGGCAGTGATGCCCTTTTTCGTACCTGCCACCTTGAAGTCCATCTCACCGTGGAAGTCCTCCACGCCCTGGATGTCGATGAAGGTCTGGAATGCGCCGTCGTCGTCCTGGATCAGGCCGCAGGAGATGCCGGCCACGGGAGCGGAGATGGGCACGCCTGCATCCATCAGGGCCAGTGTGGAGCCGCAGATGGAGCCCTGAGAGGTGGAGCCGTTGGAGCTCAGCGTCTCAGAGACCACACGGATGGCGTAGGGGAAGTCCTCCTCGCTGGGGAGCACCGGCACCAGGGCACGCTCTGCCAGTGCGCCGTGGCCGTACTCACGGCGGCCCACGCTCTTGGCGCTTCTGGCCTCGCCCACGGAGTAGCCGGGGAAGTTGTAGTGATGCAGGTAACGCTTGGTCTCCTCTTCCCAGATAGAGTCGATCTTCTGGCACATGGAGAGGGTGTTCAGGGTGCAGACAGAGAGCACCTGGGTCTGGCCCCGGGTGAAGAGGCCGGAACCATGTACCTTGGGCAGAACGCCGACTTCCGCAGCCAGAGGCCGGATCTCGTTGGACTGGCGGCCGTCCACACGGTGACCCTCCAGCAGCCACTTCTTGACGATCTTCTTCTGGAACTTATAGGTGATCTCCTCCAGATACTGATCCATGTTGGGGTGCTCCTCCAGGAACAGCTCGTGCCACTTGTCGATCAGCTTGTTCCAGTCGGCCTCCCGCTGGTTCTTGTCGTCGGTATCCATGGCGGCGCAGGCCTCGTCCCAGGTCTCGGCCACGATCTTGTCGAACAGTTCCTGGTCAAAGTCGGCGTGGGGATAGTCAAACTTGGGCTTGCCGATCTCCTCCACCATCCGGTTGATGAGGGCGATCTGCTTCTGGATCTCGTACCTGGTTGGCGCCGGCCTCGATCATGACCACCTTCTTGCCGGTGGCGACCACGGTGGTGGCCATGTCGGACTTGTGGCGCTGCGCCTGGTCGGGGTTGAGGACGATCTCGCCGTCCACCAGACCCACGCTGATGCAGCCCACAGGGCCGTTCCAGGGAATGTCAGAGATGGCGAGGGCAGCGGAGGTGCCGATGGTGGCGGCGATCTCAGGCTGGCAGTCATAGTCCACGCTCAGCACGGTGCAGACCACAGCCACGTCGTTGCGAAAGTCCGAGGGGAACAGGGGCCGGATGGGACGGTCAATGCAGCGGGAGGCCAGCACGGCGTTCAGGCCGGGACGGCCCTCACGGCGCATGAAAGAGCCGCGTCACGGGGACGGGGCGCAGCGGTGGCAGTGCAGAGCACGGTGGTCTCGCCGTACTTGACGACGACGGCGGCGTTGGCCAGCTCGCAGACCTTGCCCACCTCCAGAGTCAGAGGCTTGCCGCAGAGATCCATCTTGTACTCTTTGTAATTGGGGAACTGGCGATGGGTGATAATCGTTGACATGGTATCTCCTCCTTTGTGATTTGGGAGGAACAGAGGGCACTTTTTAGCACTTGAACCCGGGTTTTCCCGGAGCAAAGCCCAGATTCAACTGCTAAAAAAGGGTGTTCCCTCCGTTCCCACCCCGTTCAAAAGAACGGGAAACAGGGCGGCGCCGGCAGGCGCCACCCTGTATGGTTGACTTACTTACGGATGCCCAGCTTGGCAATGATGGCACGATAGCGCTCGATGTCCTTCTTTGCCAGATAGTCCAGCAGGCGGCGGCGCTTACCGACCATCTTCAAGAGGCCACGGCGGGAGTGGTTATCCTTCTTGTGGACCTTCAGGTGCTCGGTCAGCTCACGGATACGGGCGGTCAGAATGGCGATCTGGACCTCAGGGGAACCGGTATCGGTGTCGTGGGTGCGGTTTGCCTCAATTACGGCAGTCTTTTCTTCCTTACGGATCATGGGGTTATTCCACCTTTCTTCCTGTTTTCCCGGCATGCTGAGTGACAGGCTGGTGAAATGCGGGGTTTCCGCTTATCCTGAGACTAAGCATGCGGGCGTATGCTTGCATACGGTGATATTTTACCACATTTTGCCCCTGCTGTAAAGAGGATTTTTCCCTTTTTGAGGTTTTTTATCACCAAGCAGCTTGCCCCTGCAGGCGGAGCGCCATACGGCCTTTTTTGTTTTTGTGAAAGTTGCCGAAAGGGCCCGGGACGGAATTGTTAATTTTTTGTAAAGTCGGAGTCGATTTTTTTCGCCCCGGCTCTTGCAAAATTCCATAAATTGTACTAAACTATCACTTGACGAACGGATCACTGCTTGGCCTTGCAATCGCATTGCCGGAAGTGCGGCGTTCCATCGTCCTTACAAGGCGTCTGAGTGCACGGCTCAGGCGTTTTGTATTTTTTCCGGCCGTTTTGCCCCCCCCCATTTTACATCATCAGCTCCATCCAGAAGGCGGCGCAGACGGCCACAATGGCCAGAGACGCCGTCACATCCAGCCACAGGCCCAGGTATTTGCCCGTGGGCATGAGCTGCCGCTTCTCTCCTCCGGGTTTGGCCGGGGGCAGGGCAGCCGGTGCGGCGGCCAGTACAGGCCGGCGGGTGCGGATGTCGATCACATCTCCGGAGATCTCCCGGATCTCCATTAAAAAATAGCGGCTGTTCATTTTCACGTCTCCCTTTCTCTCTCGGTTTGGCTCAAGTATAGCAGCGCAAAAGTCCAATAAACAGGACTACGGAAACATACGTTCGATTTTTGTTTGCCTCTTGTGAAAATTGCGCAGGAGGCAAAAATTTTTATTGATTCTTTTGCATAAACTTGCTATAATGTATTTGCGAAATCTCCTTGAAAGGTGTGACTGTTATGAAGACCTATCCTGTTATTACCATCAGCCGTCAATTTGGCGCAGGCGGAACGGAGATCGGCCGCCGGGTGGCATCGCTGCTGGAGATCCCCTTCTACGACAATGAGATCATTGAACTTGCCAGTAAGGAAAGCCACTTTGATCCCAAGCTGTTCCGCAAGGTAGAGGAGACGACAGCCACCAACAGCTTTCTGTACGCCATTAACCGGCTGGGTGCCGGCAGCGCCTATTCCATGCCCATCAGCGACCAGCTGTACTCCGTCCAGTCCGGCATTATCCGCACCATTGCGGACCAGACCCCGGCTGTCATCGTGGGCCGTTGTGCAGACGACGTGCTGGCAGGCTATACGACCACAGTGAACGTCTTTGTCCAGGCCGGCATGGACGCCAGAGTAAAGCGGACCATGGAGCGGCTGACTCTGTCGGAGAATCGGGCCAGAGCCTATGTCAAGCAGATCGACAAGAGCCGGGCGGCCTATCACAATTTTTACTCTGACCGCACCTGGGGCAGACGAGAGAATTACGATCTGATCATCAACTCCGATAACCTGGACTTCAATGCAGCTGCCGTGATGATCCGCACTTACGTAATGGGTGTCATCGGCGAAGAGCTGCAAGCGGCAAAGGAACAGTGCGCAACGCTGTAACGCACGACATCCGAGACAGGGGAGGTTTTCCTCCCCTGCTCCTCTTTTTTGGTAAAAAAGCGCATACACATTTTCCTTATCTTCGGCCTCAAAAAGTGGTATAATAAGATAAATGATCCCCATATTCCGCCACGGAGAGGAGCGATAGAAATGACGGTAGGAGAACTGGTCATGCACGAGAGCGCCGGAGTCTGCCGGGTCACCGGAGAGACAAATCTGGAGGGGCTGCCGGGCGCATACTATGTGCTGACTCCCCTGTACCTCAACGACGCCACCTTTTACACGCCAAAGGAGAGTCAGCGGGTCAAGATCCGCCCCGTCATGTCCGCCGAGGAAGCCAACGAGTTGATCTCACAGCTGCCTCAGGTGCAGCCTCTCGTCTTTGAGGGCGCCAACGATCAGAAGCTCCGCTGCGCCGCCGTTTTGAAGTCCGGTGACAGCTATCAGCTGGCCCAGCTGGCCAAGACCCTCTATCAGGATCAGCTCCGCCGCAGCCGGCAAAACCGCCGCTCCGGCATCGCCGATACTACCGCGCTGAAAAAGGCGGAGACCCTGCTCTTCGGCGAACTGGCCTCCGCTCTGGGGCTGGAATACGGAGATGTGCTCGCCTACATCGAACAGCATTTGAAATAAGAGAGATCACACAGCGCCCCGAAGCGGTCTTGGACCGCTTCGGGGCGCAGCTTCTTCCTTTATTTTTCCCACAGCTGTTCCGGGTAAAGTCCCTCGGCCTTCATCCCGGCCACTGCCTCCCGGACGGACCGGAGGTCCTCCCGGTAGGTGACGCCGTGCCAGCACTCGGCGGTGGGCAGCACGCGGATGGTTCCTCTGCCCTCCCGAATCTGAGCGTTTGCCACGGAGGGGAGGTAATATTCACATTTCAGCGGATTTTTCGGGAGATTCTCATCCAAAAACGCCTTAAACCGACCGGTAAATTCCTCCAGCATCTCCTGATGGAAGCCCCACAGATTCATGGAGACCAGCGTCTCCCCGCTCAGAGGCAGGAAGTGCTCCCCGTCCTCGGTGTAGACAATGCCGGACCCCCGCTGCTCAATGTGGGTGCGCTCAGTAATATCGGTGAGCAGACCATTCTCCACCTGGCAGACCCCTCTGGCCACAGAGCCGTTCTCCGTCACCGTATTTTTGAGCCGGTAGCCCACCATGGCCTGTTGATCGACAGGGGCATCTCCGGTGAGAAAGTCATAGACCGCCTGGAAGGAGGTCCGACCGTAAAAGTCGTCTGCGTTGATGACGGCAAAGGGCCCGTCGATCTCCTCTGCGGCGCAGGCAATGGCGTGTGCGGTGCCCCAGGGCTTTACCCTGCCCTCCGGGACGGCGTAACCCGCAGGCAGCTTATCCAGCTCCTGATAGGCGTAGCGAACGTCAAACCAGTCCTCCATCCGCCGGCCTACGTTTTCCTTGAAAGACTCCTCAATGGCCTTCTTGATAATAAAGACCACCTTGCGAAAGCCCGCCCGACGGGCATCGTAGAGGGAGAAGTCCATAATAATGTCCCCCTGCTCGTCCACAGGGGTGATCTGCTTCAGGCCGCCGAAACGGCTGCCCATGCCGGCGGCCATGACCACCAATACCGGTTCACTCATATCGCACCTCCAAAGGCTCTTATTCTCTGTCACATTTTACACATACACAGGGATTTTTTCAAGCGTTCACAAAAACTTCGCAAATCACTCACAATTTCTTCACGCTTTGCCCGCCCAAGTCTGATATACTCTCAGTTGTAAGGACGAAGCATTCATACAAACCTCCCTCTCTTTTTTCTCTTTTCTTTTCTCTTTTCTTTTCTCTTTTCCAAGAACACCCCCGACAGATGTTTCTGCCGGGGGTGTTCGTTTATTCATGTGTCCTGCTCCGGCATCTCTGCCGCCGTCTCCTCATCCGTCAGGCGGGAGACAGCCAGCCAGGCCATAATCACGGCCCCCAGTCCGCCGCCCAGCAGCAGCCCTGCGGTGAAGGTCCCTAAGATCACTGCCACAGACCTCATCTCCTTTCCCCCGCCATCATACCTCAGCCGGGGGCAGGAAACCTGTCACATTCCGCCGCAGCCGGTCATTTCCACTCCCTGGGCATAGCGGCAGCGATCTCTTGAAAGCGGGAGACGATCTCCTCATAATTCTCCCGGCGGTGGGGGTAAAGGCAGTCGCTGCAGTCCTTCACTCCGTTTGCCAGCCAGCGGAAAGCGCCGCCGCACTTGTCCCCCAGCAGATAGAGGGGGCAGTAGCAGAACAGGCAGTTAAAGTTCTCCCTGTCCCCGCCCCGGTGGCAGGGGAAGCAGGGGCAGTCTTTATTCGCAAAATAGGACTGGTCATTGGGCATAAAGATCTCTCCTCCGGATCTCTGTTACTTTTTGTTGTTGCATTTCCAAAAGTTCCGGCTTACAATACACAGGATAGTGTCAACTGACAGGAAAGGAGGCCTTTTTGTGGTCAAGCGATCTACTCTGATTGTCGTGGGACTGTTTGCGCTGCTGCTGGGCCTCCTGGCGGGCGTCTTTATCAGCCAGATGCTGCCGCCCCGGCTGCAATCCACTCTGGCGGAATCTGTTAATGTGACCGACTCTGCCGCTTCCGATGATGCCCTCGATCTCCTCCGCACCGCTCTGGACACCGCCCGTGCCTTTCGGGACGGAGATTATGCCGCGCTGGCCTATTACGTCCACCCCGAAGAGGGCGTTACCTTTACCCCCAACACCACGGTGGACCGGTCTGTCGATCAGACTTTTACCGCCGGGCAGATCGCAAACGCCCCCGGCTCCTCGGAGACCTACATCTGGGGCACTGCCACAGACAGCGCAGTGCCCATCAGCCTGACGCTGGCCGATTACCTCTCCGCCTACGTCTGGGACGAGAACTATCTGGCTCAGGCCCGCATCAGTGTGGACAGCACCCGGGTCACCGGAAACGCACTGGAAAACCTGACCGACGCCTACCCCGGCTGCCGGTATGTGGAGTTCTACTGCCCCGGCGAGGCCCCTCAGACGGACTGGAGCGCCCTGCGCCTGGTCTATCAGCAGCAGGACGGCGTCTGGTATCTGGTGGGCGTAGTACACAGCGCCTGGGGAGCGTGAACCAACAACAGCACCCCTGCGCCGGTCATCAAGATGCAACCCCCGAGCCGTTTGGCTCGGGGGTCTTTTGACGCAATTTACGCCTTGGCGTAGTAGTTGATGAGGCAGCCGGCCAGCACGATGTCCCGCTCCTCACGGGTCATGGCGGGGAGGCGCAGGGTAATGGGCTTGCCCTCGCCGTTCTGGATGAGGACGCCCTCCAGCGTCTCTCCGTCGCCCTCCAAGAGCGCCTTGACGCCGGGGATGTACAGCTTGTCCCCGGGCTGGATGCCCAGATCAGCCAGGCCGTCCACAATGAAGGGGAGCATGCCCCAGTTCACCACGTTGGAGCGATAGCGCTTAGTGGCGTACTCCGCCGCCAAATTGGCCACACCGCCCAGCACTCTCTGGCAGGAGGCGGCCTGCTCTCTTGCCGAGCCGTCGCCGGGCTTCAGCGCCATGACCAGGGAGCCGAGGCCGGTGGTCTTGGGATCGTGCCCATCCAGTGCCGCCAGCACCTCGGCGTCCAGCTCACCGGACTGACGCTTTTTCTCCAGCTTCTGAATATCCTTCGCCCGGCCCACATAGGCAGGATCCTTCCGGGACAGGGCGAATTCCGCCAGTCCCAGGGGGTTGGAGCGGTAGGACGAGGTCTCGCCGGAGGGGATCAGCTCGTCAGTGGTGGTGACGGGGTCGTAGATGGCGGAGGCCACCGTCAGCAGCAGATCCTCCGGCATGGCGATCTGAGCGGGCCAGTCGGTGATGTTCGGGCCAAAGACCAGCTGGGTCTCGGGCTGGGGAGCGCCCACCCCCCGGTAGACCCGGCTCTGGTAGGCGGAATCGTCATAGCTGTAAGCCTCGCCGGGGAGGTCGGCGGGAACTTCCTCCAGCTCCAGAGCAGAGGTGAGGACGCCGCCGTTTTTCGCCGTCGCCGCAATGCTCCGGGCGTCCATCAGCGCCACATAGGCGAGCTGGCCGTTGCCCGGCTTGGAGCCCTCACGGTTGGGGAAGTTACGGGTGGAGTGGCGGATGGAGAAGCCGCCGTTGGCGGGCACATCGCCGGCACCGAAGCAGGGGCCGCAGAAGCAGGAGCGGATCGTTGCCCCCGCCGCCATCAGGTCGGCCAATGCGCCCTGACGGGTCAGCTCCTGGAACACCGGCATGGAGCCGGGATAGACGGAGAGCCAGAAGGACTCGTCTCCCGTGGAGCTGCCCTTCAAAATCTCGGAAGCCCGGAGCAGATTCTGGTAAGTACCGCCGGAGCAGCCGGCGATGACCGCCTGATCCACATGGAACTTGCCGTCTCTCACCTTGTCCAGCAGAGAGGGGACCTTGTCCAGCCCAAACTGCTCCTTGGCCTTCCGCTCGGTCTCAGCCAGGATCTCCTCCATGTTGGCCTTGAACTCGGCAATGGTGTAGGCGTTGGAGGGATGGAAGGGCAGGGCGATCATGGGCTCTACCTTGCCCAGGTCCACGGTAATGACATCGTCGTAATATGCGCCGTCAGCGGGAGAGAGGGGCTTATACTCCTCGCCACGGCCCAAAATCTCCAGATAGTCCTTCGTCGTCTCGTCGGTGGCCCAGACAGAGGACAGGCAGGAGGTCTCGGTGGTCATGACGTCAATGCCGCAGCGGTAGTCCATGGAGAGATTTTTGACGCCGGGGCCGAAGAACTCCATGACGGCGTTCTTGACCAGGCCCTTGGCGAAGGTCTCCTTCACCAGCAGCAGAGCCACGTCCTGCGGGCCGACGCCGGGCCGGGGCGTGCCGGTGAGGTAGATGGCAATGACCCGGGGATAGGCAATGTCGTAGGTCTTATTGAGCAGCTGCTTGACCAGCTCGGGACCGCCCTCGCCGATGGCCATGGTGCCGAAAGCGCCGTAACGGGTGTGGGAATCGGAGCCGAGGATCATCTTGCCGGAGCCGGCGTACCGCTCCCGCATATAGGAGTGAATGACCGCCTGATGGGCGGGGACGAACTCGCCGCCGTACTTTTTCGCCGCCGAGAGGCCGAACACATGGTCGTCCTCGTTGATGGTGCCGCCCACGGCGCACAGGGAGTTGTGGCAGTTGGTCAGCACATAGGGCAGGGGAAACTGCTCCAGGCCGGAAGCCCGGGCGGTCTGGATGATGCCCACATAGGTGATGTCATGGGAGGCCATGGCGTCGAACTTGATCTTCAGCTGGTCCATGTCCTCGGTGGTGTTGTGGCTTTTCAGAATGCCGTAGGAGATGGTGCCCTTTTTTGCCTCCTGGGGAGCAGGCAATCCGACAGCCTCAGCAGCGGGGACGAACTTTCCCCGGTCATAATAAGCGCCGGAGCGCAGAATGTGGAACATAGCAATTCCTCCAATGTGAGGGAAAATCCCTTGAATATCATATTTAATATATCAGATTGGACCGAAAAAGACAAGGGCCGGGAAAGCCATTTGGCCCCATTGTCGGGTAAGGCTTTACTGTTCTTCCCGTCCGATGGCAAAAAACGTGCGGCAAACCTCTTCCGGAATCATAAATTTTGCGGTAAAGGGGTCCAGCACCACGCCGCCCAGCCGGGGGTCAGAGAGAACTGCCCCGGCAAATTCCGGAAAGGTGAGCCTGAGGAAGGAAAATCTGGCTCCGTAGTCATTGGGCACCCCGGTGGTGTCGGAAAAGGCAGGAAAGATGACCTTTCCCTCCGGGCCGGGGATAGCGTCCGGCTTAAGCCCCATAGCCCCGTTTTTCGGGGAGATGCCGCCGCTCTCGGGGTGAACGGGGACATAGACGGCGCTCTGGGAGAGCTGAGCAAAAATCTCGGCAGCCAGTGTCTGGCTGGGCTTGCGGGCAAAGAGCCGCAGCTGCTGGGTCAGGGAGGAATTCATGGCGTTGCTCCTCATTCGTGTTGTTTTGTATAGTATAAGACATTCAGCCAGGGAGCGCAATGGTGGATTTGGGGCGGTTACAGATGCGGCTGGTCACTCCGGAATTTTCCCGTGCTCCTTCTCATATTCCTCTACACACCTGCGAATTAGGACATAAACCTGCCCGTTGAGGGTGCGGTTTTCCTGTTCTGCCACCACACGGAGTTTACAAAGCCATTGTTCGTCGATGCGGATGGATAGGTGTTTGGTCGGCATTGAAATTCACCTCATGTTTTTGTCTCTTATTGATATTTTATGCTATTTTCGCATATTAGTCAATATACCATTTTCGCATATTGCATAATAGCAGAGTGAGGTGACGTATATTGGTATACCGCAGGATTCGAGAATTGCGTGAAGATTCTGATACAAAACAGCAAACCGTTGCAGCATATTTGCAGTGCAAGCAATCGACCTATTCACGATACGAAAACGGGCAATTAGACATTCCGACAGATGCGCTCATTAAACTTGCCGATTTCTACCATACCAGTATAGATTATCTGTTGGAACGTACAGACGATCCTTCTGCTCTTTCGCCCAAACGTCCGAAACCGTAACACAGGCATAAAATCGCCCATCGTCTCGAGACGATGGGCGATTTTGTCTGTATATGCGGGTATCTTACTCTCTCCGAAGTGCGTCGATGGGGTTCAGGTTTGCCGCCTTGACAGCAGGCATCAGGCCGAACACGATACCGATGACCATGGAGAACAGCACTGCCAGGAAAATGGCGGGCACGCTGATGGCCGTGGGGGAGCCGGAGAGACGGCTCACCAGTTGGGCCATGCCGATACCGGCCAGCACGCCGATGATGCCGCCCAGACTGGTCAGCACGGCGGCCTCGGTCAAAAACTGCCACAGGATGCGGCTCTTCCGGGCGCCGATGGCCTTTTTCAGACCGATTTCACGGGTGCGCTCGGTGACGGTGACCAGCATAATGTTCATCACGCCGATGCCGCCCACCAGAAGGGAGATGGAGGCAATCCAGACCAGCTGCTGATTGGTGGCGTTGGCCAGCTGCTGCAGGCTCTGGGCCCGCTCCAGCACGTCGCTGCTGTTGTAGGACAGGTTGGAGTCGTCTTTGACGTAAAGACCGTCGTTGATGATGTCGGCGGCGCTCTTGCCCACGGCAGTCATTTCGTCGGTAGTGCGTGCCTGAACGTCCACGGTCTGGGGCTCGTCATACTGGCAGACCAGGGGCCACAGGGGGCCGGGGATGTACACAGCGCCGCTGTCGTTGCCCAGGTAGGTGTAATACTCCTCCACGCTGGAGATACTGGGCTCGTAGGCGGTGGAGTGGGCCACCACGCCGATGACGGTAAACGGCTCCTTCTTAATCTCGACGACCTGGCCCAGGGGATTCTCGCCCGGGAACAGGCCGGCGGCGGCGCTCTGATCCAGGATCGCTACCTTGCTAAACCGGTCAAAGTCCCGCTGGGAGAAGTCCCGGCCCAGATAGACATCATAGCCGTTGACGGCAAAGTAATGCCCGTCCACTCCCCGGAGGACACCGGAAAATCCGGTGTCGCCCCGGTAGATCATGCCGTCGGTCCAGCTGCGCTGATTGTACAGTGTGGCGTCAACAGCGCCGTCAATGTCCGCAAGCTTGGCTCTGGTCTCCTCCGTCAGAACGGGAACGCCGTCGGGGATGCCGGAATACTGCATCTCGTAGGTCTCGGAGCCCTGGCAGAGCCGGACGGTGACCACGTTGTTGCCCGCGCCGATGAGCTGTTCCTTGATCTGTTCGTTGGTGCCCTTGATGGTGGAGACAATGGCGATGATGGAGGCAATGCCGATGATAATGCCCAGCATGGTCAAAAGGGAGCGGAGCTTATGATTCCAAATGCCCTGAATGGACAGTCCGATATTCTCAAACATAATCTCTCTCCCTCCTTACCAGCCGTAGAATTCCTGCTGGGTGCCCAGCACCGTGGGAGCGCCCTCCACCACTTCCCTGCCGTAGGGGAAGGCCAGGCAGTCGTCGGGGGTGATTCCGCCCTTGACCTGGGTGTAGCTGCCCCACAGGTTGCGGCCGGTGGAGATATACCGCTTTTCCAGTCTGCCCTCGTCGTTCTGGACGTAGACATAGCTGCGGCCGTTCTCCGTACGGACGAACATGCTCTCCAGATAGAAGCCGCCCTCGCTCTGAGCGGCGCTGTACTCGATCTCCACGTACTCCCCCTCCTTCAGCCCGGCGTCCTCAGAGATAAAGACGGTGAAGGGATAGTAGGAGACGTTGCTGTTGCCCTCGCCCTGGTTGCTGCTGTTTGAGGGATAGTCCGAGATGGCCACAATGGTGCCCTCGCACTCTGTGCCGCTCATCCAGGAGTTGACCGACACAGTCTGGCCGATCTCAATGCCCTCCAGCTCCAGTTCGCTGAGGGTGCCCTGGACGTAATAGCCGCCGCCGGCAGTGACCTGCATCAGAGCAGAGCCGTTGTCCTTGGCCTCGTCCTCAGACAGGATGCTGGTGACCTTACCGTCCATGGTGGCGGTGATGGAGCCGTTATTCAGCTCCTGTTCCGCCTTTTCATACTCCAGCTTGGCCTGGCGGAGTTCCACATCCAGATCCCGGACCTTGGCCCCGGCGTCCACCAGCATGGCGTTCAGCTCCTCAGCGGTGTACTTGATGCCGTCGGTGACGGTCTGGGCCGGAATGTCCTCCACCGGCTCCGGGTCAGGCAGTTCGGGCAGCTTCTGGCCGTCATTCCACTGGAAAAGGGGTGAGGTCGCCCACACATCGGTGGAGGGCACGTCGATGGAGAGGATCTGAATCTGATAGCCGGCGTCGGAGTGCTGCATCTGCATGAGCAGATAGCCCTCGATGGCGTCGGTGCCCTCCGTCTTGGCCGGGGTGGGATTGGAGGTGTTCTCCGAGCTGCTGCTGTCCTGATCGGATTCGTTCTCATTGGAGGTATCCTGATCCGAACCGTCCTGCTTCTCTTCACCCTTATTATCCTCGTCCTTGTTTTCCGGCTCGGTCTTGGGGACATCCGCAGTCTCCACACACTTGCTCTCGCCCTTGTAGCCGCAGATGCTGCACTCGTCGTGAGCATAGGTCTTGATCTGGTCTCCGTCTATGACCGTCCGATCGTAAACGCGCAGCAGCTTATGCTCCTGCTTGTCATATTGCTGCTCGAGGCAGACCGAGCAGTTATGCCAGTGGCCGTTCTCATCATACTGCCAGCCCCCGTCCGCCACATGCTCATGCTCCGGCACATCGCCGGAACCGGAGAGGACGAACTTGACATAGCAGTCCCGGTCGCCCCGCATGCACTGGTAGAGGAAGGCATCGTCAAAGGCGTAGCTGCTGTCCCATTGGTAGGTATAGGGATCGGAATAGCTGCCGCTGCCCCCCAGCAGCTTCAGGGTGCCGTCATCCTGAAACGGCTCCTCCACGGGGGCGGGGATGCCGGGGATGACAAAGGTGGTGACGCTGCCGGGGATGTACCGGTTGGGCCGATAACTCTTCACCCGGGCCAGCTCCTTCTGGGCGT
>OMVL01000026.1 GCA_900314485.1 uncultured Eubacteriales bacterium
GATACCCAGACGATGAATACTTCTTCCTCAAGCTATTCGATGCCAGCCGGAGGGACTATGACCGCAACCCCAAATCCCACAGGTTTTGTGATTG
This sequence comes from uncultured Eubacteriales bacterium, assembly GCA_900314485.1. GTDB lineage: Bacteria > Bacillota > Clostridia > Oscillospirales > Oscillospiraceae > Onthomonas. Next base: position 95 of record OMVL01000026.1, read on the forward strand.
AGCCACAAAAAGCAGAATACAGCAGGCGAAGAAACGAATTGAGGAAATCAACCGACTGATAATGCGCGTCTACGAGGATCACGTCCTCGGTAATCTTTCCGAGGAACGCTATTCTATGATGGCAGCAAATTATGAAGCCGAGCAAAAATCCTTGTCGGCACAAATCGAATCGGACGAACTCGCTCTGAACAACGCTGAAAAAACTACCGTTGATTTAAAAGCCTTTCTAAAGACTATTCGTCAATGTACGGATTTTGAAGAGCTCGACGAAAAACTTGTGAACACCCTTATCAGCAAAATTGAGGTGTTCAAGAAAGTTAAGCTCGACGGAAAGTATCACATCCCGATTAAGATTCATTTCACAGCCGTAGGAATTATTGACATTCCGAGCGAAAAGGAAATACTATCTATTATGGACGAGATCCGCAACAATCCGAAGCTGCCAAAGACAGCGTAAAAAATGGGCTATTTGCAGAGAAAACGGTGTAGCCGTCGCCGACTACACCGTACATATTATTTTTTGTCCCTTAGAACACGTGACTGAAGGGACGCGCTTTTGCTGTTGCCGCCGACACAGGCCGACAGAGGGCGACGAAAATGCCCGCAAAATGTACAGTGACATAATTCGGCCAATATCCTTGAAACCGGAAAAAAGACAACTAATTTTAGATGAAAACGGGAAAATGGTGCAGAATACATCCCGTTTGATGGGAAAACTTAGAAGAATTTTAAGAATAAATTGGTTACAAGGGGTTGCAATTCCACAACAAAAGAATTATACTGTATATCGTGGTAACAAGGGGCACTCAGTGACTAAATCTAGGGGTAGAAAGGCTGGGCGGCAGTATGGCTGAATTTACGCATCGCCCGGTTCTCTTAGAGGAATGTCTCCAAGGACTTCGGATCAAACCTGACGGTATCTATGTAGACGGCACCCTGGGCCGGGCCGGCCATGCCAGAGAGACGGCGGCCAGACTGACTACCGGGCGGCTCATCGGTATCGATCAGGATCAGGCGGCGCTGGACGCCGCACCGGACCGCTTTGGAACCCAGTTTTCCAAGGTCACCCTTGTCCATCGCAATTTCCGCCATATCCCCCAGGTGCTGGACGAGCTGGGGATCGACCGGGTAGACGGCATTCTGCTGGACCTGGGCGTCTCCTCCCCTCAGCTGGACGACGGGAGCCGGGGCTTTTCCTACATGCAGGACGCACCGTTGGATATGCGCATGGATCAGACTCAGGCCCTGACGGCTGCTGACGTGGTGAATGAATACTCGGAGGACGAGCTTCGTCTGCTGCTCAGCCGATACGGCGAGGAGCGCTATTCTCCCCGCATTGCCGCCGCCATCTGCCGGAGAAGGGCAGTGACGCCCATCCGCACCACCCTGGAGCTGGTGGAGATCATCCGCTCTGCCATGCCGGCGCAGGCCCTGCGGGAGAAACAGCATCCCGCCAAGCGCAGCTTTCAGGCCCTTCGCATCGCCGTCAACGACGAGCTGGGCGCTATCGCGGACACCATGGAGGCAGTGATCCCCCGGTTAAATCCCGGTGGACGGCTCTGCGTCATCACCTTCCACTCTCTGGAGGACCGGATCGTCAAGGTGGCCATGGCTGAGGCGGCACGGGGCTGCACCTGCCCGCCGGAGTTTCCGGTGTGTGTCTGCGGCAATACCCCAAAGGTCCGTCTGACCCCCAGAAAACCGATGATACCTTCAGCAAATGAGATCTCTGAAAATCCCAGAGCCAGAAGCGCCAAGCTGCGCGTCTGTGAGAAATGCTGATTCGATATATTATGAAATGAGGCTTGCTACATGGCTTCTGCCGCAAGACAATATCAGGCGCCCGTCTATGGGAATACAGCCTATTATACACAGGAATACCAGCAGGGCAGTGCTGCCCCCCGCCGCCGGCGGGACCGTGGGCCTCAGCTTCAGGAGCTGCCCCTGGTCCGTCCCCGCAAAGGGGCGCAGCAGCAGGTACATACCAGAGTCAAGGTCAACCTCCGCCCTCAGGACGAGGTCAGCTTCCTTCCCGCAGTGGGACTGCTGGCTGCCGCCTTTATGGCGGTGATGATCGTGCTGAGCTACAGCCGTCTGGACGGCGTCTACGCCCAGACGGTCCAGGCCAGACATGAGCTTACCGCCCTCCAGCAGGAGGAGCGGACTCTGACAGCCCAGTACGAAGAGGTGTTCGATCAGGCGGCGTTGGATGCGGCCATTGCCCAATCTGACGTCATGCTGATCGAGGCACAGAACGACCAGAAGATCTACGTGGACCTCTCTGAGCCGGACAATGCCGTGGTCTATGACCGGCAGAACGGCGGCCTGTGGGACACGATTCAGGATCTGCTGGGCCTGTCCGGGTCATAACCCTGGCCGAGGATACATAGGCTGAGAAACAGAGGAACAAGCCACAAGAGAATGAAAGACAGGGCGTAAGAAAATAGTCTATTTTCTTGCGCCTTTTTTATCCACACGCAAAGGGACGTCTGCGCTGCGGCAGGCGGGGGAAAGGCAGTGTTACAGTGAATCAGGAGCGAAAAATCCGGGAAGCGGGCAAAGAGGCCAACCGTCTTGTCCTCAGCCGCACCATCAAGCTGATGGTGGTGTTCGGCGTGCTCATCTTTATCCCTCTCATTATGCAGCTCTACCGCCTGCAGGTGGCAGACCACGACAAGCTGGAGGAGCTGGCAGTGAATCAGCAGACCTCCACGCTCTCCATCTCCGCATCCCGGGGCACCATTTACGATGCCAACAAAAACGTGCTGGCCATCAGCTCCACGGTCTATGACGTCATTCTGTCTCCCAAGGCCATTGCCGAAAAGCAGCAGGAGCTGAATGAAGAGCTGGAAAAGGCCAGAGACAAGGGGAAGGATACCTCTCCCTATGACTGGAATGTCCAGGATGTAGTGGTCACCAACCTGGCCCGTATTTTAGAGCTGGACGCCGCCAGCCTGCGGGAAAAGTGCGCCGACACCAACAGCCAGTATAAGCGGGTGGCCCAGAAGGTGGAAAATGATGTGGAGACAGAGATCCGGGAACTGATCGACTCCTACCATCTGGCCGGCTGTATCTATCTCCAGCCCAATACCAAGCGGTACTATCCCTATGCCGGCCTTGCCGCTCAGATCATCGGCTTTACCAACGACAGCGGCGGCGCCTACGGCCTGGAATCCAAGTTTGAGAGCCAGCTGGCCGGCACCCCCGGCCTGGTGGTCACGGCGAAAAACGGCGTGGGCACTGACCTGATGAACTTTTTCCAGGACTACTACGATGCGGAAAATGGCGATAATATCTACCTGACCATCGACTCTACCATACAGGCATATTGCGAGAGCTATCTGGAGCAGTACTGCACCCGGTATCAGACCCAGAACGGCGGCGTGATCATCGCAATGGAGTGCGATACCGGCGCCATCCTGGGCATGGCCATGAGTCCCAACTTTGACCTGAACAATTACAGCACCGTCACTGACCCCACATTGCTTGCCAAGGTGGACGAGGAGGCCAAAAAGATTGAAGCGGCCTCCAAGGAGACGGTGGAGAATGCCATCCGGCAGGCCGAGGAAGAGGGGAGAGAGCTGACAGAGGAGGAAAAGACGCCTCTCACCTATGAGGAGGCCTATCAACAGGCCTATTCCAACGCAGTCTACTCCCAGTGGACCAACAAGGCCATTACCGACACCTACGAGCCCGGCTCTACCTTCAAGGCCATCGTGCTGGCTGCCGGTCTGGAGGAGGGCGTCATTGACGAAAATTCCACCTTTGACTGCGGCGGCAGTGTGCAGGTAGACACCTGGACCATCCGCTGCTCCGCCCGCAGCGGCCACGGACACCAGACTCTGGCAGAGGCGGTGGGCCACTCCTGTAACCCTGCCCTGATTGCCATTGGCCAGAAGATCGGCAGAGAGAAATTTTACGATTATCTCTACCGCTTCGGTATTATGGAGCCCACGGGCATCGACCTGCCTTACGAGAACAGCAGTAATGTCTGGCCCTACGATGAGTTCCATATCGCTCAGCTGGCCACCGCCTCCTTCGGTCAGCGCTTTAACATCACCCCCATTCAGCTGATCACGGCCTTTAATGCGGTGGTAAACGGCGGCTATCTCTACACCCCTCACGTGGTGGATCACATTACAGACCCGGAGGGGAACACTGTCTATACCACTGACACCACCCCGGTGCGCCAGGTCATCAGCGAGAGCACCAGCAAGCAATGCGCCGAGATTTTGGAGGGCGTCGTCTCCAAATATACCGGCAAGAACGCCTATCAGCCCGGCTACCGTATCGGCGGCAAAACGGGAACTTCCCAGACGCTGAAGCAGGGTGAGTGGATTGTCTCCTTTGTAGGATTTGCCCCGGCGGACGATCCGGACGTCATCGTACTGGTCATTTTTGACCGCCCCAAATCCATAGACGGCGTCAGCTCGGCCACTGCCAACGGCGATGTCATCTCCGGCGGCGGCATGGCCGCTCCTGTGGCCGGCGAGCTGCTGGCCAAAATCCTGGACTATCGCGGCTATGAAAAGGCATACAGCTCTGACGACCTGACCGGCGCATTCACCGCCATGCCCGATCTTACCGGCATGACGGAGACCCAGGCGGATCAGGCATTGAAGAACAAGCAGCTGTCTTACCGCGTAGTGGGCTCCGGTGATACCGTCACCGGCCAGATTCCCCGCAGCGGCAACTATGTGCCGCAAAACAGTAAGGTCATCCTCTACATGGGTGAGGAGGCCCCCACCGATACGGTGGATATGCCGGACCTGAGGGGCCAGTCTCCCAAACAGGCCATCCAGACGCTGAATGATCTGGGCCTGTTTATGCGGGCCACCGGCACTAACGGCTATTATACCAGCACCACCGTCTGCTCCGGCCAGAGCGTGGATCCCGGCACCAAGGTCCGGCGGGGCTATGTGGTGGACGTCCAGTTCTCCGAGAGTGATGCCGGCCAGACGGCGGATAACGGCGGCGAGCTGCCGGACACACAGGACAACTGACCAAAAGAGGGTAGAAAGGAAACGCCAAATGTGGTATGCTAACCCATGTGTTGGATTCCCAGGCGTTGGAGGTTTCGAAAGATGAGAGTATTGATCGCAGCATTGATCGCCTTTGCAGTCAGCGGGGCGGTAGGTAAGGTTCTGGTCCCCTGGCTGGCCGCCCTGAAGGCGGGCCAGACCATCAAGGAGATCGGCCCCAAGTGGCACCTGAACAAGCAGGGTACCCCCACCATGGGCGGCATTATGTTCATTGTGGGCATTTTAGTCGCTCTGGTGACGGCGGGGCTCCCGAACCTGATGCAGGGAAAACTCGGCGGACTGTTTGTGTTCCTGTTTGCCCTGGTCTACGGCGGCATCGGCTTTTTTGACGACTATATGAAGGTGAAGTACAAGAAGAACGAGGGCCTGACTGCCTCTCAGAAGTTCCTGCTGCAGCTGGCAGCGGCGATCTTGTTCACCGTGCTGCTCCGCTACTTTGGCTATCTGGATTCCCGAATTTATATCCCCTTTGCAAATGTGACCGTTCAGCTGCCCTGGATCCTCTATATGATGTTTGCCGCCTTTGTCATGGTGGGCACGGTAAATGCCGTCAACCTGACTGACGGCGTAGACGGCCTTGCCGCCGGCGTCACAATGCCGGTCGCCATCTTCTTTACCGTGGTGGCAGTGATGTGGGGCTATCAGGAGCTGGGCATCTTTGCCGCAGCGCTCTTCGGCAGTCTGGGCGGCTTTCTGATCTATAACTTCCATCCCGCCAAGGTCTTTATGGGCGATACCGGCTCTCTGTTTTTGGGCGGCGCCGTGGCGGGACTGGCCTTCGGACTGGACATCCCTGTTGCCCTCATTCTGGTGGGCATCATCTATATTGCCGAGACCCTCAGCGACATCATTCAGGTCACCTACTTTAAGCTGACCCACGGCAAGCGCATTTTCCGTATGGCGCCCCTCCACCACCATTTTGAGATGGGCGGATGGAGCGAGAAGAAGGTGTTCGCCGTCTTTACTGCCGTCACGGTGGCCGGCTGCCTGCTGGCATTTTTGGGGGTTGCGGGACGGTTCACCATGTGAATGCCGAGTCTACCTCGTAGGGGCGATTCGTAAATCGCCCCTACGAAGAACGTTTTATTCTCCCCCATGGAGAATTCACCCCCCGCACAGAAAGGACGTGCAATGCCAATGGCTCTGCCATGGAGAACAAAGCGAGATTTGACCCGCGAGCAGCAGTGGGCCCGTGGACCGATGGATATGCCCTTCCTCATGCTGACCTTGCTGCTCTTAGGCATCGGACTGGTCATGCTGCTATCAGCTTCCGCCTATGCCGCCAGCATCTCAGAGAAAACCCACTTTGACCCCATGTACTACTTCAAACGGCAGGCAATTTATGCCGTCATCGGTATCGTTGTCATGTATGTCGTCTCCCGTATTGACTATCAGCATATGCGCTGGATGGGCTTTCTGGCGCTGGGTATCGCCATTGTGCTGCTGATTGCGGTTAAGGTGCTGCCCCGGCCGTTTGCCATCAGCCTGAACGGCGCAAAGCGGTGGCTGAATCTGGGCTTTACCACCTTCCAGCCGTCAGAGATCGCAAAAATCGCAGTTGTCATCTACTTCTCGGCGTCCCTCTCCAAGCGCCCGGTGGCGCAGATCCGGATGCAGCAGATGAGCAAGCAGTTCCCCAAGCGGAAAAAGCGCCAGTCCAACCTCAGCTACTGGGCAGACATCCTGTCCTGGATCAGCAACCGCACCGGTTTTGGCGAGCTGATCCCCTATGGAGTGGTGCTGGTCTTGATCGCAGGACTCCTCATGCTGGAACCCCACATGTCAGCAACTCTGCTTATTTTCGCAGCGGCGGCCGCCATTCTCTTTGCCGCCGGCATCCACTGGGGCTGGTTCGTGCTGGGCGGCAGCGCGGCTGCTCTGGGCGGACTGTTCTTTATCTTTGTCATCGGCTATAACTCCAGCCGTATCACTGTCTGGCGAGACCCCTGGTCTGACCCGCTGGATAAGGGATTCCAGGTCATTCAGTCCATCTATGCTGTGGCCTCCGGCGGCGTCTCCGGCCTGGGCTTCGGCCTGAGCCGGCAGAAGTACCTGTACCTGCCGGAAAACATGAATGACTACATCTTTGCCATTGTCAGCGAGGAACTGGGACTCATCGGCGCTACGCTGATTATCCTGCTCTTTGCCCTGCTCATCCTCCGGGGCTACTGGCTGGCGATCCATGCCAGAGACCGGTTCGGCTCCCTGATGGTCGTGGGCGTCACCACGCTGTTGGCGGTGCAGGTGTTTATGAATATCGGCGTCGTCACCAATCTCATCCCCTCCACGGGTATCTCCCTGCCCTTCTTCAGCTACGGCGGAACGGCCCTGGTCATTCAGCTGGCGGAGATGGGGCTGGTGCTTGCGGTGTCGCGACAGATCCCGGCGCCGAAACAGGGATAAGGAAAGGACGGAGAAGGTTATGAAAGTACTCTTTACCTGCGGCGGTACTGCCGGACACATCAATCCCGGCCTGGCCCTGGCCCGGATGTTCCGGGAGCGAAACAATGCAGAGGTGCTCTTTGTGGGCGCTGACGGGGGAATGGAGCAGCTTTTGGTGCCCAGAGAGGGCTTTCCCATCAAAACGGTGACGATCACCAGTTTTTACCGCTCCCTGAGCCTCAACGGCATCAGGCACAATCTGACCACGGCCAAGAATCTCAGCAAGTCCCGCCGTCAAGCAGCCAAGATCCTGGACGAATTCCAGCCTGACCTGGTGGTAGGGACCGGCGGCTACGCCTCATACCCCGTCGTCCGGGCGGCGGCCAAACGGGGCATTCCCACTGCTGTCCATGAGTCCAACGCCTTCCCCGGCCTCACCACTAAAATGCTGGCTCAGGTGGTGGATCTGGTCATGGTGGGCTTTGAAGAGAGCAAAAGTCACTATCCAGACCCGGAGAAGGTCCAGGTCACCGGCACGCCGGTGCGGGGGGACTTCTTTGTCCTTGACCGGCGGGAAGCCCGGCAGAGACTGGGTTATACCGACGATCTCCCTGTGGTCCTCACCACCTGGGGCAGCCTGGGTGCCCTCAAGATGAATCAGCACATGGTGGATTTTGTAGAGCGGGAGTGCACGGAAGGCACGCCCTTCCACCACATTTACGGCGTTGGCCAGCGGTACTATAAGGGCGTCATGGAGGAACTGGACAGACGGGGCATTGACCTGAAGGACTATCCCAACGTGGATGTCCGGGAGTATATCTACGACATGCCGGTCTGCATGGCGGCGGCAGATGTGGTGCTCAGCCGGGCGGGAGCCTCTACCATTGCGGAGATCTCCGCCATTGCAAAGCCCAGCATCCTGGTGCCCAGCCCCAACGTGACGGCAAATCATCAGGAGAAGAACGCAAGACTCCTCTCCGATCAGGGCGGCGCTGTGCTCATGCTGGAGCCTGTCTGCTCCGGCGACCGGCTGTATGACACGGTGACAGAGATGCTCGCTGATAAGGATGGCCTGAGGGCCATGAGCCGCAAGCTGTCCCAGCTCTCTGTCTCCGACGCTAACGAGCGAATCTATCGGGCCTTGAAGGATCTGATGAAGTGAGAATTTTGGGATAATCACGTTTTTCTCTTCTCCCTCATAGTATGACACAAAACTATGGGGAGGAAGAACAATGAGCGAGATCATCATCTCCGGCGGCAAAAGGCTGGAGGGGGCCGTCCACGTCCACGGGGCAAAGAACAGTGTGCTGCCCATTCTGGCAGCCACCATTCTCTCCGGCAGCGTCAGCGTGATACATAACTGCCCCCGGCTGTCCGATGTGGACGCCACAGTGGCGATTTTGGAGCATCTGGGCTGCCGGGTGAGCAGGGAGGGCCAGACGGTGACGGTGGATTCCAGTACGCTGGACCGCTGTGACATCCCGGACCATCTCATGCGGGAGATGCGGTCCTCCGTCATCTTTTTGGGGGCCGTTCTGGCCCGGACGGGAGAGGCAAGACTCTGCGCACCTGGAGGCTGTGAACTGGGTCCCCGGCCCATCGACCTCCACCTGGCGGCACTTCGCCGGCTGGGTGCGGACATACGGGAGAAGGGGGGCGACCTCCGCTGCCGGACCAAGGGCCTGCGCGGGACGGAGATCAGTCTCACCATTCCCAGCGTGGGAGCTACGGAGAACGCCATGCTGGCGGCCTGCGGGGCAAAAGGGGAGACAGTCATTTACAACGCCGCCCGGGAGCCGGAGATCGTAGACCTTCAGCAGTTTTTGAACGCCTGTGGGGCCAGAGTCCGGGGCGCCGGCAGCTCCGCCGTCGTGGTGGAGGGAGGTATTCCTTTGCACATGGCGGAATACACCGTCATGGCCGACCGGATCTGCGCTGCCACTTATCTCTCTGCAGCGGCCATCGCCGGAGGGGAGATCGAAGTAGAGGGCGTGCCCAGAAGCCAGCTGGTGCTCATCACCGACCTGTTTTCCGCTGCCGGCTGCCGCATCCGAGCAGAGGAGCGGCGAATTTGGCTGGAGAGCGACGGCAGACTGCGCAGTGTGCCTCCGGTGCGGACGGCACCCTATCCCGGCTTTCCCACCGACGCTCAGCCCCCCGTCATGGCCGCGCTGACCAAGGCCAGGGGGACCACGGTGTTTGTGGAGACCATGTTTGAAAACCGCTATCGCCACACCCAGGAACTGGTCCGTATGGGGGCAGACATCCGGGTCGAGGGGCGGGTGGCAGTGGTCTGCGGGGCGGAGAAGCTCCACGGGGCCAACCTGGAAGCGGCGGATCTCCGGGGCGGAGCCGCTCTGGTAGTGGCAGCCCTTGGGGCGGAAGGAGAGAGCCGCATCAGCGGCCTGCACCACATCGACCGGGGCTATGCCGACCTGACAGAACGTCTGGCGGCCTTGGGGGGCGCCATTTACCGCAATTGATACAAAGGAGAGCAAAACGCTATGGCAACACGGCGCAAGCATCAGCCAAGAAGCCGCCGAAAGAGCGGACGGCTGTTCCATATCTATATCGTCCTGTCCACCCTGCTCATCATTGCGGCAGTGGTGGCCGGCTCCATGGTCTTTTTCAAGGCCAACAAATTCGAGGTCCAAGGCAATCAGCGCTACACCGAGGAGGAACTGCTGGAGGTCTCCGGGCTGGAAGCGGGCGAAAATCTCTTCCGCATCCCCCGCCGGGAGATCGCCCGGCAGATGGAGGAGGCGCTGCCGTACCTGAAGCGGGTCAATATCCGCCTGATCCCACCGGAGCGGGTGGTGATCGAGGTGGAGGAGACCGTTCCCGCAGGAGCCATCGTCAGCGGCAGTCAGATTTGGTACGTGGATTCCGGCGGCAAGCTGCTGGAACAGGTGTCCGAAAACGGGGGCTATCCGGAGATCACCGGTCTGACACTGGTCGAGCCGGCAGTGGGCACCGAGTTTGCCGTAGCCGAGGAGGACAGCCTCAAGGCCAAGGGACTGAAGGGCCTGCTGGCGGCGCTGGAGGAGAAGAACATGCTGAGCAAGGTGCAGAGCATTGACCTCTCCGCCTCCTCCAGCTACCTCGTCATGCTGTACGAAAACCGTCTGTCTGTGAAGATGGGTCTGGCGGATGATTTTGCCTACGACCTGAAAATGCTGACTGCCGCGGAGGAAAAGTATATCTCTGAAAACTGGGGCCCCAACGATACCGGGACGCTGGATATGACTCGGGCTGAGGGGCAGGCCCATCTCTCCAGAGACGACTGAACCTAAAATTGCCATAAAAACGGACCTGCAATCCCCGACGGGGCTGTAGGTCCGCTGCTTTTTATTCGTCTTTCACGCTTTTCAGCACATAGTAGCTGGTAATGGAGGCTACGCCCTCCATCATGGCAATGCGGTGGTGCAGATCCTGCAAATGCTGATGGGACTGGGCAGTGACCCGGAGCAGATAGTCCATATTGCCGGTGAGATACTCACAGCAGATCACGTCCGGCTCTGCTTTGATCTTCTCCTCAAATCTCTCGTAAAACTGGGGGCTTGCCATGGAGACGCCCATGAGCATCATCAGCGGGCGGCCCAGCTTGGTCTGGTCCACAATGGCGGTGTAACGCTGAATGACCCCCTGCTCCTCCATCCTGTGGATCCGCTCTAATACCGATGAGATGGATAGATTGACCTTCCGGCTGATCTTAGAGGCGGAGAGCCGTGCGTTCTCCTGCAGACAGCCCAGGATTTCCATATCCAGTTGATCCATGTGCACCCCATCCTTTGCAGCAATGTGATGCCGGACCTTCCGAAAAGAAGATCCAGCAAAGATATTGTACTCGCTTTTGTGGGAAATGTCAAAGCTTCCAAACCAGATTTTCAATTTCTGGCGAAAAATTGCGATCAGAGCAGGGTGTTATCTCTCTATTTTTCTGAAAAAGAGGTCTGACGCGGAAAAATCCTGGTCAGACCCGCTTTTTACTTGCGAAACCAGATGTCCCGGTCGACATTGCCCTGAATGCCGGCGACGGAGCCGGTGTTGGTGTACTGCCATAGCTCCATGGCGTAGGCGTAGCTGGGGTAGTCTCCGTATTCGGCATACCAGACGCCAATGTCCTGTAACTCGGTGAGGTCATAGCTGAGATAGCCCAGCATGCCGTTGCAGTAGAGCATGGGGGTATAGCCCCCGGCGGAGATGGTGTCGCAGAAGGCCCGGGCGCAGGCAGTCACTGTCTCGCCGGGGACCTCATCTGTCCGGGCAACGTCGTCCTCGATGGTCTCCCAGTCGTAGACCACGGGGCCGTCCAGCGCCCGGCCATCCAGCCAGGAGAGTACCTGCTCCGCCTCCTCTACGGCCTCCTCCACGCTGACCGCCTGGGAGAAGAAATAGGCCCCCACCAAAATACCGTTCTCCTGTGCGCCGGTATAGTTTTGCTCAAAGCAGGCGTCCGCACGAATGGCACCGGCGGAATACCCCCGGCTTCCGATGCGGAGAATGGCAAATTCAATGCCGTCTCCTGCCGCCGCCGACCAGTCGATCTCCCCCTGATGGGCGGAGACGTCCACGCCGTAGAGGGCAGAGCCGGAATAGGTAATCGTCCCGGTATCATCGGATGTAAAATGCGCCTCTTCCAGGTCGCTGCGGTTCAGCTCCTGATTGATGACCACGTCCTGACCACCGATATGTACGGTCTCCGGCGTCTCCTCCTCTTCCGGCTCCGACTGAGCATGGCGGATCAGCAGCACTGTCCCCATTGCGGCGATGAGCGTCAGAAGGATGACAATGAGCGCGATGAGCAGGCGATTCAGCCCGCTTTTTCGCCCGGGTCTTGATTTGAGCCGGCTGCCTGCCATGGGTATCACCCCTTTTCCATGAAATTTCGACAGAAAGAGAAAACGACCGTCAGGAGGTCCCGACGGTCGTTACAGGTAGCATTACCGACGCTTGTTGAAGATGGCAAAGATGTCGTCGAAGGGGTCCTCCTCCTTGGAGGAAGCAGTCTCCGCAGCGGCGGGCTCTGCAGCCTGAGGAGCTTCGGCAGCGGCGACCTTTTCGGCGGCCTGGGAGAAGGGCTTTTCCACCACTTCGTCCGCCCGGTCAAAGCCGGTGGCAATGACGGTGACCCTGATCTCGTCCTCCAGGCTCTCGTCAAAGGTGGCGCCGAAGATAATATTTGCGTCGGGGTTAGCGGCCTGTTGCACCAGGTTGGCAGCGGTCTCCACTTCCTCCAGACCGATGTCCATGGAGCCGGTCACATTGACCAGAACGCCCTTGGCGCCATTAATGGAGGTCTCCAGCAGGGGGGAGGAGACGGCCAGACGGGCGGCTTCCTCTGCCTTGCCCTTGCCGGCGGCACGGCCCACGCCCATGTGAGCCAGACCTGCGTCCTTCATGACGGCAGTGACGTCGGCGAAGTCCAGATTGATAAAGCCCACGTTCTTAATGAGGTCGGAGATGGACTCCACAGCCTGACGCAGCACGTCGTCGGCGATCTCAAAGGCGTTGGCAAAGGTGATCTTCTGATCGGTGGCGTGCTTCAGCCGGTCGTTGGGGATGATGACGAGGGAGTCGACCTTGCCCTTGAGCTGGGCAATGCCCTCCTCGGCCTGCTGCATTCTGCGGCGGCCCTCAAAGCCGAAGGGCTTGGTGACCACGCCGACAGTCAGGATGCCCTGCTCCCGGGCGACCTCGGAGACAATGGGAGCGCCGCCGGTACCGGTACCGCCGCCCATGCCGCAGGTGACAAAGACCATGTCGGTGCCTTCCAGAGCCTTGGCGATCTGGCTGCGGCTCTCTTCGGCAGCCTGCTTGCCCACTTCGGGGTTGGCACCTGCGCCCTTGCCCTGGGTCAGCTTCTCGCCGATCTGGATCTTATAGTTGGCGCTGGAGGCGTCCAGTGCCTGCTTGTCGGTGTTTACTGCGATAAAGTCAACGCCCTGGGTGCCGGAGAGCACCATGCGGTTGACAACGTTGGTGCCGGCGCCGCCGACGCCGATGACCTTAATATCAACGACGGTTTCAGGGACCGGTTCAAATCCAATGGCCATGTTACTTTCCTCCTATATTGCGCCCGGCCGGGGCCGGAATTGTCGTGAAATACCTGTCAGTTTTTGGCGAATCAAATTCGTATTGTAATTATTGTAATCTGATTTTTCAGCAAGGTCAATAGCTGCCCGCCGATTTCAGCATATTTTTTGCTGGAATTAAATACCTGTTAAGATATATCCCTTTACACACACAGCCCATTCTGCCCTGCGTCAGATCTCCTGCCGGCCCTCCAGCGCTCTGGCCAGGGTGGCGTCGTCGGCATATTCCAGATGGCTCCCTACCGGGACACCGTAGGCAAGGCGGGTGATCCTCACCTCAAAGGGGTGGAGGAGACGGCTCAAATACATGGCAGTGGTCTCGCCCTCAGTGTCGGGGTTGGTGGCCATGATGACCTCCCGGACCTCACCGGAGGCCACACGGCTGACCAACTGGCTGATTCTGAGGTCGTCCGGTCCCACATGATTCATAGGGGAGAGAACGCCGTGGAGGACGTGATACAGCCCGTTATACTCACCGGAGCGCTCCATGGCGATGACGTCCTTGGGGTCGGCCACCACACAGACGGTACTGCGGTCCCGGCGGAGACTGGAACACAGGGCGCAAGGGCCGTCACCTTCCGTCAGATTCTGACAGACAGGACAGCTTGTAATGGCCTGCTTTGCCTCCAGAATGGACTGGGCGAAGGCCTCGGCCTCCTCTTTGGGGAGGTCCAGCACGTAAAAAGCCAGCCGCTGGGCGGATTTGGCGCCGATGCCGGGCAGACGGTTGAAGTGCTCTACCAGGGACTCCAGGGCGGGGGGAAGGTACTGCATGATAAACTCCTTAATCGAAATGAGATCGAATATCGATCAGTAGGGGCGCGCCTCGGCACGCCCGTTGTTTTTGCTTTGACCCGGGGTGTGGCAAGCCGCACCCCTACGGCAGATGCAACGTCATCCGTCATAGACCGATGACGTTGCCGTCTCGGCGGCGTCATAGCCCTCCTTGCGCAGGGCGCCCAGAATGGACTGCTTGTGCTCTGCGCCGAAGGCCTCCAGCGTCATCTTCAGCTCCACGCCGTGTTGGCGGTTGATGTTGACAAACTGGTTGTGCTCCAGCTTGATGATGTTGCCCTTCAGATCGGCAATCAGCTCGGCTACCCGCAGCAGCTCGCCGGGGCGGTCAGGCAGATGGACAGAGAAGGTGAACACCCGGCTGCGGTTGATGAGTCCGTGCTGAATGATGGAGGCCATGGTGATAACGTCCATATTGCCGCCGGTGAGGATGGAGACCACATTCTGTCCCTTGCAGTCCAGATGATAGAGGGCTGCTGCGGTGAGGAGACCTGCGTTCTCTACAATCATCTTGTGCTTTTCCGTCATGTCAAGGAAGCAGTTGACCAGTTCCTCGTCCCGAACGGTGATGATGCCGTCCAGATGCTTCTGGAGATAGGGGAACACCTTGTCGCCGGGCGTCTTGACAGCCACGCCGTCGGCAATGGTCTCCACTGTGGGGAGGGTAACGATCTGCCCTGCCTCCAGACAGGCCTTCATAGAGGCAGCTCCCTCCGGCTCCACGCCGATCACCTTGACGCTGGGGTTTAAGAGCTTGGCCAGGGTGGACACACCGGAGGCCAGTCCGCCGCCGCCGATGGGCACCAGAATCACATCCACATCGGGGAGATCGGAGAAGATCTCGTAAGCGATGGTGCCCTGACCCGTGGCGATACGGAGATCGTTAAAGGGGTGGATGTAGGTCAGACCCTGCTGGGCAGAGAGCTCCGCTGCCTTGGCGGCGGCGTCGTCGAAGCTGCCGCCGTGGAGGACCACAGTGGCCCCGTAGCTCTTGGTATTCTCCACCTTGATGAGGGGAGTGGTGGTGGGCATGACCACAGTGGCGGGGACGCCTGCCTTCTGGGCGGCGTAGGCCACACCCTGGGCATGGTTGCCGGCAGAGGCGGTGATCAGGCCCAGGGCTTTCTCCTCGTCTGAGAGGGTGGAGATGGTATAGTAAGCGCCCCGGATCTTATACGCTCCGGTGACCTGCATATTTTCAGGCTTAAAGTAGACGTTGTTGCCGCAGGCGGCAGAAAAATAGGCGGAGGGGATGAGATGGGTGTCCCGCAGGACGCCTTTGAGTACATTCCTCGCCGCTTTGAAATCTTCTAAAGTCATCATGGTTGTTTGCCTCGTTCCGTAAAAGCTGCCCGGCTGTAAAAAGTGCTGGGATGCACTGCATTCATTCTATCGGTTTCTCATCAAGATGTCAAATAACAGCGGGAAATTTCGGCTAAATACGCAAAGAGCAAGGCCAAAAGGTCTTGCTCTTTGCCCATTATCCCAAGGCTGCCAACATGTCCTCTGCCAGGATCCCATACCCGCGCGTGGGATCGTTGACCAGTACATGGGTGACGGCCCCCACTAACTTTCCGCTTTGCAGGATAGGACTGCCGCTCATTCCCTGGACGATGCCGCCGGTCTGCTCCAGAAGCCGTGGGTCTGTTACCCGGAGCATCAAACTCTGATGCTCCTTGCCCCCGGCGGGATAGACCCGGAGGATCTCTACCTCATATTCCTCCACTGTGTCCCCGGACACGTTGGCAAGAATGGTGGCCGCCCCGGTTTTCAGCTCTCCGGCGCGGGCAACTTCCACCGCCTCGCCGTCAAAGAGCCCTGCCTCCGCCTGACCGAAGATGCCCCAGTCCGTGTTGGCGGTGAGACTGCCAATGTCTCTGGTCAGATCAAAGCTGCCATGCAGCTCTCCCGGACAGCCTTTTTCCCCGGCAACCACGCCGGAGACACGGCTTGGCATAATGGCTCCGGACTGAAGGGGCATCAAAAGTCCTGTGTCCACGTCATTGATGCCGTGGCCCAGGGCGGCAAAGGTGGCGGTTTCCGGGTCATAGAAGGTGACAGTGCCGATGCCCGCCATGGAGTCCCGGATCCACGCCCCCAGCTTATAGCTGCCGTCGGCAGTGCAGGGCAGGGCGTCCGGGTAAAAGGTCAGCGCTTTTCGCCCTCTGGTGGCCTCGATCTCCACCTCCCCGTCACTCTGAGCAAGGACTGCCTGTACCTCCTCAATGGTGTCCACCCTCGTCCCGTTGATCTGGGTGATAATGTCCCCTGTTTTCAGCCCGCAGCTCTTGGCGGGCGAGCAGCTCCCCGTCTCTGTGGCCACATCGGTCAGGCCGACCACCATGACGCCTCTGGCAAAGAGCTTAATGCCCACCGTCCGTCCCACCGGCACCAGATACCGCGGACCCGGTGCCGGGGCCGATGTCTCCGTACTCACCGCTTCTGCCCGCATTGCCGAAAGACCCATCAGCAGCACAGTCAGCAGTATCAGCATACCCCTGGCCGCCGGCCAAAACCAAGGGTGTGTCTGTCGTTCCTCCTGCATATTCATCCCCCATTTCTCCATCCGACAAAAAACGCCTGCCCCTTTACTATGCCCGGCAGAGAAGAATCCACCCCGCCCAAAATCGCCAAACCCCACCACTGTTGGAAGGTGGAGCGCACCCGGCTTCGAACGAGTAAGGGATTTCGGAAATTGCCAGTAAAAAGTTTCCAATTTGATATATATAAATAAAAAATAGATCTCAAACGCTGCGATTAGTGTTCCGTGAATGAAACAGCCTATGCTGAGACAATGGGGCAGAGGAGCCAAAAAATGACAGAACGGATGAATGAATGATGAAAAATCCGTTTTTTCGCTTTTGATATGAGAAAAAATATGCTATACTGAAACTGAGTTACCATAATTGCATCATTGCACTGTGACAGGAGGACATCACTGTTGAACGAAAAAAGAGAACGCCGTCCCCGCCCGGACAGCCCTGCTGACGGCATGATCGAGGGGCGCAACGCCGTGATCGAGGCGCTGCGTGTGGGCACGAATATGGATAAAATTATGATCGCCCGAGGGGAGACAGACGCCACTTTGGGCCATATCGCCTCCAAGGCCAGAGAAAAGGGCATCGTGGTGGTGGATGTGGACCGGCGCAAGCTGGACTATATGAGCCAGACCCACGCCCATCAGGGCGTCATCGCCGTGGCCGCCGTCCGGGAGTATGTCAGCGTAGACGACATTCTGGCCGTGGCGGCGGAGCGGGGAGAGTCCCCTCTCCTCGTCATCTGCGACGAAATCTCCGATCCCCACAATCTGGGCGCAATCATCCGCACTGCCGAGTGCGCCGGGGCTCACGGGGTCATCATTCCCAAGCGCAGGAGCGCCGGCCTGACCGCCGTGGTGGCCAAGACTTCCGCCGGAGCTGTCTCCCACGTGCCGGTGGCCCGGGTGGCCAATCTGACGGCCTGTCTCAAGGAGCTGAAGGAGCAGGGCCTTTGGATCTTCGGCACGGCGGCAGACGGGGCGGTGAATCTCTATCAGGCGGACCTGAAGGGCCCTGCGGCCATCGTCATCGGCTCCGAGGGCAGCGGCATGAGCCGTCTGGTGGCGGAGAACTGCGATTTCACCGTCAGCATCCCCATGAAGGGCAAGCTCAATTCCCTCAACGCCTCGGCCTCAGCGGCGATTTTGCTCTATGAGGCAGTACGGCAGCGGGGTTAACGGACCGGAAATTTGGATATAGGTGATACTGTGAAAGACGAAGAAAAGCGGGAACAGTCTCCCGCAGAGGAGCAGCAGCCGGAGCGCAATTTCCGGGTGCTGACCCTGAATGTAGACGCCTCCCGGCGCGGGGCATCCTCCTCCCGTACCCTCCTGACCTTACAGGAGGATGAAGAGGCGGATGAACTGGAGGCCATGCTGGAGAAAAACGCCCGGCGCAACGTTCCCCCGGAGGAACCTCCGGCCGGGCCGGAGGAGCAGCTCCAACAGCGGCAGGACTCCTCCGAGCCGGAGGAAGCGCCGGCGGAGGAGCCTTTCGAAGAGAAAGCCGAAGCGCTTTCGGAAGAAGAGATGCAGCCGGCCCCCTCTGATGAGGAGCATGAAGAAGGGGACGGAGAAGAGGACGAAGCGGACAGTGAGGACGAAGAAGACAGTGAGGACGAAGAAGCGGAAGATCCCACTGTGCTTCAGCGCATGGTGGCCCGCTGGGAGGAATGGCAGGCAGAGCGCAAGGCCCATCGGGAGCGGGTGAAGCGGCAAAAGGCCGCCGAGACAAAGCGTCGGGACGAGGAGCGGGAACGCCAGGCGGCGGAGCGGGAGCGGCTGGCAAAACAGCAGGCGGCTGCCAAGGCCGCCCGACCCCAGCCGCAAAAGGTCGTCCAGATGCCGGAGGAAAAGCCCGGTCTGCTGCAAAAGAAGATTGATGCCTGGCGGGAACAGGCAGACGAGTTTGCCGGCACCATGTTCCGCCATGACAATGAGGAGGAAGAGGAGGAGGAAGCTATCTACCAGCAGGTAGAGCAGCTGATTCCCGGCACTGACGAGGAGCGGGTGCCCCCCAAACCCTCCCGCCGAAAGGAAAAGGCAGAGCGGAAAAAAGAGGAGAAAGAGGCGTCCGTCCGCCGGGCGCCGGACACCTCTCCCAAGCAGCTGTACCGCATCTATGGGGCCAGCTATAAGAGCGGACAGGGCAGGCTGCCCTTCCTGTTTGTCCTTGCCCTGCTGCTCTTAGTTGTCACCGCCATTGCCGGGGGCGAACTGCCCTTTATCCAAGTGGCCTTTTTGCAGGAGAATCTGCGGCTTACCGGCATCATTCTGGTGCTGGGACTGGCGGCCGCCTGCGGCATCGGGCTGGATACCCTGCTGGAGGGAGTCATGCGTCTGGTCCGGGGCAGGCCGGGACTGAATACCCTCTCCTCCATCGGCATCTTCCTGGCTATCGTTGACGGTCTGTGGTACGCTCTGCTGGGCAGGGAAGGGCCTCTGCCGTTCTGCGGCTTTGCGGCGCTGAGCCTGTGGGCGGTGGCCTGGGGCAACTGCCGGAAAAAACGGGGCCAGCGGGACGCCTGTGAAGACGCCTATACCCGCAGCCAATTCGAGCGGCTGACCATGGATGAGGATAAGTGGAACGGCAAGGGCGTGTTTGTCAAGGAGCCGGGCACGGCTAAGAGCTTTGGCAGTCAGATCCAGGAGCCGGACGGTGTGGAGCGGGCCTGCCGCTACGTCACCCCGGTGATGATGATCGCCTGCTTCCTCTTCGGCATCCTCTCCGTGGTGGGACAGAAGAATCCCCAGCAGCTCATCTGGAGCTGGTCGGTGATCTTTGTTCTGGCAACGCCCCTGTCCGCCACCCTGGCCTACGGACTCCCTTACAGCAAACTGGTCAAGCGGCTCCACCGTTCAGGAGCTGTGCTGGCGGGCTGGGACGGAATTGCCTCCATGCAGGGAGACGCAGGCATTGTGCTGACCGACCGGGACCTGTTCCCGGAAGGCTCTGTTCAGTTCACCGGCATCCATAACTTCGGCGATGTGTCACTGGAAAAGCTGACCGGCTGCACCGCCTCCATGATTCGGGAGGCGGATACCGGACTTGCCAAGATTTTTGACGATCAGGTCCGCATCCAGGGCGGCTTCTACCGCCGGGTGGACAACCTGAACTGGAGCGAGGAGGGGGGCTTTACCGGCGTCATCCGGGGCGACACGGTGATGATTGGCACCGCCGGCTATCTCCAGGTCCACGGCATCTCCATTGACCCCGGCTATCAGCTGCGCAGCGCTGTGTTCTGCGTCGTCAATGACCGGCTGCAGGGCAGCTTCGCCCTCAATTACAGCCTGCCAAGAACGGTCCGCCCCACCATTCACGCCCTGCTGACCGGAGGGATCCACCCTATTCTGGCTACCAGGGACTTCAATATCACCCCGGATGTCCTGCGTCAGCGATTCAAGCTCCAGGCGGAGCGGATGCAGTACCCGGCGGTGGAGCGGCGGCATGAGCTGTCCGCCAAGGGACAGCCCCACAACAGCACCCTGGGTGCCCTCATCTTCCGGGAGGGCATTGCCCCCTACGCAGACGCCATTATGGGCGGCCGCCGGATGCGCTCGGTGGTGCGGCTCAATGCCTTCATCACTGTGGCGGGCTCGGTGGTCGGAGGGCTGATGGGCTTTTACCTCACGCTGATGAGCGCCTACGGCTCCCTGAGTTTGATGAACATTCTGTTCTTCCTGGTCATGTGGCTGGTTCCTACTGTGCTCATTTCCAACGGCGTTGATCAATTCTAAACGCAGTGAAAGGGGCTGTCTCACTAAAACGAGGCAGCCCCAAAGTTCATATGACAGAAACTAACGACAGCCGGCTCTGTTCAAGAGTCGGCTGCCGGCGTATAATTAGG
>OMVL01000066.1 GCA_900314485.1 uncultured Eubacteriales bacterium
CACAGCCGTGGAGATGAGGATGGAGGGCAGGCTTTTGTCTGTCCATCGGAGGATGAAAGGGTTTCGCAGGGCATCGGTCAGAGCAGTGAGCAGTTCCAGCAGGTTGCCGCCCAGCGACTGGGCCACTAACAGCGCCGCCCAGACTACGAAGGGATACAAAAAGAGCCAGAGGAACACCTCTGACCCGGAGTGCTTTTTCAGTTGAGATCACCTCGTTTTGGGCGGTTTGATCTTGGGTTCGATTTCTCTGGCGTGAGAGGAATGCTTGCTGTCCAGATACTTCCGGTAGGCTCGAAGCTGATCTCCCACAGAGAAACGCTTGTCATTCGTCGTCCGGCTCTGCCTGCCGGACGCTGATCTCTCGGAACTGGAGCTGTCTCTTTGCACGGATAAGTCCGGCTCTGACCGACTGCCTTTTTTTGGCGGACGCTCCTGTTCCGGAGCGTCTTTCTTCTGCTCCTTGGACTGAGTGCCTGCGCCACGATAGGTCATGCGGTCAAAAACATGGTTGGCCCGCTCCAGATCAATCTGCCCGGTGCGCTTGTCCCGGATGGTGGCATAGAGGAGTTTCTGGTGTCCCGCCTCCTTTCGGAACGCTTTGTACTCCTCTTTCGTCATGGAGAACAGCCGCAGGTCACGGGTCTGCTGGAGCATCTGCTTCATCTGCACCTTGCCGGAAAGGGTTTTGTGGTTGCGGGCTAATGCAATGGTAATGGCCGCAAGGTTTTTGATGGCTGATGCGCCCAGCCGGACGGTCACTTCACCGCCGGAGAGCATCATGCGCACCATTTGGTCTGCGGCCTCGCCGCGGTCACCTCTTTTGGGGATAAAATGAACCTCAGGCCGTAGGTCGTCTGAGGCGGGGGAAGGGTACTCGAATAATATGTTGCTTTGATGCCCTTTGCTTTCTTTGTTGTAATCATTGCCGTTCTGGTTTATACTGCAACGAGATAGATTAGCTGGGAGGAAGCTATTTAATATGGATCAGATCATGGAATGGGCAAAGGAATTGCAAAGTCTTGCGCAGGCTGGACTGTATTATGGAAAGGATGATTTTGACAAGGAACGTTACCAGCGGATCAGAGAGATTTCTGCGGAAATGATGGCGGAGCGGACCGGCCTTCCATTTGAAAAGGTGAAGGTGCTTTTCTGCAATGAAATTGGTTATCAAACACCCAAAATTGATACTCGAGCCGCTATCATTGATCAGGGGAAAATCCTCCTTGTCCGTGAACGGGACGGGAGATGGACGATTCCGGGAGGCTGGTGTGACTACAATCTGTCTCCAGCGGAAAATACCGTCAAAGAAGCGAAGGAAGAGGCCGGACTGGACATCGTTGTGGACAAATTGATTGCTGTTCAGGATAGAGATCGGCATGCGGAACCGGCGTACCCATTCAAGGTAGTGAGATTGTTTTTCCTCTGCCATTCCATCGGCGGAGCCTTTGTGGAAAATCTCGAAACCAGTGCCAGCGGATATTTTACACTGGATGAATTACCGAATCTCGCCGTAGAAAAAACCAACGCAGAACAGTTGAAAATGTGTTTTGGGGCATATCACAATAACGGTTGGAATGTGGCGTTTGAGTAACGGAACTCATGCTGCGAAACATTGTCTGATAGAAGGAAGTACCATGGCAAAGAAACAACAGAAAAAGAACGCTCATCCCATTAAAAGATACGAAACGCCGGACTATACTGATCCTCGCCAGCTCGAGGCCATGATCCGCCGTACCTTCAGAGAAAGGATTGAGCATACGAGAAAAATTGAACGCACTCACGATGGAGCTCCAATTCTGGCAGATATGGAGCCTGTGCGGGTAAAACGCCGCAGCGCAGCGCTTGCTCAATTTATGCCCAGAATTCGTGAACTGGCTCAGCCTGTCTGTCCTGACATAGACGGCCTGTTTTCCATTGAGGAGGACTGGGCGTTTGTGAATGCGCTACCTTTTCCATCCTATGACGAACAGGAGGACGATCTGAACCTCATTCTGGGTGCCGCAATCTGGATGCTGGATCACATCAAGCAGAACGGACGAATACGGGATGCAGCCGCCTTGCTGCCCCGGGACGATGATTCTCTGCAGGAAGTCAATATGGTCACCATGTACGATCCGGTCCACAGTGAGGATGTCATTATGGGCATGGTCTGTGCCATTGAAAACCGAAATGCAGACTGTGAGCTGCCGGGGCAAAAGCGGGCGCAGCGCAAGGCACAGGAGCGGGAGGTCAACCGCCGTACCCTGTCCGATCTGGCGACCGCCATGCAGGTGCAGCATCAGGATGTGCCGTCCCGCAGACGATTTGAAGCCCTCCTGGAGATGATACCACAGAAGGATATTCAGCAGGCCGTCACAAACTATGAGGAAAAGCTGTTTGAACTGGTCACCCTCTATTTTCGCTGCCGGGCAACATTCTCCCCCGGAGAGATGGCAGCAGCCGATAAACTGAACCGGTTCTACGAGAACATGAGCAAACGTGCTGTCGACATGCTGGGACGGGAGAAGAAAAAGCGTTCCCTGTCGGTACTGCAGCAGCCTGCACCCATGCAGATGATCTCCCCGAGAACCCCGTCGTTTTCTTCCAGCATACTGGAAGAGATGACTACCGATCCGAGAGAGTTGTTCCAATGGTTTGAGACAGAGGAGAAACAACTGCAAAACGAATTGGACCGCATAAGGTTTGATGTAGCCAGAACAGCACTTTTGTTTCACCGCCTGATCAGCCTGCCCCGCGGAACCGTTGAGCAGGATTACAGCGCCGAAATTGCGGATATCGTCTCCTCATTTCAACCCGGAGACCCTTACGAGATGTGCTTCGCACTGCTCTATCTGTTGGATACGGACAGCGAGCTGCCGTGGCTCTATCTCCCGGGTTCTGCGATCAATACCTGCGCCGGAGCTATGCTCCCCTGGTATTATGTGGACTTTGAAGATCTGGATGACTGGCGCTGGCAGCAGTATTATGGTTCAGAGCCGGAAGCAGGTCCTCCCTCTGTCAGCCAACCACCTGAGCTGACGGACTGGTACCAGTTAAACTATCAGAACCGCAGCAGCGACCCGGAGGATATGTTCCGTGTGAATCTGGCGCAGGTATTCTATGAAGCCACCGGCTGCATCCCACCCCGAGATCTCCACCGCTATGACGATGCCCTTCGACTGATGAAGCATTACGGCATTACCGGGAAAAAGGTGCAAATTCCCATGCTCTATGCCATGGCAGCAGCGGGGGAAAGCAAATATCAGTCCCATGTTCCCTATGCCGGGGAGAGCATGATAGAAAAACTTCTGCCTGCTCTGATGGAGCGGGTTCAGGCAGATGCCAAGCCTATGCTGCAAGAAAAAATGACCTATGAGTCCCAGCAGGAGGAACTGGATGCACTGAAGGCGGAGAATGAACGGCTGAAGCGTATGGCATACGGGGCGGATCGTGAGACAAGAACGCTGCGCCGGGAATATGAGACACTGCTGCAAACCAGCCAGCGGGAGCATCAGGAGGTGGCGGAGCTGCGGGAGATCCTGTTCCATCAGGAAAACCAACAGGAGCCAGAGTTGGACGAGGCAGAGGAAGCGGTTGCGCTTCCGTATACCGTTCGCCATACCACCGTGGTCTTTGGAGGTCACGACAGCTGGTCGAGGGCGATCAAACCTATGCTGGCAGGGGATATCCGGTTTGTTGATCGGGATATGCTGCCAGAGGCCAGCCTGATCCGCCATGCGGATATGGTCTGGCTCCAGCCAAACAGCATCAGCCACGCATTTTTCTATAAAATCATAAAGAACATACGCACTTACCACATACCCTTCCATTACTTTAAATTTGCCTCTGCTGAAAAATGCGCCAGACAGCTTGCGGGTGTGGATGAGAGCCGGAAGTAAAGCCGTAGATATCACCAAATGTGCATTTGAAGGGTAAACTGTAAAGACCGAACAATGTCAAGACCTCCCTTGTACAACCAAAGTACAAAGGAGGTCTCGTTTTTGCTATGAGGTTTTTCCACCATTCATATGCTTTCTCATATACTCAACGGTTTTGTATAGGGTCTCTCCTTGGAAAATCCGAGATAAGTTGCCAGCAAAGTCCAGACCATATTTCTGATGCAGTCCCTCCAAAGCCGCAGCCGTCTTTTCTTCCTTGCCGGATTCCGTGTCAGGGAAAAAGCCCTCCAGTTGAAGCTGCTTCCAGCCCTCTCCTGTCAGATGATAGATACCTACCCCGATCAACCTCACGGATTCTCTCGGTACCTGTTCCAGCAGCTTTACTGTCTCCTCATAAATTGTGATCGCCAGCCGGGTCTTTTGCACCATTTTAGAGCGAGTGATGCTTTTCATATCTGAATAGGTCAGTTTCAGTGTGACGCCCTCTCCGTATAAGCCCACGCTGGAAGCCCGTCGTTCCACACTTATGGAAAGCAAAAGGAGGACGTCCTTCAAAAAAGCATAGTCCTCCACGTCCGCCTGAAAGGTGAGCTCTCTGCTGATGGATTTAGCGTCCTCCGGCTTATAGGGGCTGACCCTGCGATCGTCCATGCCAAAGGCCAGTTTGGTCAGCCAATGCCCTTGCTTCCCCAGCAGCCGAACCACTTCGCTTTGTTTTTCCTGAATGTCACGCACCGTCCGAATGCCGATTCCGTTCAGCTTCTCTGTGGTCTTTGCGCCGACTGTGTAGAGCACCCGGACATCCCGGTCGATGACCAGATTTACAAAATCCTGTGCTGTTGGAATCTCATAATAGCCGTCCGGCTTTCGTTCCTCGCTGGCGGTCTTTGCTGCCGTCTTGGAGTAGGCAACGCCCACGGAGCAGGTCAGGCCAAGCTCTTCCAGCGTCCGCTGCTTGATAGTGCGGGCGATCTTACAGGCGTTTTCCCAGCTGCCTGCTTTTTCCGTTACATCCAGATAGGCTTCGTCCAGCGCCACCGACTCCAATGCGGAGGCGTAGGCGTTCCAGATCTGGTGCAGTTGGGCGGAGACTGCCCTGTACTTGTCAAAGTTCGGATGCATATAGACACCTTTTGGGCATAAGCGGTAGGCGTCCTTGATATTCATTGCGGAGTGAACGCCATATTTCCTCGCCTCATAGCTGCAGGTGGCTACCACGCCCCGTTCATGGGGGAGAGAACCGATGATGAGAGGCTTGCCCCTGAGGGAAGGATCGTCTCTGATTTCCACAGAGGCGTAAAAGGCGTCCATGTCCACATGGATGATGATCTGATCCATGCCCTTCGCCCCCCGTTACCAAGCGTCAAAATACAATGCTCTTTCCGCATTCAGTATAGCACAGCGTACAAAACAAATCTACAAGACCATTACCGTTCTGTTTGCTCATGCTCACGTTGATTTCTGCCCTCCGCGCTTTGCACCTCCCTCTGGATTTGCTGATGTCCATTCTGAATCTCCCTGCACATAGCGAGCATCTTCCGCTTTTCCTTGATTTTCAAATTCAGTTCTGCCAATGCCCGGTAATCCTCCGCTTTCAGTGCGGACAGTGCTTCTCTGGATACTCCGCAATGCTCCAGCAGATCCACCGCCTGCAGATACTGCCTATACTCCGTTTCCAGTCCCGTCATTCCGTCCTCATAGAGTTTCTTTGCCGGGGCAAGGGCTTCTACATCTGCCAGAGCCTGATACAGAGGGAGCCGCTTTTTCTTGTCCGTATTGATCTGCTTTCGCTCCTGTTCCAGCTAAAACGTTCCATCTCCTCCGGCGTTGTAATATGGTGTTCCCGGAGAAAGGCAAACTGCTCCTTGTACCGTTTAAACTTCATCACCTCTTGTCTCATATGGGCGGTCATTCGGGGCGGATACTGCCGTTTCTGTACCAGTCCCAGCAGATAGACATAGTGATAATACAGCACCACAAAGCCCTTATACTTTTCCTTTTGCCGGGGTGGGCGGTACCGGGGACGATACACCTGAGAAGGCTTGCGTCCTGCGTCGATCTCTGCCATATTTCCTTCAATTGCCGCCTTGATCCCAGCTTCTGTGAACAGCGGATTTCGCCTGCCGGGGTACATGAACCGCTCCTGTCCCCTGAGCCGAAAACCCAGCCGGTTGCCGTGGTATCTCTCAGGTCAGCCTCCAGCATGGAGCGAAAGGTGGGCTGGCCTTTGGACTCACGAAGCCATTCGATGTAGCTCTTGGAGCTCTTCTCTCCGCTCTCCATGATGACGGACAGGCCATGCTCCCGGCAGAGACGATCAGAAACTGCCCGCATCTGCTGATAATAAGACTGGGGTGTGCTGTGATACTTCTTCCCGGTCTCTGTGCTGACCGAATTGAACACGATGTGGTTGTGTACATGATGCCGATCCACATGGGTGCCGATGACCACTTCGTATTCGGATAGATACTCCTTTGCAAACTCCTGTGCGATTTCCAGCGCCAATTCTGGAGTGACCTCACCCGGCTGGAAGGACTGGATGATATGGTAGCACTGAACACCGTCCTCCTGGTGATACTGCTTCTTCGTCTTTGACATTCGAGTGGATGCGTGTTCTGTGGTGCAGTTCTGACTAGCTGTGAGGACTCGATCATCTGTCTTGTCTCCATTGAGAGCGTAATCAATCAGCGCTTTCACTGGAGCATGCCGGGCCAGAATTTTTGTGACGGCCATTACTGGTCAGCAATCACCTCCATCTTTTCATAGACCTTGCGAAGCAGAAACAGAACCTCCTGAACGTCGGACTTGGTACCAAGCCCGGCGTTCATTTTTCTGGCGATCTGGTTGATATTGTTGCCGATGTGGTTGATTTCTGTATATAGTCTCCCGATATCACTATGAGGACGTTCCTTCAGATGCACACCTTCTAAGGCAGAGCGAACTACTTCACTTGCGGTCAGCCCGGTTCTGTCACAGATTCTCTTGAGCCGTTCCTTATTCCTCCCATGGCAGTCCGGGCTTTCCAAAATGTCCGTAGGCGCTGACCCGATTGTAGTCCACATCCAGCAGACGCAGGTCACGGATGATGCCCTGAGGTGTTAGATCACAGTCTGAGCGGATGGCTTCCACAATATCCTCCTCCGGGATGGTGTTGGTACCGAAGCAGTCTACGGCAATGGAGACAGGCTCTGCAACCCCAATTGCGTAAGCAAGCTGGACTTCGCACCGCCTCGCCCAGCCGGAACGGACAATGTCCTTTGCCAGCTTTCGGGCGGCATAGGCACCGGAGCGGTCTACCTTGGTGGGGTCTTTCCCGGAGAAGGCACCGCCTCCGTGACGGCACATCCCGCCGTAGGTGTCTGCAATGATTTTTCTGCCGGTCAGTCCGGTGTCGGCAAAAGAAGAACCGACTACGAATCGTCCGGTGGGATTCACCAGATGAGCGAAGTCGGTGTTCAGATGATAGTGCATTGCGGCGAGCTCCATAATGGATTCCACCAGCGGACGGATGTCCCGGGCGGTACAGGTCTCGTCATGCTGGGTGCTGATCAGAAAGGTGGTAATGCGTTTGGTGTCGTAATCATAAGACACCTGCGCTTTGGCGTCCGGGAGCAGTCGGGCAGAGCCGCAGTCCCTGAGAAGCAGGAGAGCGTAAGTGGCGACCGCATAGGGAATGGGAAGCATCTCCGGGGTCTCGTCAGTGGCGTAGCCGAACATCATGCCTTGATCGCCTGCGCCGTCGTTGCCGTCCACGCCAAGAGAGATATCCGGGCTTTGTCGGCTGATGTGGATATGGAGCCTGTAGCGGCTGACGTTGGGGAGACCGATGCGGGTCAGAACTTCTGATACAATCTGGTGATAGTCAGGCTTGTGGTGGGAGGTGAGTTCTCCTGCAATGGTAATGTCGTAGTCCTTAATGAGGCATTCAACAGCCACACGGCTGTTCCGGTCATGGCGGAGACAGTCGGTGAGGATGGCATCTGAGATCTGATCGCAGATCTTATCGGGGTGGCCGTTGCTGATTTGTTCGCTGGTGAAGATCATGGGTGGGGACTCCTTTCAAATAGTGATTGGCTGAGTTTGCAATGCAGGCGAGTGATGAAAAATTCACCCGCAGAGTACCGTTTATAGGACTGCACGTGTGATACGCTAGAGGAAACAAAAAACAGGGAGGTAAACGTAATGAATCAAATCTACTTTACAATTACAGGAACCAGCCATTATTATGGAGATGAGTTTGTGGAACCTGGGATGAAGGTCAGACTTGTCAAGGAACCGGATAATGAGTATGACAGGGAAGCAATTAAG
>OMVL01000027.1 GCA_900314485.1 uncultured Eubacteriales bacterium
GGCAGAGAGTATTTGCAGGTGGGACAGTACACGGAGCTGATCTTTCCCAGCTACGGCGTCCGGTTCATCGCGGTCAACGACGGTGTGGACAGTCTGTATGAGAACACGAACGACTTTACTCCGTTTCGAAACATCATCAACGAGTTCTACGCCAAAGACTGCAGCAAGAAGGGACGCACCTCGGTGCGGGTCAAAGCGGAGACAGGCGCCAGCGTACTATTACTACACGAAATACGGCAAGACTCTGGCAAATCTTGATCTGAACAATCCCTATGGATGGTCGCAGAAAACAGTTTCAGGCATTTTGGAAGATGAAACCTACCTCGGGCACACAATCAATCTGCGTTCCACGACGATCTCCTACAAAAACAAGAGACGAATCGAAAGGCCGCTGTCGGAGCAGCTTCGCTTTGAGAACACCCACGAGCCGCTGGTGGACAAGCAGACCTGGGAAATCGTGCAGGACATCCGTAAGCACAAACGGCGCCGAGCCAACTTTGCGGAGCAGAATATGTTCTCCGGTCTGGTGTACTGTGCCGACTGCGGCGGGACGATGGTGCTCCACCGGGCGCACACAATGGATGCGGTCAAAAACAATTTCATGTGCTCCACCTATAAGAAAAAGGGCAAAGAGGTTTGCTCTGGACACTATATCCGCGAGGTGGAACTGGCGGCGGTGCTGCTGGACGATATCCGCAGGATCACCCACTTCGCACGGCAGAACGAGCTTCGCTTCGCCGAGTATATCGGCGTAAAGCAAGGCAAGGAGGCCCAGCGGGAGATTGCGGCGCTCCAGAAAAAAGCTACAGAGATGGAACGGAGAAAAGCAGAACTTTCGGCAATCTTCAAAAGACTGTATGAGGATTCCGTCCTCGGGCGCATTCCGGAAGAACAATACCGGCTCCTCTCACGGGACTATACCAGGGAGCAGGCAGAGCTCGACGAGGCACTTCCGAAAGTGACGGAGCAGCTCCAGAAGCTGAAGGACTCCGCCGGAAACGTCAGCCGCTTCCTGGAGAACGCGCGATGATATACGGAGATTTCCGCGCTCACCTGTGAGATCCTGCACACCTTCATCCAGCGGGTGGAGGTAGGAGAACGGGCGAAACGCTATGACCGGAACGCACCGCAGGAGATTCGGATCTACTACCGTGACATCGGACTCATCGACGAGATGCCCGAGACGATGACCGCGGAAAAAGCAAATCCCACACAAACAGAGGTGGCATAAATGGAACGCGGGGCTGTGCCAAACAGCACAGCCCCGCAGGGAAACAAATCATGATTCAATTCGACTGTTCAGAAAGTTTCCCTATGAAAGGTTCGGAGACTGGGAGAGGATTTTTTTGCGGGGTATTTGTGATAGATGTGATTACTCCTGCTTTGCCAGAACGACCTCATATCCCTCAAAATCCAGGGTGATCTCGCCGTCCTTCAGCGTGCCGTCCAGAGACTCCTCGGAATCATAGAGCGTAAAGGTCTCGCCGTCCAGCTTCCAGTTGACATCCGTAGGATCGCCGTCAATGGTAAAGACAGCCTTGCCGCCGTTCTTCAGCTCCAGCTTAAAGGTCTCAGTGGCTTCCTCAACAGTGAGGCCGGCTGCCTCGGCATAGTCCTCCACACTATAGCCCATGAGAGAGCTCAGGGTGTAGACGCCGACGTTGGGGTCACTGCCGCCGCAGGCGCAAAGGCTCAGAAGCATAACAGCAGACAGTACAAATGCGAGAATGCGTTTCATGTTCAGTTCCTCCTCAAAAATGAATGTACTTTATCTCAGACTGTGACAGTCAAAGAATACGAAGCAAAGCGGCCGATCAGACCTTGATCTCAGGATCGGGATAGTGGTGGGCAGTCTGATTGACAGCCGAAACATCGGCAGGGGGGTAAAGACGCTCTGGGCAGCGGCCTTTTTCCATCAAGATGTGCCATCATTCTAGCATTACAGAGGGGTGAGGTCAAGATATTAGAACAAAAAGTTGCCAAATTTTTCTAAATTAAGAAAACTTAAACAGCAATAATTCCAAAAGTTGCATGGAAAAGTGGCAGCAGAACAGCCTGTTGTCTTATATGGATTCCCCTCTTGTGTTTTCCTGTATTATGCGGTACAATAAACAAAAAATATTTTGTAAAATACGGCAAATTTGTCTGTTCCGCATAAAAGAGCAGACAAAGCGGGCACGGAGGAATGATATGATGCAGAGAGTGGAACTCAACCGGGGTTGGGAATTTACCCCTCGCTTTGACAAGGCATTTCTGTCCGGGGAGGCCGGACAGGGTGTGAAATCAGTGGAATTGCCCCACACTTGCAGGGAAGTTCCCTATCATTACTTTGATGAGGGCAGCTATCAAATGGTCTCCGGCTACCGCAGAAGGCTTAGCGTTCCCCAGATGTGGCAGGGCAAACGGGTGTTCCTCCATGTGGGGGCGGCAGGACACAGCGCAGAGGTCTATGTAAATGGCAAAAAGCTGGCAGAACATCACTGCGGCTACACCGCATTTCAGGTGGAGCTGACTGAGGCTCTGACTCCGGGAAAGGAATCCCTGCTGGTCCTGCGGGTGGACAGCCGGGAGGGGCAGGACATTCCCCCCTTCGGCTACGTCATCGACTACCTGACCTACGGCGGGCTGTACCGGGAGGTCTGGCTGGAAGTCAAGGAGCAGAGTTATATTGCGGACATCTTCGTAAAACCCGCTATCCCGGAGGGAGTGGGCCTGCTCACCGGCGCAGAGACTGGGGATGAGATCGCCCAAGTCCGCTTTACGGGAACACTCCGCAGCCAGGTGACGCTCCGTCTCAGCAAAGGGCGGTTCAGCATCCGCCAGCAGGTCAGATCCTGCCAAAGCGGCGAGGTACTGGCAGAGGAGACCTTCCCGCTGGACAGGGAACAATCAGCAGCTGATTTGACCCTGGCAGTACCTGACGCAGGCCTGTGGGACGTCAAATCCCCCGGACGCTACACTGTCATCACCCAGCTGCTGGAGGGAGAGACGGTACTGGACGAAGTCTCTGCCGTCATCGGTTTCCGCCGGGCAGAGTTCAGGGTGGACGGCTTCTACCTCAACGGCAGGAAGTTTAAGCTGGTGGGGCTGAACCGCCACCAGAGCTACCCCTATGTGGGCTATGCTATGCCCAAGAGCATGCAGCAGCTGGATGCGGACATCCTCAAAAAGGAGTTGGGTCTCAACGCTGTTCGCACCAGTCATTATCCCCAGTCCCACTACTTTATTGACCGCTGTGACGAGTTGGGTCTGCTGGTCTTTACCGAAATACCCGGCTGGCAGCACATCGGCGGCGAGCACTGGAGGGAACAGGCGCTGCGCAATACAGAAGACATGGTGCTTCAGTACCGCAACCATCCCTCCATCATTCTCTGGGGCGTTCGCATCAATGAGTCGGTGGACAACGATGAGCTGTACGCAAGGACCAACGCCGCAGCCAGAAGACTGGACGACACCCGTCAGACCGGCGGCGTCCGCTGCTACAAGAAGAGCAACTGTTTGGAGGACGTCTATACCTATAACGACTTCGTCCACGAGGGAACAAACAAGGGCTGCGAGCCGAAAAAGGCGGTCACCAGCGACATGGGGAAGGCGTATCTGGTCAGCGAGTACAGCGGGCACATGTATCCCACCAAGTCCTTTGACTGCGAGGAGCACCGGCTGGAGCACGCCCTGCGCCATGCAAATGTGCTGGACGCTGTGGCCGGACAGGCGGATATTGCCGGCAGCTTTGGCTGGTGCATGTTTGACTACAACACCCACAAGGACTTCGGCAGCGGCGACCATATTTGCTACCACGGCGTTCTGGATATGTTTCGCAATCCCAAACTGGCGGCGGATGTCTACGCAAGCCAGGGGAAGGAGGAGCCGGTGCTCTCCGTCAGCTCCACCATGGATGCCGGCGAGCATCCCGCTACCAACCGGGGGCGGCTCTTTGCTTTTACCAACGCTGACAGCGTGCGGATGTACAAAAACGACCGTTTTATCCGGGAATACACCCACGCAGACTCCCCTTACCGAAATCTCCCCCAGCCCCCCATCGAGCTGGATGACTTTATCGGCGACCAGATTGAGAAAAACGAGCCCTTTGCCCCGGCGCAGGCGAAAGCAGTCAAGGAACTGCTAAACTATAACAGCCGTTTCGGCGCATCCCATCTGCCATTCCATCTGAAGTGCAAGGCGGCGTGGCTGATGCTCCGCTACCGTATGAATTACGATGATCTTTACAAGCTGTTTGGCAGGTACGTCGGCAACTGGGGCGACGCCGCCACTGTCTACCGCTTTGAGGCGGTGAAGGACGGCAAAGTGGTAAAAACAGTACAGAAGTCCCCCGCCACACAGCTGCATTTTCATGCCAAGGCGGACCACACTGAACTGCGGGAGGAGACCACCTACGACGTTGCCCTCATTCGCATTTCCATGAGGGATCAGAACGGGAACGTTCTGCCGTTTTATCAGGAACCGGTGACTGTAGAGACGGAGGGCCCCATCACCGTCATCGGGCCGAAAATTACGCCTCTCCGGGGCGGCATGGGCGGCACCTTCGTTAAGACCACAGGAGCCAGCGGCAGAGCCGTCCTCACACTCCGGTCAGGCGAGGCCAAGCCGGTACAGATTGTATTTCATGTCACCGCATTGAGTTGACACAACGCAATCAAAAGAAAAGAGGGAATCAAATGGAGACCAGACAGACACTGACAGGAAGAGCGAAGCTGTCCTATGCGCTGGGTGCCGTGGGCAAGGACATGGTGTACATGCTCTCGGCCAGCTATATTCTCTACTATTTTCAGGATATTATGGGGGTGAGCGCCATTGCCATGGGCGCCATCCTGCTGGCTGCCCGGGTATTTGACGCTTTCAACGACCCCATTATGGGCGTGGTCGTGGCCAAGACGAAAACGCGCTGGGGCAAGTTCCGTCCCTGGCTGCTGATCGGCACACTGACCAACGCCGTGGTACTCTTTGCCATGTTCAGCGCACCCCCTGACCTGAGCCCAGGGGGACTCACCGCTTACGCCGCTGTGACCTACATCCTCTGGGGCGTCACCTACACCATGATGGACATCCCCTACTGGTCCATGATCCCCGCCTTTACCGATGGCGGCAAGGAGCGGGAGGGACTGACAACGCTGGCCCGCTCCTGCGCCGGTGTCGGCTCCGCCATTGTTACCATCGTCACCGTGCAGGCTGTGCAGCAGCTGGGCCGCATATTCGGCGGGAGCAATGCCAGAGAGATCGAGCGGATCGGTTTTCAGTGGTTCACTCTCATTGTCGCCGTGCTGTTTGTGCTGTTCACTGTCCTGACCTGCATCAATGTCAAGGAGAAATCCACCGCCGAGATGGAGACGGTGTCCGTCAGGCAGATGTTTCAGGCGCTGCTCCAGAACGATCAGGCATTGGCCGCTGTTATCGCTATTGTACTCATCAACTGCTCCATCTACATCACCTCTAATCTGGTGCTCTATTTCTTCAAATACGACTTCGGCGGCATCGGATGGTATAACGGCTATACCCTGTTCAATACCTTTGGCGGGGCGATGCAGATCCTCTCCATGATGCTGCTCTACCCCCTGCTTCGGCGCTGGCTGGATAACATTAAGATCTTCTATGTCGGCCTCGCCATGGCCATTTTGGGCTACGGGGTTCTGCTCCTCCTCACCTTCACCAATATGAGCAATGTCTACCTGCTCTTTATCCCCGGCTTCCTCATCTTTTCCACCAACGGCATTATGAGCATCCTGACCACCGTGTTCCTGGCAAACTCCGTGGACTACGGTGAGCTGAAAAATAACCGCCGGGACGAGAGCGTCATTTTCTCCATGCAGACCTTCGTGGTCAAGCTGGCTTCGGGCCTGGCAGTGTTTATCGCTTCTGTCTATCTGGAGTTCAACCAACTGGACCGCAGCACGGAGATCTCCGAGGCAGATAAGCTGGTGGACTGGTCCCTGAACGTGGCGCAGAGTGCCAAGACCGGGCTGAGGATGACCATGACCATGATTCCCATCATCGGACTTACCATTGCCTTTTTCTGGTTCAGACGGAAATACACCCTCACCGATGCCAAGGTGGAGGAGATCGCCGCCCCAGTCAAGGAGAAACGGGCTGCGGAGGAGTCTAAATGATCCGCATGATCCAAGGGGAACGCCCCGCCTTTGTACTGGAGACAGAGCGCACGGCCTACGCTTTTTCTGTCCTGCCCTCGGGACATCTGGAGCAGCTGTACTACGGGCGGCGCATTACGCTGGACGATCCCGCCTCGGCAGCGCCGCTGCGGGAAAAGCGGGCTTTTGAACCGGGCAACACCATCTCCTATTCCCCGGAATACAGGACAACCATTTTGGAGGACACCTGCCTTGAGCTCTCCGCCCAGGGCAAGGGGGACATCCGGGAGCCGTTTTTAGAGATCGTACACTCCGACGGCAGCCGGACCTCCGACTTTCTCTTTCGCGCCGCCCAGGTGACCGAAAGCAAGCCCTCTTATCAGGCGCTGCCCGGCTCCTACGCCGAGGACGGCAGAGTGGAGCATCTCACCGTCACGCTGGAGGATGCTCGCTGCGGCCTGACGCTGGAGGTACATTACTACATCTATGCCGACTGCGACTGCATCTGCCGCAGCTGCCGGCTGGTAAACCGCAGCGCAGCGGCAGTACAGGTGGAGCGGCTGATGAGCCTCCAACTGGATCTGCCGGACGGCGGCTGGGCGGTCACCGGATTCCACGGGGCCTGGGCCAGAGAGATGGAGCGCTCCACCGTCCGGCTGACGCGCGGGAAGTACGTCAGCGGCTCGGCGGCGGGCTGCTCCTCCAGCAGGGCAAATCCCTTCTTCCTGCTCCACCGCCCGGACACCACCGAGACTGCGGGCGCCTGTTACGGCTTCAACCTGATTTATAGCGGCAACCACTATGAGGCGGCAGAGGTCAGTGCCTTTGACAAGACCAGAGTGGTGACCGGCATCCACCCGGAGGGCTTTTCCTATCGGCTGGAGCCAGGGGAAAGCCTGGAGGCCCCGGAGGCGGTGATGACCTTCTCGGATGCCGGATTTACCGGCGTGAGCCATAACATGCACCATTTTGTCCGGGAGCACATTGTCCGGGGCACGTGGAAGCATCGGCCCCGCCCGGTGCTTCTCAACAGCTGGGAGGCCAGTTACTTCAATATCTCCGAGGGAAGTCTGGTCTCTCTGGCAAAGGCAGGGAAGGAACTGGGCATTGAACTGTTCGTCATGGATGACGGATGGTTTGGCCAGCGCAGCGACGATGCCCACTCTCTGGGAGACTGGGACGTAAATCCGAAAAAACTCCCCGGCGGTCTGGAGGGGCTGGGCAAGAAGATTACCGATCTGGGTCTGCAGTTCGGCATCTGGGTGGAGCCGGAGATGGTGAATGTCCAAAGCCGGCTCTATGCGGAGCATCCGGACTGGGCCATGGCGATCCCAAACCGCCCACACTCCGAGGGGCGAAACCAGCGTGTGCTGGACTTGGCGAATCCGGAGGTGCAGGACTATCTCATCAGCAAAATGACCCAGGTGTTCGGCTCGGCGGAGATTGCCTATGTCAAGTGGGACATGAACCGCATCTTCTCCGACGTCTACTCCCCCTATCTGCCTCCCGAGCGGCAGGGAGAGACCGCCCACCGATATATCTGCGGGCTCTATCGGGTGATGAACACCCTGACCCGCCGCTTTCCGGACATCCTTTTTGAGGGCTGCGCCTCCGGGGGGAACCGGTTCGATTTGGGCATCCTCTGCTATTTTCCCCAGATTTGGGCCAGCGACAATACAGATGCCCTTTGCCGGGTAGGCATTCAGGAGGGGTACAGCTACGGCTATCCCATGAGCGTGGTCTCCGCCCATGTCTCCGCCTGTCCCAACCACCAGACGTTGCGGAACACGCCCCTGGACACCCGCTTCAACGTGGCGGCTTTTGGTCTGCTGGGCTATGAGTGCGACCTGCGGGACCTCTCCGCCGAGGAGCGGCGGGCGGTGAAGGAGCAGATCGACCTCTACAAACAGTGGCGGGAGGTGTTGCAGTACGGCGACTTTTACCGGGGACGGAGCGGCAACCTTCATGAGTGGACCTGCGTCTCGGCTGACGGGAAAAAAGCCGTAGGTCTGCTGCTTCAGGAGCTGGTACAGCCCAACACCCAGCTCCACCGCTATTTCCCCAGAGGGCTGCGGGAGAACCTCCGCTACCGCTTTTACAACCTGCCCCGGCGGCACAATGTAAAGCAGTTTGGCAGTCTGGTCAACACCATCACGCCTGTCCATGTGCGCCAGGATTCTCTGCTCCACAACGTCATCGCCAAAACGGTGACTCTCCCCGGAGAGCAGGAGGAATATTCCGCCTGGGGCGATACCCTTATGTATGCCGGCGTCAAGCTTCATCAGGCCTTTTCCGGCACCGGATTTGACGAAAACGTGCGGCTCTTTCAGGATTTTGCCTCCCGGCTGTATTTTATGGAGGAAATTTCGGAAAACGAGCCAATTAAGAACTGTTAAGCCGGAGGTCCCTTGCTCTTTCCTTTCTAAGAGACTACAATAATTGCACATTTAATGGAAGAAAGGCGGCTGATAGAAATGAAAAAGGCCATTGCGGCGCTGCTCTGCCTCCTGCTCCTGCTCTCCTGCGTGAGCTGCAAGGGCAGTGAGACCACCGAGGCCAAAGAACCGGAACCTGCCCCTGCGGCGACAGATCCGGAGGAACCCACCACCCCGGAGGAGCCGGTGGAAGCGCCCACCGAGGAGCCTGCGGAAGCGCCCGAGCCTGCGGAAGCGCCCATTGAAACTGACTCCGTTGAGGCAGTCATTTCCAATCAGGACTGTTTTGACAGTGCTTACTGCTTCCGCCCGGATGCAGACGGCGTTTACAGCTTTGCGGCAGTGACGAACGAAGACTTTGACGGCCGGTCGCAGGGTTATGAAAACTATGGCATTACATGGAATGTCTATGCCCTGGACGAAGAATTTGACGATGCGTGGCGGTTTCTGGCGCAGGCCTATCAGCCCGTCATTGCCAATCTGGACAGCACCATCCGGGTGGAGCTGAAGGCGGGGCAGTACGTCTACTGCGTATGCAGCTACAACAGCTTTACCGCCGGAGCGCCTGCCGGAGACGATTCCGGCACGCTGACCATTTCCAAAACCCCAGTCTCCCTCTATCCTGCAAAAGACAACGGCTATGTGATGCCGGTCAGTATAGGCGCGGAGACCTCCGCCGATCTGGACGGTGACGGCACGCCGGAGACGGTCTATTACAACGTCCGCCCGCCCTATGTGGAGGATGAGCTGTGGTATGACGCTCAGACGGAATCCCTGATGGTGAACGGTGCGGAGCTGCTGGACCCCGGGGAGGGAAATCCCTTTGAGCCCTACGGCATTTGGCTGGAAAACCCGGATATGGATCAGTACTACATTGTCGATCTGGACGAGAATGACGGCAAGCTGGAGCTGGCCATCTGCGACTGGGGCAGCAATGACTGGCTCTACACCCACTTCTTCCGCTATGAGGAAGGCGGACTGACCTATATCGGCGGCTGCGCCGGCTTCCCGGACAGCCAGGACACAGCCTTCCACGGAGACGGAACCTTCAGCGCCTATACCCGGTTTGACGTGATGATGACCTGGGGCGGCGTATGTACTTACCAGCTGAAGGACGGACAGATAGAGCGCAGCGCAGAGGAATTTGTTCAGCCCCAGCTGTATGACGATTGGAAGATCACCCTCCTGGTCCCCCTGACGGTCTATGCCTCCCCGGACCGGAGCGACCTCTCCCTGACGCTGGAGCCTTCCGAAGAGCCCCTGTCCTTCCCTGAGACGGACACAGCACACTGGGTGCTCGTTCGCTGTGCCGACGGCAGTGAGGGATGGGCCTACTTTGAGGACGGCTGGATGGTGGAGAATAACGGACAGATGGTAGAGGATACCAAGGTGTTCGGAAATCTGCTTTTTGCGGGCTAAAAATGAAATTTGACCTTATTCCGCCCTTACGGGCGGAACTCTACGAGGTTATTTGACAAGCTGAAAAAGACCTCTCCCGACAAGGAGAGGTCTTTTTCAGCTTCTATTCATACGAAAATTTAATGAAATGCTTTATTGATCAGGTCCCGCTCAGCTCCACGGCGTGGCGCAGGATGCTCAGGGGCGGCACCTGTTTGGGCAGCTGCATCCGAAAGCGCATCTCCGGGTGTCTCGGTTCTTCCAGAGCGCCTCCCTCCTCATCGGCCATAATGGGAGCGGCAAAGGTCACCGGCTTGCAGTCCGGGCCGACGATCTCCACCTCGTCTCCCGCCTTGAACTTATTGCGCAGGCTCAGGGTGGCAAGGCCGTTTTCGTCGCAGTCCTCTACAATGGCGCAGACCTGCCAATTCCGGAGGTAACGGGCGTCGTCATAATACTGTCCCGGCTGACCAAACCAGAAGCCGGTGGAATAGTGCCGATGGCTTACCTTCTCCACCTCGTTCCGCCAGACCGTGTCAATCGGACGCCCCGCTTTCACGTCGTCGATGACGTGGCGGTAAGCTCCGGTGACAATGGCGGCGTAGTAGGCGCTCTTGGCTCTGCCCTCGATCTTCAGGGAATTTAATCCCACATCGTGCAGCTCCTTCACGTGGTCGATCATGCACATATCCCGGCTGTTCATGATGTAAGTGCCCTTTTCGTCCTCAAAGACAGGGAAATACTCTCCCGGCCGCTTTTCCTCTACCAGATGGTACTGATAGCGGCAGGGCTGGGCGCAGGCGCCCCGGTTGGAGTCCCGGCCCGTCATGTAGTTGGAGAGGAGACAGCGCCCGGAATAGCTGACGCACATGGCCCCGTGGGCAAAGGCCTCGATCTCCAGATCGGCAGGAGTTTTGGCCCGTATCTCTGCCACCTCGTCAAGGCTCAGCTCTCTGGCCAGAATGACCCGGCTGGCTCCCTGGTCGTACCACGCCCGGGCGGTCTCGTAGTTAGAGATGCTGGCCTGGGTGGAGATATGCCGCCGGACGTGAGGGGCGTATTTTCCCGCAAGGGTAAAGGCGCCCAGATCCGCCACAATGACGGCGCTGACCCCGGCGTCGTCCAGTACCTCCAGCCAGGCAGGAAGGTCGCAGACCTCGTTGTTCCGGGGCATGGTGTTGATGGTCACATGGCAGTCCACCCCTCTGGCTTTGCAGTAGGCCACCGCCTGATACAGTTCTTCCCGGTCAAAGTTCCCGGCAAATGCCCGCATGCCAAACGCCGACCCTGCGAGATACACAGCATCGGCGCCGTAAGCCACGGCCATTTTCAGCCGCTCCATATCCCCTGCCGGAGCCAGCAGCTCCAGCAGGGGGTGTTTTGTCTCGTTCATCATGGCTCCTCCTGATCAATGGGAGTGAGATCCTCATCGTCGTCTCTGCCGCCCTCCCAGTCGTCATCGATGCCATTGGTCTCCTCTTCCACCGGCAATCCGTTTCGGAAATCATTAAAGTCGGAATAGTTGGAGAAGAAATGGGTCAGGCCGTCGTTGCCTAGGATAAAGTAGTAATAGGTGGTGCTGTTGGGATAGAGGGCGGCCTCAATGGCCTCCATACCGGGGTTACAGATAGGGCCCACCGGGAGACCGGCGTTACGGTAGGTGTTATAAGGGCTGTCGATGTCCAGATCGGACTCGTTCAGCTTCTCCTTGCGCTCGTCCAGTACATACTGGATGGTGGAGTCCATCTGCAGTCTGCCCAGAGTCTCGGCGTTTTCCGGTCTGAGACGGTTGTAAATAACCGAGGCAATATCCCGCTGATCCTGACCGTCCGTCTCTTTTTCGATGATAGAGGCAATAATCATGATCTCCTGCTGGGTATAGCCCATCCGTTCCGCCCGGGTCTTCAGGTCGGAGTCGAACTTGACGGAGTAGTTGTAGATGATCTTGCTGAGGGCCACCTTGGCGTCTCCGTCCTTATAGAACTGATAGGTATCCGGGAAGAGATAGCCCTCCATCCAGTAGGGGTCGTCCCGCTCCAGTCCGTCAAAGAAGGAGTAGTCAAACTCATCGTGCAGGGCGGAGTATTCCAGTGCCTCCACCGAACAGGCGCCCTGAGACTCCAGCAGTTGGAAGATCTCCTTCACCGTATAGCCCTCCGGAATGGTGACGGTGACGGTCTCTCTGGCCCGGGAGGTGGCGCTGATATTGGCGAGCAGCGCACTGTAATCCATATTGGTATTCAGCTCGTAGGTGCCGCTGGAGATCAGGTCCGCTTTATTGGTAAAGCCGGCAAAAATCTGGAACAGGAAGGGGTACTCCACCAGTCCCGCATCATGCAGTCTCTCCGCCACTTCCTCTACGCTCTCTCCCGCCTGAATGGTAACGCTGGCGGTGATCGGCTCCTTGTTCAGGGCCAGCAGATCCCCCGCCCAGCGCCAGCCAAAGGTGGCCAGCAAAAAGGCAATCGACAGGACACAGACCACATACAGGACCGCCACCAGAAAGGTGACGCTCACACTCCGTGCCCGGCGCTTCCGCCGGGGGCTGGGGGCAGGGGCGCTCCGGCTCTCCCGGGTCGTCTGGGCCTCCGCCGGAGGAGTCAGAGGCTCCTCTGGGACAGAATTCTGCTCCGGCAGATCAATTCTCTCTTGATCCGGCATAAAAAATCCCTCCTTCGTCCCGCACCGGGGACAAGTTGATGGCATAGAACGTCTCAGTGGGGCGATCCCCACCGAAAGCGAGGTGAATTTGTATGGAGTGCTTCAACAACAATAACAACGGCTGTGGCTGCAACAACAGCTTTTTCCTGATCATCCTGATCATCATCATTCTGATCTTCGGTCTGGGCAACTGGAACAACTAAGCAGCGCACCCCTGCGGCGGCGTTCGCCGCCGCAGGCGGATCAAGTCGGATCCTGCCGAATCACCCGCCGCTCTGTGATCACCAGTCTCACCCGCTGGTCGTGGGCTTCTCCGGGGCAGCGATGCTGCAGCAGCCGCTCCCGGCACAGACCCACCGTCTCTCCACGGTAACGGGCAAGAAAGCGGTCATAAAACCCGCCGCCCCGCCCCAGCCGGAGGCAGGTCTCATCATAGCACATGGCGGGAACCAGCACAAGGTCGGCCCCGTAGGGATCCAGCACCGGGCAGGTAAGATCCGGCTCACGCATGCCATAGGAATGGCGGGTAATGCGTCCCTCTCCCTCCCAACGGCGAAACTCCATCTCCCCACCGGGAAGACAACGGGGCAGGCCGATGACCTTGCCTGCCCGGTTGAGGGGCGCAAAGAGCCGCTCCGTTTCCGGCTCCGCTCCCATGCCCCAAAAGAGCAGCAGTGTCTTGCTTGCGGCCACCTGCGGCAGCTCCATAAATCGACGCAGAAGCACTCCATCACTCTCTGACCGCTCGCTTTGCGACATGGCCCCCTCCAAATGCCGGATCTCCCGGCGGAGGCGGGCCTTTTGCTCAGTCGTTGTAGTGGATGGCATGGCGGACCTTTTCTGCTGCCTCGGCGCCCTTTAAAAGCTCCACCAGCTTGAGTCCGAAGTCAAAAGAGGACCCTGCCGCCTGTCCGGTGATGATGCGGCCGTCTTTGACCACTTTCTCCCCCCGCTTGACGATGGCGGAGAACATTTCCTCCTCCATGCCGGGATAGACCGTGGCGTTTCTCCGGTCCAGCAGGCCCAGATGGGCCAGCACAGTGGGGGCGGCACAGATGGCAGCCACCCAGCGGCCCTGGTTGGCCGAGCGCTGAATGAGGGCCACAGCGGGAATGCTCTTGGAAATCACATCCACCCCGCCCAGGCCGCCGGGGAGCATGAGCAGCTCCAGATCCTCAAAATTCACCTGGTCCAGGGTCAGGTCGGCCTGGACGGTCACGTTCTGACCGGAGACGACCTCCTTCCCGTTTACGCCCACCAGGGCCACTTCAATGCCGGCCCGGCGCATGACATCCGCAGGGGCCAGAGCCTCTACTGTCTCAAATCCGTTTCCAAGCAGAATATAAACCATGTCAATTGCTCCTTTTGTCTCTCTATTCGTCAAAATCAGTCATTCAGAACGGTCTGTACCGCCGTCCAGATGTCCTCGTGGATCTCCTCAATGGTGCGCAGCGCACCGTCTCTGGTGCAGGGGATCTTCTGCCACCCCAGCACCTCCGCCGCCTCCTGGGCACACCGGCGGCACTGGGCCAGATAGTCGCTGTCCTGCTCATGGATGTCCGCCTTCGTATTGGTGGCCGCCTCCCGCCCCCGAAGGAGAGAGAGGGACAGGCCGGTGGGCATATCCAGATAGCAGACCAGATCCGGCCTGGGCAGGCCGAGCTGCTGATACTCATACTCATACAGCCAACGGAAGAAGTCCGGCCGCTCGTCGTCGGGCAGCTTGCTCCCCTGATGGACAGCGTTGGAGGTGGTATAGCGGTCAGAGAGGATCAGTCCCCCCTGCTCGTAGTACGCCCCCCAGTCCTGCCGGTAGGAGGCATAGCGGTCCACAGCGTAGAAGGAAGACGCGGCGTAGGCGTTCACATCCCCCGGTCTGCTGCCGAAGGCTCCTGACAGATAGAGCCGGATCAGGGCGGAGGACTCCTCCTGATACCGGGGAAAGACCAGCTGGTGAAAGTCCT
This sequence comes from uncultured Eubacteriales bacterium, assembly GCA_900314485.1. Taxonomy (GTDB): domain Bacteria; phylum Bacillota; class Clostridia; order Oscillospirales; family Oscillospiraceae; genus Onthomonas. Next base: position 14,560 of record OMVL01000027.1, read on the forward strand.
GTCCCTCTGCGCGCAGGCGCCGGCTCAAGCGCAGAAACTGGGTGGACTTGCCCGACCCGTCTGTCCCCTCAAGGACGATCAACTTCCCTGCCATTGCCCTCGTTCCTTTCTCTCACGGCAGCTGCCAGAAAGTCCGGCAGCCGCCACAGTTCTCTCATGCGCCGGGGCTGGCATAGCGCCCGCCACAGCCATTCCAGGCCCAGCCGCTGTACCGGCTTCGGCGCCCGTTTTATATCCCCTGCCAGCACGTCCAGGGTACCCCCCAGCCCCGCCAGCAGTCCGGCCCCGGTCCGCTCGCCGTACCGGGCGATCCACCGCTCCTGCTTGGGACAACCCAGGCAGACATAGACCAACTCCGCACCGGTCTGGCGCACACGGTCTGCCGCAGCCTGGGGATCAGCAAAGTATCCGTCCGCCGTTCCGGCCAGGACAAGGCCGGGACAGGCTTTTTGCAGCTTTTCCCCTGCCCGCTCAGCAACACCGGGGGCACCGCCCAGCAGGTAGACGGACTTGTGTCTCTCCCCCGCCGCCTTGGCAAGGGCAAGGGCAAAGTCCGCACCCGCCACACGTTCAGTCAGGGATTTCCCGGTGAGCCGGGCGGCGAGAAGCACACCCACGCCGTCGGGAAGGGACAGGTCTGCTCCGTTTAAAATGTTTCGGAGCCCTTCGTCCTCCCGGGCCATGGACAGCAGCTTGGGATTTGGCGTATAGCACCGATGAGTGCCGGGAGTGTCCAGAAGTTCCAGCCCCATCGCCACCGCAGATCCCATGGTCACACAGTGGACGTCTACGCCGAGTATCCGCTCTTTCACAGGTCATCTCCCCTTCCGTGTGCCGGAAAAGGGACGATTCCCCGTTTCTTTCCAGCATTTATCATATCATACCCGCAGGGGAAAGTCCATTAAACATTCTTACGAATTCCTGCCGTTCCGCCTTTGCATCCACAGTTTTTCTGCCATATCTCTCCGGTCCCGCCTCCCCTTTGCTTGCTTTTTCCTTCACGGCATGGTATAGTATTATATCATTTTATGTTGAGAAGGAACTGCACATGAGTGAAGTGAATCCCGCCGAGCGCCCCGCAGCGATCACGGCAGAAAATGTTCATCTGAGCTACCGCAGCATCATCCCCGTCTCCCGGCGGAAGCAGCAGTCCAGCTCTCCGTCCCGAAAGCGCTCCGGACGTGTGGAGCACTTTGAGGCGCTGCACGGCATCTCTTTTGAGATCAAGCAGGGAGAGATCGTGGGGCTGGTAGGCCGCAACGGCAGCGGAAAATCCACCCTGCTGCGCATTCTGGCCGGCATCTTCGAGCCGGATCGGGGCACGGTGGATCTCCACGGTGCCACCGTCTCCCTGCTGGCTCTGGGCGTAGGCTTTCTGAAGCAGCTCTCCGGCCGGGAAAATATCTATCTCTCCGCCATGCTTCTGGGCTTTACCAAGCCCCAGATTGACGAGCAGATTGGCGAGATCATTGAGTTTTCCGAATTGGGTGAGTTTATCGAAAAGCCCGTCCGCACTTATTCCAGCGGCATGGTCTCTAAACTCGGCTTCTCCATCTCCGCCATTTTAAAGACAGACATCATTCTGGTGGACGAGGTGTTGTCTGTGGGCGATGCCAAGTTCAAGAAGAAGAGCTTTAACAAGATGATGGAGCTGATCTCGGAGAAAAACCGCACCGTGGTCATCGTCTCCCACGATTCCAACACCATCCGCAGGCTCTGCACCTCGGTCATCTGGCTCCACGACGGCGACATCCGCATGGTCGGCCCCACCAACGAAGTGGTGGACGCCTACAACGCCTTCATGGACGACGCAGACAACTGACCGGCTGATTTAAATTGACCGCTCCTCCATATCTCACCGTATGGAGGAGTTTGTTATCCTGACCCATTCCACGCCCGAAAGGAGGTGCACGGGGTCTTGGAACCGATCCAATCTTTTTTCTCCGGCCTCTGGCGAGATATTCAGCTGCTCCTCTCCTCTCTGGGGGAGCAGGAGCGTTTCCTCTCCCTGGCCGTCGGCACGCTGGATGCGGTCTGCCGCTTTCTGCTGCCGGTGCTGGCGCTGCTGGTGGTGGTCCGCTGCGCCAGAAGCCTGCTTCAGGGCAGGCTGGAGTCCGAGTCCTGGGGCTGGCTCACCGACCCGGAGGGGAACTATCAGGTGATCCATCACTGGGAGGTGCTCCTCGGCCGCTCCCGCCGGTGCGACATTGTTCTGACCGACCCCACCGTCTCCCGTAACCACGCCGCCCTCATTCGGGACGACAAGGGAGAGTGGGTGCTCCACCCGCTGCAGAGTAAAAACGGCGTCTATCTCAACGGCACCGAGATCACAGAACCTACCCAGGTCTCTGACAACGACGTCCTTATGCTGGGAGCCGCAAAGCTCACCTTCCGGTCTCTCTCCGCCGTAGAGGAGGCGGAGCAGGCCAACAGCCGCACCCGACCGGGCAAGGTGTTCTCCCCCGGTGTGACGCTCATTATGCTTACCCTCTTTCAGGCGATCCTCTGCCTCCAGCTGGTGGGTATTGCGCCAGAGGAACACCGGCAGAAGGTCTATCTCTCCTTTGCCGTTCTCTGCGGGCTGATGTGGGTGGTGTATATCATTTACCGCATCCTGCGGCGCACCGGGTTTGAGATCGAGACTCTGGCCTTTTTCCTCACCACGCTCTGTCTCACCGTCACTGCCGATTCCACTCCCTCCACCCTCTACAAGCAGCTGCTCACCATTGTTCTGGGCATTGTCCTGTTTTTTGCCCTATCCATTGTCCTGCGGGACCTGGACCTGGCAAAGCAGCTTCGCTGGCCTGCGGCCATCGGAGCGGCGGCGCTGCTTGCTTTCAACGTCTTGCTGGGTCAGCGGCTCTTTGGCGCAAAAAACTGGATGGTCATCGGCCCCATCTCCTTCCAGCCCTCGGAGCTGGTCAAAGTGGTCTTTATTCTGGTAGGCGCCACCACGCTGGACCGGATGTTTGCCCGGCGAAACCTGATCTTCACCCTGGTCTTTTCCGCCTATTGCGTGGGCTGCCTGGCGCTGATGAGCGACTTCGGCACAGCGCTGATCTTCTTTGTGGCCTTCCTGTCCATTGCCTTTCTCCGCTCCGGCGACCTGCCTTCCGTCGCCTTTATGACCGCCGCCGCCGGGTTTGCGGGCTTTATCGTCATTCACTTCCGGCCCTATGTGGCAAACCGCTTTGCCGTTTACCGCCATGTGTGGGAGGATACCGCAGGTCTGGGCTATCAGCAGACCCGGACTCTCTCCGCCCTGGCCAGCGGCGGTCTGTTCGGTCAGGGATTGGGCAACGGCTGGCTCAAGCACATCGGCGCTGCCAACACCGACCTGGTCTTTGGCGTCATCGCTGAGGAGCTGGGGCTTATCATCGCCGTGCTGGCGGTGGTTGTCGTCATCCTTTTGGCCCTCTTTACCGTGAAGTCCTCCGCCACCGGCCGCTCCTCCTTTTATGTCATCGCTGCCTGTGCCACCGCCATGATCTTTGTGGTGCAGACCATGCTCAATGTCTTTGGCTCCACCGATCTGCTGCCCCTGACCGGTGTGACACTCCCGTTTGTCTCCGTGGGCGGCAGCAGTATGATGGCCTGCTGGTGTCTTCTCGCCTACATCAAGGCCTCGGACACCCGGCAGAACGCAGGTATTGCCGTGCCCCTGCCCAAGCGGCGTCTGCTCAAGCTGGCCCGCAGGCCGGCGGCTCCCGTCCCCCAGTCCCCCGATGAGGAGGCTTCTCCCGGGACGACCAGCCGTTGGAATCCGGCAGGCTTTTCTGCCCGGCTCTCCATTTTCCGAGAGGAGGAGGATCGATGAAAAAGCTCCGGGTCCGTACCTGGTTTGTCCTCTTCTTTGCCCTGCTGCTCACGGCAGGCATGTGTATTCTGGTGGGCATGTATTTTGTCCAGGGCAGTCAGTGGGCCGCCTTTTCCGCCAACTCTCACCTATACACCAACGGACGGATCGCCACCGGCAGCGTCACTGACCGAAACGGCATCCTGCTCTACGACGGAGAGACGGGAGATTACGCTGAGGACAAAACGATCCGCACCGCTACCCTCCACGCTGTGGGCGATGAGTACGGCAACATTATGTCCGGGGCCAAGCTGCTCTTCCGGCAGTATATGGCCTCCTACGACCCCATCACCGGCGTGGGCACCGGCGGCAACCGGGTGGCGCTCACCATTGACGCCGAGCTGAACGCCGCGGCCTACAAGGCCCTGGACGGCAGAAGCGGCACCGTAGCTGTCTACAACTATGCGACGGGAGAGATCCTCTGTATGGTCTCCTCCCCCGCCTTTGACCCCTATGACTCCGAGGCAGTGCTGGCCGCCGTCAACGAGGGAGATCACCGATATGACGGTGTGTATCTCAACCACTTTCTCTCCGCCACTTTTACCCCCGGCTCCACCTTTAAGGTGGTGACCACCGCCGCCGCCATCGACAAACTGAACGCCCTGGAGGACTTCTCCTTCACCTGTACCGGCTCAATAGACATCGGCGGCACCACCATCACATGCCCCTCTGTCCACGGGGAGGTAGACCTGAAGGACGCCCTGGCCAACTCCTGCAACTGCGCTTACGCACAGCTGGCCCTGGAATTGGGCGGCGAGACGCTGGAGCAGTATGCCAAGTCCGCCGGGCTGCTGGATCCGGTAAAGGTCAACGGACTCAGTTCCGCTGCCGGCAGCTATACCGTCACAAATGCGGCGGGCTATCTGGGCTGGTCCGGCGTAGGGCAGTACAATGACCTGGTCAACCCCTGCGCTGAACTGGTACTCATGGGCTGCATCGCCGGGGAGGGCAGTGCCAAAAATCCCACTCTCTTGAAGTCCGTCACCAGTGATCTGGGACTGCCGGCAGCCATCATCAGCTCCTCCGATGTCTCCATCGGCTGGAAGGCCTCCACCTGCCGGGAGATCAAGGCCCTCATGCGCAACAATGTCACCGACCACTACGGCCAGAGCCAATTCGGAGACTTGGCGGTGTGCGCCAAAAGCGGCACCGCTGAGGTGGGCTCTGACGCAGCGCCCCACGCATGGTTTGTGGGCTTCATTGACGACCCCGACCATCCCTATGCCTTTGTGGTGCTGGTGGAAAACGGCGGCTGGGGCAGCACTGTGGCAGGCGGCATTGCGGCCCAGGTGCTGAACCAGCTGTGCGCAGAGGATTGATCGTGCCGCTCAAACACATGCATCACCGATATAATCCCGACACTCCAATGAGCAGGGTTGCTAAGGACAGTTATGTTTTATAGGAACGCTGAGCATTGCGAAGAGCAAGAGAATTGGGCTCTACGTCAATAGTTGGGGTAGAGAAAAAATAAGCCTAAAGAAAATCGCATCCTCTTTCGAGGATGCGATTCAGCCTGTCAAAGAACCCCCTATTTTGCCATGGCAAAATAGGGGGTTCTAGTCTGAAATGGAGCAACAATTGCCGAGAAATATGAGAAAAAGGAGTTGTT
>OMVL01000028.1 GCA_900314485.1 uncultured Eubacteriales bacterium
CCATGAACCCCTTTGATCTCACCGAAACCGCCGTATTATGCACCTATGCCCAGCACTATATCCGGACCATCCAACTGCTTATGGATGATGTGATCGTGGCCAGTTCAGACGACATTGATGGCATAGAGCGGGTTCATGCTCTGCTCTATGCCGCCGAAACCACTTTGGACAAGGCCCAGGATCAATTGGAGGAATTTATGGACTCCGCCGCTCAAGAGCGACGGGCATCATCAGAGGGGGAAAATGCACTGATGTAAGCCAGGCGGATACCCTCACAAAGAAGGAGGGATTTGTCTGCATTTTCTGTCTCGCCATGCGAGTCAGAAAACAGATGTGTCCACCAGTGTGCGCACTGGTGGAGCCAACCGCCCCCGGCAGTTGGCATTTCACTTCAAATCCCCCTTCAAGTATGAAATAACTCCCCCGCTTTGGCGAGGGAGTTATTTCATACGCGGAAGGAGGGATTTGAACCCTCGCGACGGTCACCCGCCCTACGCCCTTAGCAGGGGCGCCTCTTCGGCCACTTGAGTACTTCCGCAGGCCGAAAACCACCAAGGGTATTCCATTGTTACGAGGGAAAGAATGGCGGAGAGAGTGGGATTCGAACCCACGGCTCCTTGTGAGAGTCACCGGTTTTCAAGACCGGCTCCTTAAACCGCTCGGACATCTCTCCGAATCATCTCGCAAATACGGGTAGATTATACCCGCTTTCCCGCCGTTTGTCAATAGGTTTTTCAGAAGGGTTGCTGCACTGAGCGCAGCAACCCTTCTCATTTGCTTCCGGGAGCTTACTCCTCGAAGAACACCTCTTCGCTGACGGTGAATTCCGCCTCAGGCAGAGCAGTCTCCTCAGCCGGCGCCGCGGGAGCCTCCTGACTCTGCTCGGACTCCTCCGCCTCGTCGTCCGCCACACGGAACTCCTCCAAGCCGGTACCGGCGGGGATCAGCTTGCCGATGATGACGTTCTCCTTCAGACCCCTCAGCTGGTCCACCTTGCCGTAGATAGCGGCCTCGGTGAGCACCTTGGTGGTCTCCTGGAAGGAGGCGGCGGACAGGAAGCTGTCCGTGGCCAGCGCCGCCTTGGTGATGCCCAGCAGCAGACGGGTGGCAGTGGGCTTGACCAGAGGGCTGCCGTCCTCACGGGTCTCGCCGGCGTCGATGCGGGCCTGAATGGACTTGCAGGCGTCCTCATAGGCCACCACGCTGGTATTGGCGCCGGAGAGCAGATCGGAATCTCCTGCGTCCTCCACACGGACCTTGCGCATCATCTGACGGCAGATGACCTCAATGTGCTTATCGTGGATGTCAACGCCCTGGCTGCGGTAGGGCTTCAGCACTTCCTTGACCAGGTACTCATGCAGAGCATGGATACCACGGATGCGCAGCACGTCCTGGGGATACAGGGCGCCGGGCACCAGCTGGAAGCCCTTCTCTACCTGATCGCCGTCCTTGACCAGCAGCTGTGCGTGGGGCAGCATGTAGCTGCGCACGTCGCCGTCGTCGGCCACGATGTCCACGCTGACCAGCGTGCCCTTGTGGACGTTGCCGATCTTGACAGAGCCGCTGATCTCAGCCAGCTGCGCCATCTTCTTGGGCCGCCTTGCCTCAAACAACTCCTCGACACGGGGCAGACCCTGGGTAATATCGCCGCCGGCGACGCCGCCGGTGTGGAAGGTGCGCATGGTCAGCTGGGTGCCGGGCTCGCCGATGGACTGGGCGGCGATAATACCGACCGCCTCGCCGATGCCCACCCGCTCCTGAGTGGCCAGGTTCAGACCGTAGCACTTAGAGCAGACGCCGGTACGGGCCTGACAGGTCAGAACGCTGCGGACGTTGATGGCGTTGATGCCGTGAGCCTCCAGCACGTCGGCATCCGCCTCGGTGAGGATGGTGTCGGTATCAAACAGGACCTCGCCGGTCTGGGGATCGACGATGTTCTCGCAGGCATAGCGGCCGTTGATACGCTCGCCAAAGGTCTCAATGACCTGGCCGTTTTCGGAGATCTCGTAGACGCTGATGCCGTCGGTCGTGCCGCAGTCCTCTTCCCGGACAATGACCTCCTGAGAGACGTCCACCAGACGGCGGGTCAGGTAACCGGAGTCTGCGGTACGCAAAGCGGTATCGGCCAGGCCCTTACGGGCGCCTCTGGAGGAGATGAAGTACTCCAGAACAGACAGACCCTCACGGTAGTTTGCCTTGACGGGGATCTCGATGGTCTTACCGGCGGTATTTGCAAGCAGGCCGCGCATACCGGCCAGCTGACGGATCTGAGCCTGAGAACCACGGGCGCCGGAGTCTGCCATCATGAAGATGGGGTTGTACTGATCCAGGTTGTCGGTCAGCGCCTTGGAGACGTCGGCAGTGGTCTTCTCCCACTCCTTGACCACCAGACGATAGCGCTCGTCGTTGGTCAAAAAGCCCCGGCGGAACTGATTCTCGATCTTGACCACCAGCTTCTCGCTGTTGGAGACCATCTCGTACTTGGCGGGGGGAATGGTCATGTCATAGATGGAGACGGTCAGGGAGCCGACGGTGGAGTAGTGGTAGCCCTGGGCCTTGATGTCGTCCAGCATGGTGGCGGCCACAGCGAAGCCGTGCTTGGCAATGCACTTCTTGATGAGCTTGCCCAGCAGCTTCTTGCCGCAGACCTCGTTGACCTCGGGCAGCAGTGCGGTATCCGGGTTGGTGCGGTCCACCATGCCCAGGTCCTGGGGCACCTTGCTGTTGAAGATCAGGCGGCCCACCGTGGTGCGGACCATCCGGGTGACGGTCTCGCCGTTCACCTCGCCGGTGCGGCGGACCAGGATCGGCTCGTGGAGATCCAGATCGTCCCGGTTGATGTCCGCATTCAGGTCGATGGTGCGGACCAGCTCCTTGCTGCGGCGGAGCATGCTCTCCTCATAGGCCAGCAGCGCCTCGTTGTCGTCGTAGAAGACCTTGTAGATCTCAGGAGGCAGGGTGCCGTTCTCTGCGGCCTCCTTGGCGAGATAGCCGGTGGTGCGGATCCAGGGCTGATAGCGCTTGCTGTCCGGGTCACGGACCCAAACAGTGTCGTCGCCGTTGATCTCACCGGCATCCAGCGCCTCGGCGGCGTCGGCGGGGGTCTCGTAGCTCCGGGCGGGATCGTTCAGGGGATCCTTCTCGTAGGTCAGGTAATAGGAGCCCAGCACCATATCCTGAGTCGGCACGGTGACAGGGCCGCCGTCCTGAGGACGGAGCAGGTTGTTGGCGGAGAGCATCAGCACTCTGGCCTCTGCCTGAGCTTCGGCGGACAGGGGGACGTGAACGGCCATCTGGTCGCCGTCGAAGTCTGCGTTGAAGGGGGTGCAGACCAGAGGGTGCAGCTTCATGGCACGGCCCTCCACCAGCACAGGCTCAAAGGCCTGGATGGACAGGCGGTGCAGCGTAGGAGCACGGTTCATCATGACGGGATGGTCCTTGATGACGAACTCCAGAGCGTCCCACACCTCGGGACGGCCCTTGTCCACCATCTTCTTGGCGGACTTGATGTTGTTGGCAGCGCCGTCCTGCACCAGCTTCTTCATAATGAAGGGGCGGAACAGCTCGACGGCCATCTCCTTGGGAAGACCCATCTGATAGATCTTCAGCTCGGGGCCGACGACGATAACGCTACGGCCGGAGTAGTCAACACGCTTACCCAGCAGGTTCTGACGGAAGCGGCCCTGCTTGCCCTTGAGCATATCGCTCAGGCTCTTGAGGGCACGGTTGTTGGCGCCGGTGACGGCACGGCCCCGGCGGCCGTTGTCAATGAGGGCGTCCACCGCCTCCTGCAGCATCCGCTTTTCGTTGCGGACGATGATGTCGGGGGCGTTGAGCTGCATCAGCCGCTTCAGGCGGTTGTTGCGGTTAATGACCCGGCGATAGAGATCGTTCAGGTCGGAGGTGGCAAACCGGCCGCCGTCCAGCTGTAGCAGAGGGCGGAGGTCAGGCGGGATGACGGGCAGTGCCTCAATGATCATCCACTCAGGACGCTGACCGGAGGTCAGAAAGGCGTCCACCGCCTCCAGACGCTTGACGATGCGGGCCTTCTTCTGGCCGGAGGCGTTTTTCAGCTGCTCATGGAGATCGGCGGAGAGCGCCTCCAGATCAATGTCCTGCAGCAGCTTCTTCACGGCCTCAGCACCCATGCCGGCATCAAAATCGTCCTCATACTTCTCCCGCATATCCCGGTATTCCTTCTCCGTGAGGATCTGGTTCTTGGTCAGGGGTGTAAAACCGGGGTCGGTGACAATATAGTTGACAAAATACAGTACCTTTTCCAGAATACGGGGGCTGATGTCCAAAATCAGGCCCATCCGGGAGGGGATACCCTTGAAATACCAGATGTGGCTGACGGGAGCGGCCAGATCAATGTGGCCCATGCGCTCCCGGCGCACCTTGGCACGGGTGACCTCAACGCCGCAGCGCTCGCAGATCTTACCCTTATAACGGATTTTCTTATACTTGCCGCAGTGGCATTCCCAGTCCTTGGTTGGGCCAAAGATGCGCTCGCAGTACAGACCGTCCCGCTCCGGCTTCAGGGTGCGGTAATTGATGGTCTCGGGCTTTCTGACCTCGCCATAGGACCATTCCCGAATCTGTTCCGGGGAGGCGACGGAAATTTTAATGGCGTCAAACTCAGGGCAACTCATGTTTCGTCCTCCTCCTTCTTATTCTTCATCCACGAAGTCATCGGCAATATCGTCCAGGAACAGCTCGCCCTCTTCAAAGACGGGGGTGTCTGCGTCCTCGGTGACGTTGCCTTCTTCATCCAGCTGACCGGTGGTGTAGCCGGCGGCAGCCAGCTCACGCTCGTCGCTTGCGTAGTAATCGTCCTCGTAGCCGTCCTTGCCGCGGCCGGGAATGAAGCCCTCGTCCTCGTCGTCGTCCCGGATGTCCACGGTGTTGCCGTCCTTATCCAGCACACGGATGTCCAGACACAGGGCCTGCAGTTCCTTCATCATGACGCGGAAGGACTCGGGCACGCCGGGTTTCGGGATATTCCGGCCCTTGACAATGGCCTCGTAGGTGCGGACACGGCCGGTGGTGTCGTCGGACTTGACAGTAAGGATCTCCTGCAGGGTATAGGCAGCGCCGTAAGCCTCCAGTGCCCAGACCTCCATCTCGCCGAAGCGCTGACCGCCGAACTGCGCCTTGCCGCCCAGCGGCTGCTGGGTGACCAGAGAGTAGGGGCCGGTGGAACGGGCGTGGATCTTATCGTCCACCAGATGGTGCAGCTTGAGGAAGTAAACGTAGCCGACGGTGACGGGGTTATCAAACCGCTGACCGGTACGGCCGTCGTAGAGCCAGCTCTTGCCGTTCTCGTTCAGACCGGCCTCTTTCAGCAGCTCCTGAATGTCTCGCTCGTTGGCGCCGTTGAAGATGGGGGTGGCCACCTTCCAGCCCAGGGTCTTGGCGGCGTAGCCCAGATGGACCTCCAGCACCTGACCGATGTTCATACGGGAGGGCACGCCCAGGGGGTTCAGCACGATGTCCAGCGGAGTGCCGTCGGGCAGGAAGGGCATATCCTCCACCGGCAGGATGCGGGAGACGACGCCCTTGTTGCCGTGGCGGCCGGCCATCTTGTCGCCCACGGAGATCTTACGCTTCTGGGCAATATAGACACGGACGCACTGGTTGACACCGGGAGACAGCTCATCGCCGTTTTCACGGGTAAAGACCTTGACGTCCACAACAATGCCGCTCTCGCCGTGGGGCAGCTTGAGGGAGGTATCTCTCACCTCTCTCGCCTTCTCGCCGAAGATGGCCCGGAGCAGACGCTCCTCGGCGGTCAGGTCAGTCTCGCCCTTGGGGGTGACCTTGCCCACCAGAATGTCGCCGGTGGTGACCTCGGCGCCCACGCGGATGATGCCCCGCTCGTCCAGATCCTTCAGCGCGTCCTCGCCCACGTTGGGAATGTCACGGGTGATCTCCTCAGGGCCGAGCTTGGTCTCACGGGCCTCCAGCTCGTGCTCCTCGATGTGAATGGAGGTAAACACATCCTCCTTGACCATGCGCTCGGAGAGCAGCACGGCGTCCTCGTAGTTATAGCCCTCCCAGGTCATAAAGCCCATGAGGATGTTCCGGCCCAGGGCGATCTCGCCGTTGTTGGTGGAGGGGCCGTCGGCCAGCGTCTCACGCTTTCTCACCCGCTGGCCGGCGTCCACAATGGGCCGCTGGTTGATGCAGGTGGTGTGGTTGGAGCGGAGGAACTTGGTCAGTTTGTAGGTCTTGAGGCCCAGATTGTCATAGCGCACGGTGATGAAGTTGGCGTCCACCTTCTCCACAACGCCGTCGTCCTCGGCCAGAACGCAGATCTCGGAGTCCTGGCAGTTCTTGTACTCCTGGCCGGTGGCCACGATGGGGGCCTCGGTGACCAGCAGGGGCACGGCCTGACGCTGCATGTTTGCGCCCATCAGCGCACGGTTTGCGTCGTCGTTTTCCAGGAACGGAATCATGGCGGTAGCCACGGAGACCATCATCTGAGGAGAGACGTCCACATAGTCCACCATGTCACGGTCCACGTCCAGAATGTCGTTCTGGTGGCGGCAGGTGACACGCTTATTGGCAAGGCAGCCGTTCTCGTCCAGCGGCTCCTGGGCGGTGGCCACGATATACTGGTCCTCCACGTCGGCGGTCATATACTCCACCTCGTCGGTGACCCGGCAGGTGCCCTTTTCCACCTTGCGATAGGGCGCCTCAATAAAGCCGTAGCGGTTGACCCGGGCATAGGAGGCCAGGTAGGAGATCAGGCCGATGTTGGGGCCTTCCGGCGTCTCGATGGGGCACATACGGCCATAGTGGCTGTAGTGGACGTCACGGACGTCGAAGGAGGCGCGCTCACGGCTCAGACCGCCGGGGCCAAGAGCGGAAATACGCCGCTTATGGGTCAGCTCTGCCAGCGGGTTGGTCTGGTCCATAAACTGGCTCAGGGGGGAGGAGCCGAAGAACTCCTTGATAGCGGCGGTGATGGGACGGATGTTAATCAGAGACTGAGGGGTGACAGTGTCCTGATCCTGAATGGTCATGCGCTCACGGATAACACGCTCCATCCGGGTAAAGCCGATGCGGAACTGGTTCTGCAGCAGCTCGCCCACGCAGCGGAGACGGCGGTTGCCCAGATGGTCGATGTCGTCCTTGTTGCCCACGCCGTGAGCCAGGCAGTTGAGATAGTTGACGGAGGCCAGGATGTCGTCCACCGTGATGTGCTTGGGAAGCAGATCGTCCAGCCGATCCGCCACTGCCTTCTTCAGCTCCTCGCCGGAATACTGCTCCAGCAGCTCCTTGAGGACAGAGACACGGACACGCTCGGTGACACCCACTTCCTCGGGGTCGAAGTCCACGAAGGAGGACATGTCCACCACGTTGTTGGCAAAGACCTTGACGGTCGCGCCTTCCACGTCAATAATCGCCTCGTTGACGCCCCGGGCAGCCAGATGCTGCGCCTCTTCACGGGAGAGGACCTGGCCCGCCTCGGCCAGGATCTCACCGGTCCAGGGGTCTGCCACAGGGGCAGCCAGCTTCTGATTTGCAAGACGGCGGGCGATGTCCATCTTCTTGTTGAACTTATACCGGCCGACCTCAGACAGGTCATACCGGCGGGGGTCAAACAGCAGCGCCTCCATCAGGCTCTCGCAGGAGTCCACCGTGGGGGGCTCGCCGGGACGGAGTCTGCGGTAGATCTCCAGCATGGCCTCCTCGTAGGTCTTGCAGGTGTCCTTCTCCAGTGTGGCGACAATGCGGGGATCCTCGCCAAAGACCTCCAGGATCTCAGCGTCCGTCTTGAGACCCACTGCGCGGAGCAGGCAGGTGATGGGAAGCTTGCGGTTTTTGTCAATGCGGACATAGAAGACGTCGCTGAGGTCCGTCTCGTACTCCAGCCATGCGCCCCGATAGGGGATGACGGAGGTGGTGTAGAAGACGTTGCCCGCCTTGTCCTCTTCTCTGCCGTAATACATACCGGGAGAGCGGACGATCTGAGAGACGATGACACGCTCAGCGCCGTTGATGACGAAGCTGCCGCCCTGGGTCATCAGGGGGAAGTCGCCCATGTAGATCTCCTGCTCCTTGATCTCCTCCGTCTCCTTGTTGCGGAGACGAACTTTGACATGGATGGGCTTGGAATACGTGGCGTCCCGCGCCTTGCACTCCTCCACGTCGTACTTGGGGGGCTTGTTCATGGAGTAGTCGATGAAGCTCAGCTCCAGATTTCCGGCATAGTCGTTGATCACGCCCACGTCCTTAAAGACCTGCTTCAGACCCACATCGAAGAACCACTGATAGCTCTTCTTCTGGATCTCCAACAGGTCGGGCATCTGGGTGATCTCGTCCCGGCGAATAAAGCTCTTTCGCAGGGTATTGCCGAAGTATACGTCTTTGACCATAGATGCGTTCACTCCCGTTCTAGCAATTCCGATTCGTACAGGGGGCGTTCTGTGCGATACGCCCGGGTCAGTTGTCTGCCATTTCTCCTTCACTCTTGCACAGTCAAGCGCTCTGTGTTATAATCCAACTAACAGGTGAGAAAGGGCAAACAAGGCTATTAAGCCAGAATAGCAATTTATTGTACATCAATCCTCCTCTCCTGTCAAGGAAAAATTGCCAAATACACGCAAAAAATCCGTCTGAGCAGTTCTGCCCAGACGGTTTTCGTTTATTTCTGCTCGATCATGTGAACGTTGAGATGGTTATAGGGGATCTCAATACCTGCCTTGTCCAGCGCCATCTTGGTCTGCTCCAGCAGATCGTACTGAACAGGCCAGAAGTCTGATCCCTTGCACCAGAAGCGGGCCGTATAGGTAACGGCGCTTTCCCCAAAGGCGGTGACACGGGCAAACGGCAACTCCGGCTCACGAAGCACCATGGGATTTGCCTCCATTACCTCCACGATGACACGCTTGACTGACTCCATATCCGCATCATAGCTGATCGAAAAATTGAGGTCAACGCGGCGGGTGCCGCCCCGGGAGCAGTTGACGATCACACCGGAGACAATAGTATTATTGGGCACCACGACCACTCGGTTGTCCGGCATCAGAAAGTTGGTATGCAGCAGACCGACCTCCTGCACCACTCCCTCGCCGCCGGTAGTGACCACGTACTCCCCGGCCAGAAGGGGCTTGGAGACGAGCAGCAGAATACCGCCGAAGAAATTGGCCAGGGTATTCTGAGCAGCCAGAGCAAAGGCGGCGCCCACAACACTGAAGATCGCCACCAGGGAGGTGACATCGACACCCAGCGTCCCGGCAATGACGAGAACCGCCACGGCATAGACAACAACATGGATGAGCGAACCCACAAATTTGTTGGCCGTAGGCTCCAGCTTCATCTTCTTGACTGCCTTATTGGTCAGAGAGAGGACGATCTTCGCCACAATGATGCAGACGATCATGGTGACAGCCGCCCGGATCAGCGGATTTTCCATGGTCTCCAAAAAGGATTTTGCCACATCCGCCGCAGCGTCCGCCGCCTCTTCTCCGATCACGTTCTCTACCGCGTCTTTTACTTCGCTTGAAGAAATCTCTTCCATCCCCTACGCTCCTTTCTGTGCGTTTCATGTGACAAAAGGGCCGGCAAAGCTGCCGGCCCTTTATGAGTGAGTGAGATTACTCGTTGATGTCGATAACGACGCCGGAGCCGACGGTACGGCCACCCTCACGGATAGCGAAACGCAGGCCCTTCTCGATGGCGATGGGGGTAATCAGCTCAACATCCATGTCCACGTTGTCGCCGGGCATGCACATCTCAACGCCGTCAGGCAGGGAGATGACGCCGGTAACGTCGGTGGTGCGGAAATAGAACTGAGGACGATAGTTGTTGAAGAAGGGGGTGTGACGGCCGCCCTCGTCCTTCTTCAGGACGTAAACCTGGCCCTTGAACTTGGTGTGGGGATGGATGGAGCCGGGCTTGCAGATGACCTGGCCACGCTCGATGTCGGTACGAGCAATACCACGCAGCAGAACGCCGATGTTGTCGCCAGCCTGAGCGAAGTCCAGCAGCTTGCGGAACATCTCGATGCCGGTGACGACGGAGGTCTTCTTCTCCTCGGACAGGCCGACGATCTCGACAGGCTCGCTCATCTTCAGGGTGCCACGCTCGACACGGCCGGTAGCGACGGTGCCGCGGCCGGTGATGGTGAAGACGTCCTCGACGGGCATCAGGAAGGGCAGGTCGGCCTTACGGTCGGGAGTGGGGATATAGTCGTCAACAGCGTCCATCAGCTCCTTGATGCAGGCATACTCGGGAGCGTTGGGATCGGTGGACTCGCTGATCAGAGCGTTCAGAGCGGAGCCCTTGATGACAGGGGTGTCGTCGCCGGGGAACTCGTAGAAGTCCAGAGTCTCACGGACCTCCATCTCGACCAGCTCCAGCAGCTCCTCATCGTCGACCTGATCGCACTTGTTCAGGAAGACAACGATATAGGGCACGCCGACCTGACGGGCCAGCAGCAGGTGCTCCTTGGTCTGAGCCATGGGGCCGTCGGTAGCAGCGATAACCAGGATAGCGCCGTCCATCTGAGCAGCGCCGGTGATCATGTTCTTGATATAGTCGGCGTGGCCCGGGCAGTCAACGTGAGCATAGTGACGCTTCTCGGTCTCATACTCGACGTGAGCGGTGTTGATGGTAATGCCGCGCTCCTTCTCCTCGGGAGCCTTATCGATGGAAGCGTAATCGGTGTAGGAAGCCTTGCCGGAGAAGGCCAGGTACTTGGTGATAGCAGCGGTCAGAGTGGTCTTGCCGTGGTCAACGTGGCCGATGGTGCCAATGTTGACATGGGGCTTTGTGCGGTCAAACTTTTGCTTAGCCATTTTGGATGTTCCTCCTTGATAAACAAATTCAAAGATAGTTATTTTTGGTAGCGCACTATACGGTCATTGTACCCTATTGTGCACTGGATTGCAACACTTTTTTGGGGCTTTATCCCAAAAATTAGCCTTTACGGCCCCGGCTGTCGATGATCTTATCAGCGATGCTCTTGGGCACGTCCACATAGTGGTCAGGCTCCATGGTGTACTGGCCGCGGCCCTGCGTGCGGGAACGCAGGTCGGTAGCATAGCCGAACATCTCGGCCAGAGGCACATAGGCATCCACCTGGGTGGCGCCGTTGCGGGGCTCCATGCCCTGGATCAGGCCGCGGCGGCTGTTCAGGTCGCCGATGACGTCGCCGGTATACTCGTCGGGAGCGGTGACGCAGACCTTCATGATCGGCTCCTGGATGACGGGATCCGCCTTGCGCATAGCCTCCTTGAAGGCCATGGAGCCGGCGATCTTAAACGCCATTTCAGAGGAGTCCACCTCGTGGTAGGAGCCGTCGTACAGGGTGACCTTGACGTCCACAACAGGATAGCCTGCCAGCACGCCGGCCTGGAGTGCGCCCTGAATACCGGCATCGACTGCAGGGATGAACTCCTTGGGGATGGAGCCGCCCACAACAGCGTTGACGAACTCATAGCCCTTGCCGGACTCGTTGGGCTCGACAATGATCTTGACGTGGCCGTACTGGCCGGAACCGCCGGACTGGCGCTTGTACTTGGTGTCCTGATCCACTTTCTTGCGGATGGTCTCCTTGTAAGCGACCTGAGGCGCACCCACGTTGGCCTCCACCTTGAACTCGCGGAGCAGACGGTCCACGATGATCTGCAGGTGCAGCTCGCCCATGCCGGCGATGATGGTCTGGCCGGTCTCCTCATCGGTGTAGGTCTTGAAGGTGGGGTCCTCCTCAGCCAGCTTGATGAGGGCGACGGTCATCTTCTCCTGGCCGGCCTTGGTCCTGGGCTCAATGGCCACCCGGATCACGGGCTCGGGGAACTCCATGGACTCCAGAATGACGGGAGCGTTCTCATCGCAGAGGGTATCGCCGGTAGTGGTGTTCTTCAGGCCGACAGCGGCGGCAATGTCGCCGGAGTAGACCATCTCGATGTCCTCACGGTGGTTGGCATGCATCTGAAGGATACGGCCAATGCGCTCACGCTTCTTCTTCGTGGAGTTCAGCACAGCGGAGCCGGAGGTCAGCTGGCCGGAGTAGACACGGAAGAAGGTCAGACGGCCCACATAGGGGTCAGTCATGATCTTGAAGGCGAGAGAGGAGAAGGGTGCGCTGTCGTCAGCGGGACGCTCTTCCTCCTCGTCGGTATCGGGGTTGACGCCGCGGATGGCGGGGATGTCCACAGGGGCGGGCATATACTCCACAATGGCATCCAGCAGCTTCTGAACGCCCTTGTTGCGGTAAGAGGTACCGCAAACCACGGGTACCAGCAGATTGTCGATGGTGCCCTTACGCAGAGCGGCACGGATCATGTCGGTGGGGACCTCTTCCTCCTCCAGGACGAGCATCATGATCTCCTCATCAATATCGGCCACGCTGTCCAGCAGCTTGGTGCGATATTCCTGAGCCAGCTCCAGCATATCCTCGGGGATGGGCTCAACACGCATGTCCTTGCCCATGTCGTCATAATAAATGTCGGCATTCATCTCCACCAGATCAACGATGCCGCGGAAATCGCCCTCGGCGCCGATGGGCAGCTGGATGGGCACAGCGTTGGCCTTCAGGCGCTCGTGGATCATGTCCAGAACACGGTAGAAGTCAGCGCCCATGATGTCCATCTTATTGACATAGATCATCCGGGGGACCTTGTAGTGGTCAGCCTGACGCCAAACGGTCTCAGACTGAGGCTCAACGCCGCCCTTGGCGCACATGACGGTCACAGAGCCGTCCAGCACGCGCAGGGAGCGCTCCACCTCGACGGTGAAGTCCACGTGGCCCGGGGTGTCAATGATGTTGATGCGGTGGGGCTCAAACTGGTTGTTGGAGCCGCTCCAGAAGCAGGTGGTAGCAGCGGAGGTAATGGTGATACCGCGCTCCTGCTCCTGGACCATCCAGTCCATAGTGGCGTTACCCTCATGGGTCTCGCCGATCTTATGGTTGACGCCGGTGTAGAACAGAATACGCTCGGTGGTAGTGGTCTTACCAGCGTCGATATGAGCCATGATGCCGATATTTCTGGTCTTTTCCAGAGAAACTTTTCTAGGCATTGAATACGCTCCTTACTGAAGTGTGTTTGGGGTGATAGGGGATCACCAACGGAAGTGGGCGAATGCCTTGTTGGCCTCGGCCATCTTGTGCACGTCCTCACGCTTCTTGACAGCGTTGCCGACGTTGTTGGCGGCGTCCATCAGCTCACCGGCCAGACGCTCCTTCATGGTGCGCTCGCTGCGAGCACGGGAATAAGTGGTCAGCCAGCGCAGACCAAGGGTCTGGCGGCGTGCGGGGCGGACCTCCATGGGGACCTGATAGGTGGCGCCGCCGACACGGCGGGACTTGACCTCCAGGCTGGGCATTACATTCTCCATAGCGGCGTGGAAGACCTCAATGGCCTCCTTGCCGGTCTTTTCCCGGACGATGTCAAAAGCGCCGTAAACGACCTTCTGAGCAACACCCTTCTTGCCGTCGAGCATGATGCTGTTGACAAGCTTGGTCACCAGGACGGAGTTGTAAACGGGATCAGGGAGGATCTCCCGCTTGGGTACATTTCCTCTTCTGGGCACTTTACTTCCCTCCTTCATAATAAGATGATTTCATCGGTACTCGGAGACGGTTTCGTCTCCGTGCAGAGAGGATAATCCTCTCCAGTGCCTGCCGAAGAACTTACCCAAATCTATGAATAAGCGTCTTCGAGCAAGGCCTGTGCCTTGCGCTTATGCGCTGAAAGTGCTTTGAGAGTTTTGGTAAGGCCGGGAATTACTTCTTCTTAGCCTTGGGGCGCTTAGCGCCATACTTGGAGCGGGCCTGCATACGGCCGTTGACGCCCTGGGTATCCAGAGTGCCGCGGATGATGTGGTAACGAACGCCGGGCAGGTCCTTGACACGGCCGCCGCGGATCATAACCACAGAGTGCTCCTGCAGGTTGTGGCCGACACCGGGGATATAAGCGGTAACCTCGTAGCCGTTGGACAGACGCACACGGGCGATCTTACGGAGAGCGGAGTTAGGCTTCTTGGGGGTGGCGGTACGAACTGCGGTGCAGACACCACGCTTCTGGGGAGAGGGCTGATCGGTCTCCTTGTCCTTCAGAGTATCCTTACCCTTCTGAAGAGCGGGGCTGTTGGACTTGTAGATGGAAGACTTACGGCCTTTCCGTACCAGCTGGTTAAAAGTAGGCATGAACTGATTTCCTCCTTTCCTCAAAGATAGATCTATTTTAACGGGACGTACCCGCTAAAATCTCAGGAAAGAACCGCCGCTGCGGCGGCTCCCACCGACAGGCTGCACATGCGTCCCAGCTCCTTCATGGAGGGGACCCACTGCACGTCCACCTGACGCTCCCGGCACAGGGCCTGAAGCGGCCCGGTCAGGTTGGGGTCTGCGTTCTCCGCCAGCAGCACGCTGCCGGCAGTTCCGTTTAAAATCGCCTTGCGGGTCTGCTTGACTCCGGCCACACAGGCTTTGTTCTCTTGGCCAGACAAACAGACTCCTCCTATCGGCACATTTACAGACCTAGAGATTATAACATTGAATATTTCTCCCGTCAAGGAAATTTTTGCACGAAACGGGACTTATTTTTGACCGCTTTCTCGTATTTAGAGAACAATCAGCTGTTTGGGGGACTTTGTCAGCACCTCGCAGCCGCCTTCCCCCACAACCACCACATCCTCAATGCGGACGCCGAACTTGCCGGGGAGGTAGATGCCCGGCTCTACGGAGACCACAGCCCCCGCCGGGATCGCCGTCTTGCAGCCGCCCCGGAAGCCCGGGTCCTCATGGATCTCCAGTCCCAGACTGTGGCCCAGACCGTGGCCAAAGCAGTTGCCGTAGCCCTCGGCGGCAATATAGTCCCGGGCCGCCTTGTCCACCTCGCAGCCGATGGCCCCGGCATGGGCGGCGGCAATGCCCAGCAGCTGGGCCTTTGCCACGATGTTGTAGACCCGCTCCATCTCCTCAGTGGGCTGGCCCACCGCCACAGTACGGGTCATGTCGGAGCAGTAGCCGCCGTAGATGCTGCCGAAGTCCATGGTGACGAACTCTCCCTTTTGGATCTTCTTCTCGCTGGGGATGGCATGGGGCATAGAGCCGTTGGGGCCGGAGGCCACGATGGGGTCAAAGGAGTTCTTGGAAGCGCCGAACTTCATGTGGTAGTAGGTGATGAGGGCGGCGATCTCCTGTTCCGTCACACCCTCCTTCACGTGGTTGAGTATTTCTGTAAAGGTCCGGTCGGTGATGGCCTGAGCCTGACGCATGAGGGCCAGCTCCTCCTCGTCCTTGGAGGCACGGAGGTCGGCGACCAGCCGTCCGGCGGGCACCAGCGTCACGCCTTCGCCCAGGGTCTTGCGCCAGTTGTTGAAGCTGAGCAGGGTCAGGTACTCCTCCTGAATGCCGATACGGGTGAGTCCCAGACGGGCAATGTCCTCCTTCGCCAGCGCCAGGTGGTTTTTGCCGCCGCCGATGGTCTTGACGGTGCAGCCGGTCACTTGCCGCTCCGCCGCCTCCGTGTAGCGGGAGTCGGTGTAGTAGACGCACTCGTCCTCCGTGACCAGCACCACGCCCTCGCCCCGAAAGCCGATGGCATAGGCCTCCCCCGGCTCTGAGGTGATGAGCATGGCCTGAATGTTGTATTTGTGTAATTGTTCCCTGATTTTGTTTAGATGGTTCATTTCTTGCTCCTTTTCTTACATTGAAATCGTAGGGGTGCGCCTTGGCACACCCCTCAATGCAGTCTGTTGAACGGGGTGTGGCAAGCCGCACCCCTACGTGATCCGCGTTATCTCACCTGCTCATAACATGCCTTCATGGTCAGCGCGTCCTCGCTCTGGGTTCCGGCGGACTCGCAGACGATGATGGGACTCCAGTCTCGCCGGGCGATCTCCTCGGCCAGCGGCGCAAATTCCGGCCCCCAGCCCCGGTCAGAGAAGCAGAGATGCCGAGCCTCTCCCCCTTTGAGGGTAAATTCGATTTTGGAGAAGTGGCTGTGGAACCGGCTGGCCCGCTCCTCGCCCAGAGCGTCCGCCATTTTGTCCAGCATCATCTTGCAGGCCGCAGCGCCGTTCAGTTCCCCCAGCGTCCGTGCGTAGAGATGTCCAAAATCCACACAAGGGAGCAGCCGCTCGTCCAGAGCGCACAGCTCCAGCACCTCGTCCAGATCTCCCAACTGGTTGATCTTGCCCATCGTCTCCGGACAGAGGACGAGATCGCCATACCCCTGCTCGTCGCAGGCGTTCAAAATCGCCTTCAGAGAGGTCTTGGCGATTTCCATCGCCTCTCTCCTGGTCCGCTTCATCAGGGCGCCGGAGTGGACGACGATGCGCTCTGCCCCCATCCACTTTGCCGCCTGACAGGAGGCGGTGACGTAGCCGATGTTCTTGTCCAGCGCCACCGGGTCAGGGTTGGACAGGCTGATAAAATAGGGGGCGTGAATGGAGAGGGTGATGCCGCTCTGCCGGGCCTTTTCTCCCAAAAGCCGGGCGGTCTCCTCCTTCACCCGGACCCCTCTGCCGCACTGGTATTCGTAGTGATCCAGGCCGATTTCGGCAAGCCACGCCGGGGCGTCCAGGCTGGACTTGCTGACGGTGTTCGTAAAGGTGTCGGAATTGCCCGCCACGCCGAATCTCGTGCTCATTCCAGTCCCTCCTGATGGGGACAGGCCGCCCGAAAGGGGGTCTCTATCCCGTATCGGATGCGCCGAAAGACGGTATCCAGTGCGATCGGCTCGGTCAAGACGTCCCCGATCATCAGGGTCTCCTCCGCTGCAAATCCGGTCTGTTCCAGCGCCGCGTCAAACCCCTTCCGCCGGGGTTTTCCCGCATGGCTGATAAAATCCACGCCGAAGGCCTTCGCAAACCGCCGGGAGCGGTTGGGCTTTCTGCCGTTGGAGAGGATGAACACCTCTATTCCCGCCCGATTCAGCTCCTCTTTCCAGCGAAAGAGCGCAGGGGAAGGCTCCGGCTCCCGATACCGGGCGATGGTATTGTCCAGATCGGCCAGCACCAGTTTGACGCCCTTGCTCCGCAGCTTTTCCGGCGTCAGTTCATAGACGCTGCCCACCCGATAGCGGGGAATCAGCCCAATTGCCATGTCAGTTCCTCCTGCACATATTTTTCTGCGCACATACATAGGTATTATATCATTTTGTAAACTCTGCCACAAGAGGGAGGCCGACCTCATGCCGTCTTTTGCGTCCTTTCACTGCATCGTTTCTCCTGCCGATCTGCCCCAGCTTCGTTCCTATCCGTTGATCCCCGTTCTCTACGCCTATCAGGTGGGGGCGGGGCCGAAGCTGCTTCGTTCCTGCGGACCCACCACCCTCCGGGGCGGGCTGCTGGGGGCCGGTCTGGGAGATGCCTCCCCCGCAGGAGATCCTTCGCAATTTTGCCGCCAGGCGGTGCTGGAGTGCCAAAGCCGGGGGGCGGCGGGGATCTTTGCCGACTGGGACCGGTTCAGCCGCTCTCTCTTCCAGTTTACCCGCACTCTGGGACACAGTTTGGAGCGGGCGGGGCTGATCCTCACCGTGCCGGAGGCCTACGCAGGGGTGACGGAGAAGGCCCGGGTGCTCATCTCCTCCGCCCTCTCCGGGGGGACGTTGGAGGTGCGGCTGAGCGAAGCGTTGGAGCGCCACGGGCCGGACCGGACCGTGCTGGCCCTCCAGCGGATGCGGGAGGATTTCCGGCTCCCCAGCCCCTCCGGCCGGGGGAAGCTCCTGTCCCGGGAAGAGCTGTCCGCCCTCTGCGCCCGGCGGCCGGCGGTCTACTGGTCCTCCGAGCTGTGCGCCCGGTATTTTACCTACCGGGCGGGAGACGGGGTCCATTTTGTGCTCTTCGACGACGGCGCCAGCCTGCAAAAAAAGCTGGAGCTTGCCCACCGGCTGGGCATCCGTCACGTCTGCGCCGCCTGGTCGGAGATCTCCGACTGTGTGGGAGCGCTGACAGGGCAGCGGGGGTAGACCAATGTGTGGCGAATATCGCTTTTCAGCGGGCGAGTCCTCCATTGCCCGCTGATCTCCCGTCGATTTCCTATCAGCATCAAAAATCCCCCGATGCCGCAGCATCGGGGGATAGGCATTGCTGTTTTCCGATCAAACCAGCCGCACACGGATGACGTTATCCATGGCATTGATCTGCTCCCGGACATCCTCGCCCACCTCGGCGTTGACATCCACCATGGTGTAGGCGTACTCGCCCCGGGATTTGTTGGTCATATTCTCCACGTTCACGCCCTGCTTGGCGAAGATGGCAATGATGTTCGCCAGCACAGAGTGGACATTGCGGTGAATGACGCAGAGCCGGCCGACGCCGGAGCGGGGCATGGAGACGGTGGGGAAGTTCACAGAGTGGACAATATTGCCGTTTTCCAGGTAATCCTTCAGCTCCTGAGCCGCCATGACGGCGCAGTTCTCCTCGCTCTCCGGGGTGGAAGCGCCCAGATGGGGGGTGCAGATGACGTTCTTGGTCTTTGCCAGAGCGTTGGTGGGGAAGTCGGTGACGTACCGGGCCACCTTGCCGCTTTCCAGGGCGGCGATTACCGCCTCGTCATTGACCAGGCCGCCCCGGGCAAAGTTGAGGATGCGGACGCCGTCTTTCATCTTCTCAATGGACTCGGCGTTGATGGTATTTGCGGTGTCCTTGTTGTAGGGCACATGGATGGTGATATAGTCAGAGACACGATAGATCTCGTCCAGATTGGTGGTGTGATGCACATGGGTGTTGAGCAGCAGCGCGGTATCCACCGTCAGGAAGGGGTCATAGCCGATGACATGCATGCCCAGAGAGACTGCGGCATTGGCCACCTTTGCACCGATGGCGCCCAGGCCGATGATGCCCAGGGTCTTGCCCTGAAGCTCGGGGCCGATGAAGTTGCTCTTGCCCTTTTCCACCACAGTGGTCACATCCACGCCTTCCAGCACCCGGTTATTCACCCACTGGCTGCCGCCGAAGATGTCACGGGAGGAGTAGAGCAGTGCGGCCAGCACCAGCTCCTTGACGGCGTTGGCGTTGGCGCCGGGGGTGTTAAAGACCACAATGCCCTGCTCGGAGCAGCGGTCAACGGGGATATTGTTAACGCCTGCGCCGGCACGGGCAATGGCCCGCAGCTCCTTGGGGAAGGTCACTTCATGCAGGCTGGCAGAGCGCACCAGAATGCCCTCATAAACGTCCGGATCATCGCTGATCTGATACTTGTCAGCAGGCAGCTCCTGAAGGCCGACAGCTGCGATCTTGTTCATAGTCTTAATGCGATACATAGGTCTGTTCTCCTTTCTCAGGCCAAAAACGGGACAAATTGCCCCCGTTTCTCTCACGCCAACAATTATAGCAATCCGGCCTGTCAATTTCAATGAATCACCTCTCTAAAGAAAAGTCCCCGTTTCTCCCCGTTCCTGTCACTTTTGCTCATATTCCAGTTCGTCTCACATCTGCTCTATCCCGCCATCGTTCACAGCTTATTCAAAATCCGTTTGCAATTTCTTCACCAACAGTGTTGCTTTTTCCTCTATAATAACACCATCAAAAGCGCACATCATTCAAACCTCCTTCTCTTTCATTCTTCTTTTCTCTCTCAAAAAGGAAACTCCGGTGCCGGTGGCATCGGAGTTTCCTATATTCTGTCCCTTCGCTCCAGCAGGCCCATCTTCTTGTGACGGTTGTTCATAGCCGCCGTCTCGATAATGATCGCCAGATTTCGACCGGGTGTGACGGGTATGGTCATCACAGGCAGCTCCACATCCAGAATGGAGGTATGGTCGCTCTCCAGACCCAGACGGTCGTAGACCATGCCCTCTTTCCACAGCTCCAGATTGACCACCAGGTCGATCACCTGGTCGTCCTTGACCGCCGCCATACCAAACAGCTGGCGCACATCGATGACGCCAATGCCCCGCAGCTCCACATAATAGCGGATCAGCTCCGGCGCCGAGCCGATCAGCTTGCCCGGTCTGACCTGATGTATTTCCACAGCATCGTCGGCAATGAGCCGGTGGCCCCGCTTGATCAGCTCTACCGCCGTCTCGCTCTTGCCCACGCCGCTCTCGCCCAGCAGCAGCACGCCCTCGCCGTAGACCTCTACCAGCACGCCGTGCCGGGTCACTCTGGGGGAGAGATGCCGGCTGAGGGCGGTAATGAGGCTCATCTGAATATCTGCCGTATTGCGCTCAGTGCGCAGCAGTGTCCGCCGGTACTTCTCCGCAGCCGCAATGCACTCCGGGAAGAGCTCCAGATTCCGGGCAATAATGACTGCCGGAACGGGATGGGCAAACAGATCCTCAAACCGTCTCTGGCGCTCCTCAGAGGTCAGTTTTTCCAAATACGTCCACTCCACCTTGCCCAGCAGCTGGATCCGCTCGTTGTCAAAGTAGTCGTAAAATCCCACCAGCTGCAGGCCCGGGCGGTTGATGTTCATCTTGCGGATGCGGATCTTTTCGTAATTTCCATAGCTCCGGATCACCTGAAAATCAAATTCCTTGATAATGGTGCCCAACTCTGCGTAATATCCCGAAGCCAAGACCATCGCCTCCTCTTTTGTAAAGTTCTTTCCATATTTCATAGTATAGCGTCTTTTGCCCCGTTTGGCAATGGTCTCTTTGTCTTTTCCCGATGTTTTTGGGTGCGGTCCCGGCATCCCGTCCCGTTTTTTCCGTCGAATCGCACTTTTTCGCCTGTTCTTTGAAAAAATTTGAAAATACTCTTGATTTTCCGTTCCTTGTCTGCTAGAATAATCCATGCTGTCTTAGGCTGAGATGCGATTTCTGTCCGATGTCCCTCAGTCCAAACGTAATTCTTAGCGAGGAGGTTTTGCTAAATGGCTAAATGCGACTTTTGCGGTAAGGGCGTGACCTTTGGTATTCAGGTTTCCCACTCCCATCGTCGTTCCAATCGGCCTTGGAAGCCCAACGTGAAGCGCGTCAAGGCGATCGTGAATGGCACTCCCACCCACGTCTACGTCTGCACCAGATGCCTCCGTTCCGGTAAAGTTGAGCGCGCCTGAGCGTCTGTGCGCTATATACCTCTCTGTTTGGGAAACAGAGAGGTATTTCTTTTCATGGTTATCCATTTGAGTCAGCTTAGGGGACACTCCCCCAGTCACTTCGTGACAGCCCCCTCAAAGAGGGGGCCATTGGCAATGATGAAAAGACGAACGAGTTTCTGAGGGAGGTGTCACCGAGAGTGACGGAGGGAGTCCGCATTCTCTGGCTGAGTTATCTGGATAACCACGTTTCTTTTTTTGCCCCCTTCAATATACGCAGCGCTGCAGGAATACCTGCGGCGCTGCGATTCATTTATTCCTTTTTCTCTCCCGCAAACCGCGACAGAGCCTCCGACTCCGCCGCCTCGGTGGCGTCAGGGTCGAAGATCCGCTCAAATTCCAGAGCGGACATAGTCTCGTGCTCCAACAGATACCGGGCCGTCCGCTCCAGAGCATCCATGTGTTCGTTGAGGATGCTCCGGCACTTTTCATAGGCAGCGTCGATGATGGAGCGCACCTCCACATCAATGGCTGCGGCGCTCTCCTCAGAGTAGCTGCGGGCCTGACCCATGGAGCGGCCGATAAAGACCTCGTTGTTCTCCGAGTCGTAGACCATGGCGCCCAGCTTATCGCTCATGCCGTACTTGGAGACCATATTGTGGGCGATGCGGGTGGCTCTCTGCAAATCGTTGGACGCTCCGGTGGAAACGTCCTGCAGCACCAGCTCCTCCGCCACTCTGCCGCCCAGAAGGCCCACGATCTCTTCCTCCAGCTCCCGCTTGCTCATATAGGGCTTATCCTCCTGAGGCAGGGAGATGGTAAGGCCGCCGGCCTTGCCTCTGGGGACGATGGTGATCTGATGCACCGGGTCCTGGGTGGGCAAAAAGCGCATGGCCACGGCGTGGCCCGCCTCGTGGTAGGCGGTGAGCCGCTTTGCCTGGGGCGTCACCACCTGGCTCTTCTTCTCCGGTCCGGCAATGACCTTGATCATGGCCTCGTGAAGGTCTCCCATGCGGATGACGGGCTGATCCCGCCGGGCGGCCAGCAAGGCCCCCTCGTTCATCAGGTTTTCCAGATCGGCGCCGGTAAAGCCCCCGGTGGCCTGGGCCACCACATGCAGGTCCACGTCGTCGCTGAGGGGCTTTTTCCGGGAGTGGACCTTTAAGATGCCCTCCCGGCCCTTAATGTCGGGGTAGCCCACATAGATCTGCCGGTCAAACCGGCCGGGACGCAGCAGGGCGGGATCCAGAATGTCCTGCCGGTTGGTGGCCGCCATGACAATAACGCCGGTGTTGCCGGCAAAGCCGTCCATCTCCACCAGCAACTGATTCAGAGTCTGCTCCCGCTCGTCGTGTCCGCCGCCCAGGCCGGTGCCCCGCTGGCGGCCCACAGCGTCGATCTCGTCAATAAAGACGATGGCCGGAGCGCTTTTCTTCGCCTGTTCAAAGAGGTCCCGGACCCGGCTTGCGCCGACGCCCACATACAGCTCCACAAAGTCGGAGCCGGAGATGGAGAGGAAGCGGACATCCGCCTCTCCTGCCACGGCCTTGGCCAGCAGCGTCTTGCCCGTGCCCGGAGGGCCGACCAGCAGCACACCCTTGGGGATGCGGGCTCCCAGGCGGTTAAACTTGCCGGGATCCCGGAGGAAGTCCACAATCTCCTGCAGCTCCTCCTTCTCCTCCTCCGCTCCCGCCACATCTTTAAAGGTGACCTTGGGTGCGTTGGGATCATCGTTGGAGACGGTTCTCGCCCGGCCGAACTGGGCTGCCCCGTTCTGGCCCGCAGACTGCTGCCGCAAGAGAAAGACGAAAATCAGAAACACCAGCAGCCCCATAATAAGGGTGGGCATGATCTCCACCCACCAGGGCGTGGCGCTGTCCGGATAATAGTAGTAGTCGGTGATAACACCGTCCTGCCACTGCTGGCGCACCAAATCGTTCAGGTCGCTATAAAAGGTCTCAAAGCTGTGGATGCTGCACTGGACGGTGCTCTGTCCGTCCACCGGCTCCGTCAGCTCCAGAGTGACCTCATTGTCCCGGACGGTGACGGTCTTTACCTGCTCCTCCTCCAGCAGCTGCACCATGCGGTTGTAGCTGACAGTGGGAGCGGAATCCAGTCCGTCCCACAGGCTGACCAGCGCCACAACGGCAAGAGCCAGCAGCAGATAGGGCAGGAGGCTTCGATAGGTACGCTTCATGGATTCACTTCCTTATAGATCACTTCTCGTACACTTCAGGCTTCAAAATGCCGATATAGGGCAGATTACGGTACTTTTCAGCAAAATCCAGTCCGTAGCCCACCACAAAGGCGTCCGGCACCAGGAATCCGTAATAGTCCGCCGAGATGGGCTTGGTCCGCCGCTCCGGCTTATCCAGCAGGGTACAGATGCGGATGGAGGCGGGGTTGCGGACAGACAGGGTCTTGGTCAGGTAGTCCAGCGTATTGCCGGAATCCAGAATGTCCTCCACAAGAATGACATGTGCTCCGTTGATGGAGTCGGACAGGTCCTTCTTGATCTCGATCTGGCCGCTGGAGCTGGTGCCCTTCCCGTAGGAAGAGGCTGCCATAAAGTCGATGCGGCAGGGGATGGTGATATACCGGCTCAGGTCCGCCAGAAAGATATAGCTCCCCCTCAGGATACCCACCAGCACCACGTCTTCCTTATCGGCATAATCCCTGGAGATTTGTGCGCCCAGGGCGGCCACTCTCCGCTTTAGCTCCTCTTCGGAATACAGCACCTCTGCAATGTCTCGATCCATACCCATATCTGTTACCTTCCCTTTCTCTCATTTCTCTTCTCTTTGGACGAAAATACACAGCGCCCGCTCGCCCGGCCGGGCCGTGCTGCTCTCGCTGCGGCCCATGCCCAGAACGGCGGCCACCCTTCCGTCCAGTTCAATTACGGGGATCAGCGCCCGCTTCTCTCTCGGGATCTGTTCCTCGATCATCCACTTTTTCAGCCGCTTTGTGCCCCGGCGGCGGAGGTCGATCTCGTCCCCCGGCTGTCTGGGACGAATGATGATTTTGGACTGCTCTTCCGCCCGCAGCCAGAGCTCCTCCGGCCCCGCCGCCTCGGGGCAGGTTCCCCGCCGGCAGGTGAGAGTCACTCCCGCCTCCGGAATCGACACACGCTCTCCCGGGGCAAGGCCCAGGGGGGCAAATCCCGGCTCCGCCGCTCTCCGGGGCGAGACGGTCAGCCTGTCATAGCTGCGCCGCCCCGCAAGACCTCCGGCCAGAGAGACCTCGCCGGAGGGCAGCCCCCGCCCGGCCAGCTCCAGCAGCGCCTGCCGCTGGTTCTGGGGCAGTACAGTGCCTGGGCGAACGCCCTGCGCCATCTGCTGTAACAGCCGGAGGGCAATGGCTTCCGGCTGGGCATTTAAATCGGAAACGGAGACGGACGCAGCATCTCCGTCCAACGTCAGCAATTCCTCTGCCCGCTCCGCCGTCAGCTGTGCCAGACATTCCTCGTCCCGGCGCAGGCTCTCCGCCGTGCGGCTCAGCGTGCGGACGACGGAGGGATTTTTCTCCCGCAACAGGGGCATTACCTGATGGCGCAGATAGTTTCGGGTGTAGGCCGTGTCCCGGTTGGTCTCGTCCTCCCGATGGGGGATGCGGTTTTCCGCGGCGTAGTCTTCAATTGCTGCCCTGGTGATCTCCAGCAGGGGGCGGATGATCCTGCCCCGTCTGGGCGGAATGCCGCCGAGCCCGTTCAATCCGCTGCCCCGCAGCAGGTGGAGCAGCAGCGTCTCGCCGTTATCATCGGCGTTGTGGGCCGTTGCGATATAGTCCGCTCCCGCCCGGTCCGCCGCATCCTCCAAAAATCGATAGCGCAGGATGCGGGCGGCCTCTTCCACCGTCAGTCCCTGCGCCCGGGCGCAGGCGGCCACGTCTCCCCCGCCGATCTCGCAGGGGATCTGATGGTCCTCGCACCAGCGCACCACGAATTGGGCATCCTCCACCGACCGGGGCCTGAGCCGATGGTCAAAGGTGGCGGCGGTCAGCAAAAAGCCCTCCCGCCGGCTCCACATCCACAGCAGATGGAGCAGCGTCATGGAGTCGATGCCCCCGGAGACGGCGCAGAGTACCCGGCAACCCGCTGTGAGCGAAAAACCCTCCCTGCAGCAAAAGCGTTCTACACGCCCCGCCAGGCTCAGTCCTGATGCTTCCATTCCAGATTGGCAAAGGTGGTAAACTCAGGCAGCCACTGGACCATGACCTTGCCCGTCTCGCCGTGGCGGTTTTTCGCCACGATGATCTCCGCCTGATTCTTAAACTCGCTGTCCTCATTATAGTAGTCGTCCCGGTAAATAAACATGACCTCGTCTGCGTCCTGCTCGATGGCGCCGGACTCACGCAGGTCGGAGAGCATGGGCCGCTTATCCGACCGGCTCTCGTTGGCACGGGAGAGCTGGCTGAGGCACAGCACGGGTACATTCAGCTCTTTTGCCATGATCTTCAGCGCACGTGAGATGTCGGAGACCACCTGCTGCCGGTTTTCGCCGGAATAGTTCTGCTTGCCGCCGGCGGAGGTCATCAGCTGAAGGTAGTCAATGACCACAAGGCCCAGATTTTCCACCCTGCGGCACTTGGCGTTCATATCCGCTACAGAGAGGGAGGGATTGTCGTCGATCAAAATAGTCGTGGCGTTCAGGCTGCGGCAGGCCAGCGTCAGCTTTTCCCAGTCATCCTCCTCCAGCTGGCCGGTGGTCAGCTTGGTGTTGGGAAGAAAGGACTCGCTGGAGATCAGTCGGGTCACCAACTGTTCCCGGCTCATTTCCAGGGAGAAAAAGACCACTGCCTTGCCCGAGTGCTTGCCTGCCTCCAGGAGGATATTCAGAGCCAGCGAGGTCTTGCCCATGCCGGGCCGGGCGGCCAGCAGCACCAGATCGGAATTGCCAAGGCCTCCGATCATCCGGTCCAGATCCAAAAGTCCCGTGGACGTTCCCGGCACGGCGCTGCCGGCCTCTGCCAGCTCGCCGATGCGGGCATAGACGTCCGCCGTAATGGCGGAGACCGGGGTCAGGCCCTGAAAGGCTCTGCCCTGACGGATGGCATAGATCCGCTGCTCCGCCACCTCCAGCATCTCCGTGCCGGTGGCAGTGCCCTCGTTCACCAGACTGCTCAGGTCCCCCGCCGTCTCCGCCACCCGGCGGAGCAGGGCCTTGTCCCGGACGATCTCCACATACTCCATGACGTTGGCGGCAGTGGGAGTGACCTCCATCAATTGCAGGAGGAACCCTCTGGTGTTTTCCTCGGAGTAGGTGCCGTCCGCCCGCATCTGCTCCTGCACCGTCACCGGGTCGATCTTCTTGGACAGGGAGAACATGGAGTAAATGGCCTCATAGACCTCAATATGCTGTTTGGTATAGAAGTCCTCCGGCCGCAGAGCCTCCACCACCTGGGGAATACAGCGGCTGTCGATGAGCATGGCGCCCAGCACCGCCTGCTCGGCGGCGTCGGAATGGGGCATCTGGCGGGTCAAAAGCTCGTCTAATTCCGGCATGCGTTCTCACCTTCCTCTACGATTGTCTGTTAATCGAAAGCAATTTGTACGGGCCGTACATACGCTTCGTGAGGATCTGCTTTACGCTTCCTCCACAAACACATTCAGCACGCCGGAGACCTCGTAACCCAGTTTGGCCTTGACCTGATAGCCGCCGAATGCCTTGATGGGGTCGGACTGGAGCTGTGCCTTGGGGATGTCTACACCGTACTGCTCCTTCAGGGCGACGGAGATCTCCTTGGTGGTGACGCTGCCGAACAGCCGTCCGCCGGCGCCGGCCTTGGCCTTGACGTGGACAGGCATGTCCTTCAGCTTGCCGGAGAGTGCGACGGCGGCCTCTCTGGCCCGCTGTTCACGCTCCTTCCGCGCCTTCTCCTGCAGCTCCATGGTGTTGATGTTGTCGGCAGTGGCAGCCACCGCCAGCTTTTTGGGCAGGAGGAAGTTCCGGGCGTAGCCGTCGGATACCTCTACCATCTGACCCTTTTTGCCCTTGCCCCGGACATCCTGCTGTAAAATTACCTTCATTGTAATGACCTCCTGTCATGTCGTGTATCAAATATGGCGTAGGGACAATTCAATTCTCGAAGTATTTGTCGATCGCCTGCAACAGCTTATGCAGCGTTTCCTGAAGAGAACAGTTGGGCACCTGCGCCCCCGCCGCCGCAGCATTGCCGCCGCCGCCCAGCATCTCCAGAATATACTGGACGCTCACCTCGCCCACGCTGCGGGCGCAGATGATGGTAGTATTGCCGTCGGGGAAGAGGACGAAGGACGCCTCTGCACCCGCAATATTAAGCAGCTCATCCGCCGCCTGAGAGGCGATGACCCGGCCGATGGTCTTCTCCGCTGCGGAGACGGCGATATTGCCGTGGATCATCTTGGCGCTGCGGATCACGTCATATTTGGCAACGGTGTCCTCCAGATCGTTTTGGAACAGCTTTTTCACCTCTGTGGTGTCTGCGCCCCGCCGCCGGAGGAAGGCCGCCGCCTCAAAGGTGCGCCCGCCGGTGCGAAGGGTAAAGCTCTTGGTGTCCAGAACGATGCCCGCCAAAAGCGCCTCGGCCTCCAGACGCAGCAGATCGGACGGCTCGATGAGGTACTGAACCATCTCCGTCACCAGTTCGCAGGCAGAGGAGGCGTAGGGCTCGTGGAAGTTCAGCGTAGCGTTAGAGATATAGTCCGCCGCCCGCAGGTGATGGTCGATGACCGCCACTTTGGTGCTGGAGTCCAGCAGATCACGGGCGATGACCTGATCCGGCCGGTTGGTGTCCACCACCACCAGAAGGGACTTGTTGTCCAGCTTCAGTATGGCGTCCTGATGGCTGATAAACCGGCCCTCGTACTCCGGCAGGGCGGCAATTTTTTTCGCCATGACAGCGCCGGGATAGCTGTTTTGCTCCTCGATGATATAGGCAGGCACGCCCCGCTTCCGGGCAATGGCGCAGACGCCGATGGATGCGCCCACGGCGTCCAGATCCGCCACCCGGTGTCCCATGACAAAGACGGCGGAGGAGGACTGGATCAGCTCGCCCAGTGCGTTGGACATGACCCGGCTCTTGACCTTGGTGTGCCGCTCTGTCTCCTTGGCACGGCCGCCGTAAAACTCAAAGTTAAACCGGTTTTTGATCACCGTCTGGTCGCCGCCCCGGGAGAGGGCCATCTCTATGGCAAGGCTTGCAAAGTCCATCATGTCCCCGAAGCTGGCGTCCATGCCGACGCCGATGGAGAGGGTGGCGCTGATGCCGTTGGGGCTGACGATCTTGTGGACGGCGTCTACAATGGAGAACTTGCCCTTGCGGAACTGGTCCAGATATTGCTCCTCAAAGACGCAGAGATACCGATCCCGGTCATACCGGGTGAGCAGCCCCCCTGCCGGCTGGAACCAGGCAGTGATCTCGTCCTCCACAGAGGCCCGGAGGCTGCTGCGGGTCTTGTCGTTGGTGTTGCGGATCAAATCCTCATAGTTGTCGATGAGGAGAATGGCCACCACCGGGCGTGTGGCAAAGAACCGCTCCCGGATCTGGGCAAGGCCGGTGATGTCCATCCAGTAAGTGGTGGCGAGCAGGCTGTATTCTTCCTCTCCCGCTCCCACTCTGGCCACATGGCCGAAGACCACGTAGTGTCTGCCATTCAATTCATATTCGTTGGGACATTCCGTCTTACCGTCCAGCAGCCACTTGGTGGAAAACTCGGGAACAGCGGCGTCGATCTTGGTATCAAACAGGTGCTCCCGGTCGCCGGTAATGTTCAAAAAACGTTCGTTTGACCAGATGATGTCTCCCGTGTCCGGTTGGAAGATGACCATGGGGAAGGGAGAATTCACCATGGTGTCCTTGCTGGCCGCGTCAATGTTGTTGGTGACGCTGGCAATATACCGGGCAGTCTCTTTGCGCCGGCGGCTGCGGGTGATGAGATAGTAGAGGAACAGCACTGCCACCAGGCCCACTTCCCCAAGGCCCACCTGTAACTGGAAAAAACAGGTCACCCCGGCAAAGGCCAGCAGGAAGAAGAGATACAGCTTCACTCTCGGCTCCAGCATCCGGTTCAGCTTTTCGTTCAAGGGCGCGCCCTCCTCTCTCACATCTGCCCCGACGGGGTAAATGTACCCAAAATAACTTTTATGATTATGGCACAATAAGCGGGAAATTGCAAGCTTTTTGCCTTTGATTGCAGGCACTTCCTCCTCTTTCCCCCTGCTCCCTCTGATTTTCCTTGCGCCTTGGCCTATTCTGGGGTAGAATAAACGGCAGGAAACAATCTTCTCAAAGGAAGTGCACCTATGAAAGACGGATTTGTCAAGGTCGCCGCTGCCACTCCCTCCATCCGGGTGGCAGACTGCGCCTATAATGCAGCACAGACCATCGCCCTCATGCGCAAGGCCGCAGAGAAGGGCGTCAAGGTCCTCTGCTTCCCGGAGCTGGGACTGACCGGTTATACCTGCGCCGACCTTTTTTTACAGCCCACACTGCTGGAAGGGGCAAAAAAGGCTCTGGAGCAGGTGGTCGATGCCTCCGGAGATCTGGATATGCTCATTGCCGTAGGTCTGCCCCTCAGACCCGTCCACCGGAACAAGCTGTATAACTGCGCTGTGGTATTCGCTCACGGCGAGGTGCTGGGCGTTGTCCCCAAGCGGCACATCCCCACCTATACGGAGTTCTACGAGGGCCGGTGGTTTGCCGCCGCCGAAGACGACTGCGGCACAGTGGAGCTCTGCGGCTCGGAGGTCGCGCTCTCTCCCCGGCAGGTCTTTCGCTGCCAGGAGCTGCCGGAGCTGTGCGTTGGCGTGGAGATCTGCGAGGATCTGTGGGTGCCCAATCCTCCCTCCAACCGGCTGGCGGCGGCAGGGGCCACGCTGATGCTCAACCTCTCCGCTTCCGACGAAGTCGTCTGTAAGGACAGCTACCGCAGGAGCCTTGTCACCGGCCAGTCCGGCCGGCTGGTCTGCGGTTATGTCTACGCCGACGCCGGGGAGGGAGAGAGCTCCACCGACCTGGTCTATGCCGGTCACAACCTGATTGCGGAAAACGGTTCCTTACTTGCCGAGCGCCGGTTTGAGACGGGGCTGACCGTCTCCGAGATCGACGTGCACAAGCTGGCCTTTGAGCGGCAGAGAATGACCACCTTCCCCTCAGACAGTGACGAGGGAGTGGATGAGGTCTATTTCTCCCTGCATGGGGAAGAGACTCCTCTCACCCGCTATATCGCCCCCAATCCCTTTGTTCCCGCCAATCACAATGACCGGGCCGCCCGGTGCCAGGAGATTTTTACCCTGACCTCTCTGGGTCTCCGGAAGCGTCTGGAGCACACCCACGCCAAGACGGCGGTGATCGGTCTCTCCGGCGGACTGGACTCTACGCTGGCCCTGCTCATCGTGCATAACGCCATGAAGATGCTGAGCCGTCCGGCCACCGACATTCTCTGCGTCACCATGCCCTGCTTCGGCACCACGAACCGCACCAAGGATAACGCCACCAAGCTGGCAGAGTGTCTCGGCGCCTCTTTCCGGACGGTGGACATCGGTGAGGCGGTAAATCTCCACTTCCGGGACATCGGTCTTGACCCCGGCGACCGCTCGGTGACCTACGAAAACTGCCAGGCACGGGAGCGCACCCAGGTGCTGATGGACATTGCCAACAAGGAGGGCGGTCTGGTCATTGGCACCGGGGACCTCTCCGAGATGGCTCTGGGCTGGAGCACCTACAACGGAGACCATATGAGCATGTACGCCGTCAACTGCTCCATCCCCAAGACGCTGGTGCGGCACCTGACGGCATGGGTCAGCGACGAGCATCGGGAGACCCAGCCCGCCCTCTCCGCCGTTCTGGACGATATTCTGGCCACCCCCGTCTCCCCAGAGCTGCTACCCCCGGAGGAAAACGGCGAGATCGCCCAGAAGACAGAGGATGTGGTTGGCCCCTATGAACTCCACGACTTCTTCCTCTATTACGGAATCCGCTACGCCTTCCCGCCCGAGAAGGTCTATCGGCTGGCCCGTTACGCCTTCGGGGATCGATATGCCCCGGCAGTTGTTTTGAAGTGGCTGCGGAATTTCTACTGGCGTTTTTTTGCCCAGCAGTTTAAGCGCTCCTGCATCCCCGACGGGCCGAAGGTGGGCTCCGTCACCCTCAGCCCCCGAGGGGACTGGCGGATGCCGTCAGATGCGGTGTCAAGCCTGTGGATCGACCAGGTGAAGGAGCTGCAGCAAGAATTGGAATAACGCTTCCCCTGCGGGACGGAAAGAAGGAACACATACCTTGAACACCTACCTCGACCTCTTTCTCACCTTTGCCAAAGTAGGCGTGTGCACCTTCGGCGGCGGCTACGCCATGCTCCCCATCCTCCAGCGTGAGGTGGTGGAGAAAAAGGGCTGGGCGACCGACGAGGAGCTGACAGACTACTTTGCCATCGGCCAGTGTACCCCCGGCATTATCGCCGTCAACACTGCCACCTTCGTCGGCCACAAGCGAAACGGAGTTCCGGGCGGCATTGCGGCAACTCTGGGCCTTGTCTTTCCCAGTGTTGTCATCATCACGATCATCGCCGCCTTTCTCCGGAATTTTGCGGACAGCCCCTATGTCGTCCACGCCTTTAACGGCGTCCGGGCCTGTGTCTGCGTGCTGATTGTCAATGCGGTACTGAAACTGCGGAAATCCTCGGTTATCGACCTGCCCACGGCGGTGATCTTCTTCACCGTCTTTGTCCTCTCTGCCATCTGGGGCATCTCCCCCGCTATTATGGTGCTGGCAGCGGGGATCATCGGTCTGGTCCTCAAGCTGGTCGGGGAGAAGAGAGGGGGCAAAGCGGCATGATGATCTACCTCCGTCTTTTCTATGAGTTTTGCAAGGCGGGGCTGTTTGCTGTCGGCGGAGGACTTGCCACCGTTCCCTTTCTCGCCGCTATGGGCCAGTCCACCGGTTGGTTTACAGCAGGCGATTTGGCGGATATGATCGCCGTGTCAGAGTCCACCCCCGGCCCGCTGGGCGTCAATATGGCCACCTATGTGGGCTTTGAGGTGGGCGGCGTTCCCGGCGCAGCGGCGGCCACACTGGGACTGATTTTCCCCTCCATTGTCATTATTGTCATTATTGCCGCCTTTCTCCGGAAGTTCCGGGACAGCAAGTATGTGGAGTACGTCTTCTATGGCCTCCGTCCCGCCTCTACCGGTCTGATCGCCGCCGCCTGCTGGGGAGTCATTGCCATCTGCCTGTTGCAAGTGGGCGCTGTAAATGGCGCTTTGGTGCACTTTTCTCTGAACTGGCAGCTGCTGATTTTGGCGGCTGTCGTCTTTGGCTGCACCAACTGGGAAAAGCTGAAGAAGGTCCATCCCATTGTCTGGATCGCCCTGTCCGCCGGGGCGGGCATCCTGTTTCGGCTGTGATTTTGAACTAAAATATGGCAACCCCTGCGCTAAGTTTGGGGAACGCACAAAAGGGACGGGCAAATGCCCGTCCCTTTGGTGTACCAGCGGATGTATGCAGTTATGCGTTCAGTTCCCCTTGGGGTTGGGGCCATACTCGTTCTCGCCGGGCTGGCTGTCCTGGCAGAGCCAGTAGAGCAGGATGAAGGGACCGGCCAGAGGAATGAAGATAAAGAAGAAATAAGCGCCGGACTTGCCCAGATCGTGGAGGCGGCGCCAAACGACGGCCAGACTGGGGACCAGAACAGCCAGAGAATAGATCACAGAGATAATTGCGATGATGGCGCTGCCGTGAGTCAAGCGGCTGAGCGTGTTCAGGACCAGGTTGACGATAAAATTGAACAGGAAAAAGTACCAATACTCGCTGCGGCGGGCACGGCCGGAGAAGGTTGCGTAGTTGGTAAATACGCTGGTGACGGCTTCGGTAAAGTTCATATGCTTTCCTCCCTCAAAAATGTCGGGCAAAGGGGCGTGTAACCAAAT
This sequence comes from uncultured Eubacteriales bacterium, assembly GCA_900314485.1. Lineage (GTDB taxonomy): Bacteria > Bacillota > Clostridia > Oscillospirales > Oscillospiraceae > Onthomonas. The sequence goes on from OMVL01000028.1 coordinate 32,848, forward strand.
GTTTGCCCGTAAGATAGTGTTATTATATAAAATTGTGCATTATGCGTCAAGTCTTTCAAGCAATTTTACTCAATTCAGCCAACATAAAACGGAGAGGGATCGCTCCCTCTCCGTTAAACAGCATTGTCTGCGGCAGTCTCTTACTTGCCGAAATACCGCTTCAGCAGACCGGCAAACGCCTTGCCGTGACGGGCCTCGTCACGGGCCATCTCGTGAACGGTGTCGTGGATGGCGTCCAGACCCAGAGCCTTTGCCTTCTTGGCAAGCTCGGTCTTGCCGGCGGTAGCGCCGTTCTCGGCCTCCACACGGACCTTCAGGTTCTGTTCCGTGGAATCGGACAGCACCTCGCCCAGGAGCTCTGCGAACTTGGCGGCGTGCTCCGCCTCTTCATAGGCAGCCTTCTCCCAGTAAGCGCCGATCTCGGGATAGCCCTCACGATAGGCCACACGGGCCATAGCCAGATACATACCCACCTCAGAGCACTCACCGGTGAAGTTTTCACGCAGGCCCTGCTTGATCTCCTCGGGCACATCCTGAGCCACGCCCAGCACATGCTCGGAAGCCCAGGTCAGCTCTCCGGCCTGCTCAATGAACTTGCTGCCGGGGCACTTGCACAGAGGGCACTTGAAATCAGCGGGCAGATCACCCTCGTGGACATAGCCGCAGATGGGGCAGACATACTTTTTCATAACAGAAATCCTCCTTATGTACTGAATCTTGCATCAGAAAATCAGTGTTTGGGTTTTTAAACTTCCAGTATTTGTATTATAGTAAAAGATCCATCAGTTGGTCAACGATAACTTGCAACATTTGCAAATATCTTTTAGGTTGACACTTTTTTGTAAACCTCCCATTTTTATTGGCGTTTTGTTTTTCCTTTTAGCCGGAATTTCGGCAAAAAGCAGAATTTCCGCAAATTCACCTTGACAAACCACGCCGGGGACTATATCATATTGTTTACTTCACAAATGCAGTGATCGGGAAAGTAAGTACGGTCCCAGCGGCTCAGAGAGGACGCATCCGGTGCAAGCGTCTCCGCAGTCCGTCACCGAAAGTCACCTGGGAGCAGCTGACCGAACGGCAGGGAGATTCTCTGCCCAGTAGGCTCAGACGGGATCTCTCCCGTTATAGAGAGCGCAAGTGCATGGAGCAGAGTTCTCCATGAATTTAGGTGGTACCACGGAGTCATGACCGCTTCGTCCTAATGGAGGGACGAGGCGTTTTTTATTGCGGCGATCAAATGGCCGCAATCGCAATTTGCACAAGGAGGTGCAGGCCCCATGACAGGAGCACAGGCGCTGATCGAAAGTTTAAAGCGGGCAGGTGTAGAACATATCTTCGGCTATGCCGGAGCCACCATCTGCCCCACGGTGGACGTACTGGCCCAGACGCCAGAGATCGGCTACACCCTGGTGCGGACGGAGCAAAACGCCGGGCACATGGCCTCCGGCTATTACCGGGTCACCGGCAAGGTGGGGGTCTGCATGGTCACCTCCGGCCCGGGAGCCACCAACCTGCTCACCGGCATTGCCACTGCCTATCTGGACTCCATTCCCATGGTGGCTATTACCGGCCAGGTCCCCAGCCATCTGCTGGGCCGGGACATTTTCCAGGAGATCGACGTCACCGGCGCTGTGGCCCCCTTTTCCAAGCACAGCTATCTGGTCAAGGACGCCAACGACATCCCCCGCATTGTGGCGGAGGCCTTTCACATTGCCTCCACCGGCCGGCCCGGCCCGGTGCTCATCGACCTGCCCATTGACGTGCAGAATCAAAAGCTGAAAAGCTATGCCTATCCGGAAGAAGTCTCCATCCGCAGCTATAAGCCCAGCGTCCGAGGCAACGACCTGCAGATCAAGCGGGTAGTTTCAGCCATTGAAAGCGCCAAGCATCCCGTCATCTATGCCGGCGGCGGCATCTTTCTGGCAAACGCCCAGCAGGAGCTGCTGGAGCTGGCGGAGCGGACGAATATCCCTGTAGTCACCACCATGATGGGCCTGTCCCTGCTCCCCACCCATCACCCTCTGAACCTCGGCATGATCGGAGCCTTCGGCAACGTGGCGGCCAACAAGGCCTTGGCCAAGTCCGACCTGCTCGTGATGATCGGCAGCCGAGTGGCCGACCGGGCCATCCTCTCCCCGGAGGAGGTCCAGCGGCGGATGACCATCATTCATATCGACGTAGACCCCGCAGAGATCGGCAAGAATATGCGGGCGGAAATTCCCGTAGTGGGCGATGTCAAGTCCATTCTCCACCAGATCCTGGAGCGCATCCAGCCCCGGAGCGGCGACGAGTGGCTGGAGCACTTCCAGGCCCGTCGGAAGGAGGAGCTGTCCCGTCCCTTCCCGGTGAAGGAGGGATACGTCTTCCCCGGCTCCCTCATGCGCAAGCTGGGTGCGAAGCTCCAATACAATGCCGCCGTCTGCGTGGACGTGGGACAGAATCAGATCTGGGCCTGCAAGCATCTGACGATGGACGGCCCCCGCTTCCTCACCAGCGGCGGTCTGGGCACCATGGGCTATTCCCTCCCTGCCGCCGTGGGCGTCAAAGTGGCCCAGCCCGGGCGGCAGACCGTGGTGATCTGCGGCGATGGCAGCTTCCAGATGTCCTTTAACGAGCTGGCCGCCATTGCCCACGCTCAGCTGGACATCAAAATCGTCCTCATTCAGAATAGCGTGCTGGGCCTGGTGCGCCAGATTCAGGACACGCCTACTTACCCCGCCGGGCCCTTCGGCGTGGCGCTGGACGGCTCGCCTGATTTTACCGCCATTGCCGCCGCCTACGGCATTCCCAGCCGGGTGATCGGCGACGAGAGCGAGATAGACGGCGCTCTGGAGGAGCTGCTGCATCAGCCGGGCGCCCGCCTGCTGATTTGCAGGACGGATCCCAAGGCGACCACCAATGATTAAAGGAGGCCCACATGAAACAGACGATCTCCGTTCTGGTGGAAAATCAGGCCGGCGTCCTGAGCCGCATCACCGGCCTCTTCTCCCGCAGAGCCTTTAACATTGAGTCTCTGGCTGTCGGCGTCACCGACGACCCCACCATCTCCCGCATCACCATCATTGTGGACAGCGGCAACAGCGTGGTGGAGCAGGTGGAAAAGCAGCTGAACAAGCTGATCGAGGTCATCAAAGTCCGGACGCTGGAGGAGAATCAGTTCATCGGCCGGGAACTGGTGCTGGTCAAGGTCAACGCCACCCCCAAGACACGGCCGGATATTATGACCATCTGTGAGCTGATGGGGGCGAAAGTATCAGACATCTCCCCCACCTCCCTGACGCTGGAGCTGTCCGACACCCCCGACCGCATTGACACCTTCGAGGCTATGCTCCGCCCCTTCTCCATTCTGGAGCTGGCAAGGACCGGGGTCATCGCCCTGCAGAAGGGGAACGGGAAGATTTGAGGGTAATCGCCCCTACGCCACATCCCGAACATTTAGCGAGGAGTGAATCAATGAAAATCCGAGCCACCCAAGCCATCATGGAGTGCCTGCTGGAGCAGGAGGTGGATACCGTCTTCGGCTATCCCGGCGGCACCATCCTCAACGTCTATGATGAGCTGTACAATTACAAAGATAAGATCAAGCACATCCTGACCGCCCACGAGCAGGGTGCCTCCCACGCCGCCGACGGCTATGCCCGGTCTACCGGCAAGGTGGGCGTCTGCTTTGCCACCTCCGGCCCCGGGGCGACGAATCTTACCACCGGCATCGCCACCGCCTATATGGACTCCTCCCCCGTGGTCTTCATCACCTGCAACGTGACGGAGCCGCTTCTCGGCAAGGACTCCTTTCAGGAGGTGGACATCACCGGCATTGCCATGCCGATTACGAAAGCCACCTATCTGGTCCGGGACGCCCAGTCCATTCCGGGCATTATGCGTCAGGCATTTGCCGTGGCAGCGACGGGACGTCCCGGCCCGGTGCTCATCGACTTTCTGAAGAATGTCACCAACCCCACTGAGATGATCGACTATGAGTTCATCCCCTGGTACGAGAACCGGACCTGGGGCAGCGTCCGGGAGCTGAGCGAGAGCCACGGGTTGAAAGCCCCGGAGCCGGACCATGAGGACATTGACATTCTGGCGGAGATGATCGCCCAGAGTCAGCGCCCCCTGCTCATCTGCGGCGGCGGCGTGGTCCGGGGCAGGGCGGACAAGGAGTTTCGGGCATTTGCCGAAAAGCTGGACGCCCCGGTGGCCATTACCCTTATGGGCGGCGGCGGTTTTCCCGGAGCGCACCCTCTCTCCACCGGCATGGTGGGTATGCACGGCAGCCGGGCGTCCAACCTGGCCTGCAACGAGTGCGATCTGCTCATCGCCGTGGGCTGCCGGTTCTCCGACCGGGTGGCGTTGAACCCCAAGACCTTTGCCAAGCAGGCCAAAATCGTCCACATCGACATTGACCGGGCGGAGATCGACAAGAACGTGCTCACCGACCACCACATTGTGGGTTCTGCCCGCCGGGTGCTGGAGCTCTTGAATGAGCGGATCGGCCAGTATGACCACACTGACTGGAAGGAGCATATCATCCCCCTCCGTCAGCCTCAGGTAGCCGAGGCGAGCGAAACGCTGACGCCCAAGCAGGTGCTGGAGACGATTCGCAGACTGGCTCCCCAGGACACCATCGTTGCCACCGACGTGGGCCAGCATCAGATGTGGTCGATTCAATATTTCCACTTCGACTATCCCGGACAGCTGCTGACCTCCGGCGGCTTTGGCACCATGGGCTTCGGTCTGGGCGCCGCCATTGGGGCCAAGTGCGGCAATCCGGATAAGGTAGTCGTCCACACCACCGGCGACGGCTGCTTCCGCATGAACTGCCATGAGCTGGCGACTGTGGAGCACTACGGTCTTCCCATTATCACCGTCGTCTTTAACAACGGCACCCTGGGCATGGTCCGTCAGTGGCAGAACCTGATCTACAAGAAGCGGTTTTCCGAGACCACGCTGGACCGGGGCCCGGACTTTGTCAAATTGGCGGAGGCCTACGGGCTCCGGGGCAAGCGGGTGACCAATCTCCAAGAGATGGAAGAGGCCATGGAAGAGGCGCTCTGCGCCGGCTGCGGCTACGTCATCGACTGCGTGCTGGATATGGACGAGATGGTCCGGCCCATGGTGCCCGGCGGCGGCAACATCACCGATTTTCTGCTAAAGTAAGGGGGTAGAGAAGTTGAAACGTGAATTTGATTCGGCCAAAAAGCTCTACACCCTGTCCCTGCTGGTCAAGGACATCCCCGGCGTCGTCTCTCAGGTCTCCCGCCTCTTTTCCCGCAAGGGCTACAACATTGAATCCATCGCCTCCGGCGCATCCAAGGAGCCGGGCGTCACCCGGATCACCATTGTCATCCGGGGAGACGAGCTGATGATCGACCAGATTGCCGCCCAGTGCCGCAAGCTGCTGCCTGTCATTGCCGTCAAGGTGCTGGACAATGAAAGCTCCATCCAGCGGGAGTTCGCCCTCATCAAGGTGAAGGCAAAAGACCTGAACACCAGGAGCGAGATCATTCAAATTGCAGACATCTTTCGGGCGAACGTCATTGACGTCAGCCGACAGACCCTCACCGTCGCTGTCTTTGGCGGCAGCGACAAGACTACCGCCATTCTGGATTTGCTGAAGGAGTTCGGCATTCTGGAGGTGGTCCGTACCGGTACTATCGCCATTGAACGCGGGCGTAGCACAATATATGACGAGACAAAACTCAAGGAGGAATATAACTATGGCAAAAATGTACTATGAGAAGGACTGTGACCTGTCCAATCTGGACGGCAAGAAGGTTGCCGTCATCGGCTACGGCTCTCAGGGCCATGCCCACGCCCAGAACCTGCGGGATTCCGGTGTTGACGTGATCATCGGCGTCCGCCCCGGCAAGAGCTTCAAGAAGGCTCAGGAGGACGGCTTTGAGGTCTACACCGTGGCTGAGGCTTCCAAGAAGGCTGACATCATCATGCTGCTGGTCAACGACGAGCGGGCCGCTCAGATCTATGCCGAGAGCATCAAGGACAATCTGGAGCCGGGCAACGCCATTGCCTTCGCACACGGCTTCAACATCCGCTATAAGCAGATCGTGCCTCCCGCCGATGTGGACGTGTTTATGGCAGCCCCCAAGGGCCCCGGCCACACCGTCCGCAGCCAGTACGTCGCAGGCAAGGGTGTTCCCTGCCTGATCGCCGTGGAGCAGGATGCCACCGGCCACGCCCGTGACATCGCTCTGGCCTATATCGCCGGCATCGGCGGCGCCCGTGCCGGTATCATGGAGACCACCATGGACACCGAGACCGAGACCGACCTCTTCGGCGAGCAGACCGTCCTCTGCGGCGGCGTGGTCGATCTGATGCAGTGCGGCTTTGAGGTGCTGGTGGAGGCCGGCTACGATCCCGAGAACGCCTACTTCGAGTGCATCCATGAGATGAAGCTGATCATCGACCTCATCAACAAGGGCGGTGTGGCTGCCATGAACTACTCCATCTCCGACACCGCTGAGTACGGCGAGTATGTCTCCGGTCCCCGCGTCCTGCCTCACGACCAGATCAAGGCCAACATGCGGGCAGTCCTGTCCGACATTCAGGACGGCACCTTCGCCGGCAAGTGGATCGCCGAGAACAAGAACGGCCGTACCTTCTTTAACTCCAAGCGGGCTCAGCTGGCAAAGCACCCCATGGAGATCATCGGCAAGGAGCTGCGTGACAACATGCTGTGGAAGGACAGCGCCGAGGGCGACAAGGGTCTGGACTCCGCTTCCAACTGATTTTTGCCCAATACACAAAAGGCAGGCGCTTTTTGCCTGCCTTTTGTGTTTGCGTTTGCATATTCTTTGTGTTATACTGGCATCGTGAGCAATCGTGCCACAAAACGTTAGAAAACTATGATTGCAATAGGAGGAACTGAGATGAAAAAACTGACCGCACTGCTTCTGGCCCTTCTGATGATGCTCTCCCTCAGCGCATGTAATCTGTCCGACCTGCTGGGAAGCAAGGACCGGGATGACGACACTCCTTCCCACAACACCAGCACCAACGCCACCGGCGACGTGGGTGAGACCCAGCACACCTATTGGTTTGACTTCACCGTCAACGACGCCTATCTGACCCACCGTGTGGACGGCGAGAGAGCCGACGACGGCTATCAGTTCCTGGTGGTGGATATGACCGTCAAGAACACCTTCAGCTCCGAGATCACCATGTACCGCTATGACTTCCAGACCCAGTGGGGCGACGGCGACGAGGACTACGCCTGGCCCACCTCTATGGATGCTGACGGCTACTTCCCCGACTCCTACGATCTGCGCGCCGGCAAGAAGCGCACCGACCAGCTGGTCTTTGAGGTCCCCGAGGACTGCGAGGACTTCGCTCTGGCCTATCAGGAGGAGTTTGAAAACGGCGACACCGGCGATGTGTTCTTCGTCTACTTCTCCGTGGAGTAATTGATGCTCCCTGCCATACTTATCCCCGCCGCCAAGGAGGAACTATTCCATGCGTTCTGATAACGTGACCCAGGGCGTGGAGCGGGCCCCCAACCGCTCCCTGTTTGCCGCTCTGGGCTATACCAAGGAGGAGACGGACCGCCCGCTGGTGGGTATTGTCTGTTCCCATAACGAGATCGTCCCCGGACATATGAATCTGGACAAGATCGCCGAGGCGGTCAAGGCCGGCGTTCGTATGGCCGGCGGCACGCCCATTGAGTTTCCCGCCATCGCCGTCTGCGACGGTATTGCCATGGGCCATATCGGCATGCGGTATTCTCTGGTCACCCGTGACCTGATTGCCGACTCCACCGAGTGCATGGCCATTGCCCACCAGTTTGACGCGCTGGTCATGATCCCCAACTGCGACAAGAATGTCCCCGGCCTCCTGATGGCCGCCGCCCGTATCAACGTCCCTACCATTTTTGTCTCCGGCGGCCCCATGCTGGCCGGTCACCTGGACGACGGACGGCGCACCTGCCTGAGCGATATGTTCGAGGCAGTAGGCGCTTACCATGCCGGGGCGCTGGACGAAAAGGGCGTGGAGGAGTATGTCATGAACTGCTGCCCCTCCTGCGGCTCCTGGGAAGCCATCGGCATGGGTCTCCGGGGCAACGGCACCATTCCCGCCCCCTACTCCGCCCGCATCCGGCTGGCCAAGCAGGCAGGTATGCAGGTGATGGAGCTGCTGAAAAAGGACATTCGGCCCCGTGACATTATGACCGAGGCCGCCTTCCACAATGCAGAGATCGTGGATATGGCCCTGGGCTGCTCCACCAACACCATGCTCCATCTCCCGGCCATCGCCCACGAGTGCGGCATTGAGATCGACCTGAACCACGTCAACGACTTCAACGCCCGCACTCCCAACCTCTGCCACCTGGCTCCCGCAGGCGCCACCTTTATGGAGGACCTGGAGCGGGCCGGCGGCGTCTATGCCGTCATGAAGGAGCTGGCGGATGCCGGACTGATCCGCACCGACCTCATTACCTGCACCGGTAAGACGGTGGGCGAGAATATTGCAGATGCGGTCAACCGCAACCCGGAGGTCATCCGCCCCATCGACAATCCCTATCTGGCGACCGGCGGTATTGCCGTTCTCTTTGGCAACCTGGCGGAGCACGGCTGTGTCGTCAAGCAGTCCGCCGTGGCTCCCGAGATGATGCAGCACTCCGGCCCCGCCCGGGTGTTCAATTCCGAGGAGGAGGCTATCAAGGTCATCTATGCCGGAGGCATTCAGCCCGGTGATGTGGTGGTCATCCGCTACGAGGGCCCCAAGGGCGGCCCCGGCATGCGGGAGATGCTGAATCCCACCTCCGCCATTTGCGGTATGGGTCTGGGCGCATCTGTGGCCCTTATCACCGACGGACGCTTCTCCGGCGCCACCCGGGGCGCTGCCATCGGCCACGTCTCCCCGGAGGCCGCCGCCGGCGGCACCATCGGTCTGGTGGAGGAGGGAGACATCATCTCCATCGACATTCCCAACCACAAGATCACCCTGGAGGTTCCGGACAACATTCTGGCCCAGCGCAAGGCCACACTGGTCATGCCCGAGCCGAAAGTCAAAAGCGGATACTTGGCACGCTATGCCAAACTGGTGACCTCCGCCGACAAGGGCGCAGTACTGGAAGGGTAAGCGATCATAAACACCGATTTGCCGGTTCGGAAGTTGCTTCCGGACCGGCAAATGCGATCTTAAAGGCATCTTCATTGACGAAAAGAGAAAAATAGAGTATAGTAAAGCATAGAATCGAACGGGGGCGAAACAAAGCGCAAATCGCCGCCGGGAAGGATATGCACTATGAAGACGAAAAAGTGGATCATCTGGCTCATTGCAGTCGTTGCACTGCTGGCCATTTTGGGCGGCGTCTATGCCTATGCCCTGTCCCATCTCCCCGTCTCCTATGGGGAAAAAGGTCATCTGACTTCGGAACAGCTGACGGACGAGGGCTATCTGGCCGCCTGGCAGCAGTGTTCCCAGCTGACGGCAGCCTGCCGGGACAGCTGGAATGGCAAGTGGCCGGATTACTACGGCGGCATGGGCGTGGTGGAAAACGAAGGGGAGTATCTGGTCAACGTCTACCTGACGGAGAATACCGAGGCCAACCGTCAAGCGGTCTGTGAGGCCGCAGGCGTCCAGCTTCGGGCCTTTACTGCTACGGATGTCTCCTGGTCGGAGCTGGAGGCCACTCTGAAACGGGTGGACACTGCCAAGTCCCTGCCCTTTGTCACTGTTCAGGGCTGGGGCATTGATGTAGAGCGCCGCACCGTTCGGGTCTATCTCTCTCACCGCAGCATGGCGACCACCCTTGTCCTTGGGCTGGTGAAAGGCCCGGTAGAGACGGTGATCATCCCCGTCCAGCCCACCGTCCGCTCCGCCACACGGGAGGAGGACGGCACCGTGACCCTGTCTCTGGGCGGCCTGACCTACGCCACTGCCTACGATGTAGAGATTTCCACCGACGCCGCCTTTGAGGAGAACGTGAATGCCATTTCCTTTGAAGGAAATGACGCAGAGGTCTCCCTGCCCGAGCCGGGCCAGGGAGAGGCCTGGTACGTCCGGGCCAAGAGCTATCTGACGGTAGAGGAGACCACCTATCAGAGCGAGTGGAGCTCGGCAAAGACGGTGAAATAATTGTGAAAAGAAAACTCCGGCCTTCTCAGGCCGGAGCTTTTACGTTTCCGATTCTATTTTCCCGAACAGCCGATTCCCCCCGGCCTCGGTAACCGTGATGGGGACAAGGACATTGTGCCAGTCCCCCTCTGTATCGGTGCAGACCTCCACATAGTTGGGCGCGTGCCCCCGCCAGAGTCCGTCCTTTTTCTCCTCCAAAAGGACGGAGAGGGTCTCCCCCGCAAAAGAGGAGAGATAGTTCTGCTGTAATCGGGCAGCCACCGCTGCCGCCCGGCGGGCACGGGATTCCTTCTCCGCGTTGGGCACCTGATCGGGTGCGGCGGCCGCCGGGGTGCCGGGGCGCTTGGAGTAGGGGAAGATGTGCATGGCGGCAAAGTCCGCCCGCTCCAGAAAGGCCAGCGTGGTCGTAAATTCCTCCTCCGTCTCCCCGGGGAAGCCCACGATCAGGTCGGTGGTAATGGCGGGCCGGTGGAAATACTGCCGCAGCAGGGCGCAGGACTGCAAAAACCGGGCGGTATCGTACCGGCGGTGCATCCGCTTCAGGGTTGCGTCGCAGCCGGACTGGAGGGACAGATGGAAGTGTGGGCAGAGGTTGGAAAGCTGAGACGCCCTCCGGCAAAATTCCTCCGTGATCGTTCTCGGCTCCAGACTGCCCAGCCGGATGCGCAGGTCCGGGACGGCGGCGCAGAGGGCTTCCAGAAGGTCAATGAGCGATTGACCGTTCCTCCACTCCACCCCCCAGGAGGAGATCTCAATGCCGGTGACGACGATCTCCCGGTAACCCTCCGCAGCAAGCTGCTTTGCCTGAGAGACGGCGTCCTCCAGCGGCTCGGAGCGGAGCGCCCCCCTGGTATAGGGTATGATGCAGTAGGTGCAGAAGTTGCGGCAGCCGTCCTGGACCTTGAGCATAGCCCGGGTGCGGCCCTCCAGGCCGCCGGCGGGCAGCACTTCAAACCCCGTTCGGCGGATGGCGTCGTCCACGTCGATCCAGGGCTGGCGGCGGCGGACCTCCCGGCGGACCTGATCGAGAAATGCCTGCTTGCTGCCCGTGCCGGAGATCACATCCACCTCCAGGGCCGCAACCTGTTCCGGCTCTGCCTGGGAATAGCACCCGCAGACGCCGATGACAGCGTCCGGATTCTGCCGCCGGACCCGGCGGATGACCTGGCGGGACTTCTTGTCGCTGACGGCGGTGACAGAACAGGTGTTGATGATGTAGAGCTCAGCCTCCTCCTCAAAAGGGACGGCAGTGTGGCCCTCGCCCTCCAAAATGGACTGCATGGCCTGGCTTTCGTACTGATTCACTTTACATCCAAGGGTATAAATCGCAAAACGCATAAATTCGTCACTCTCTCCCTTGCTTTCCCACAGGCCGCAAGGTATAATGAATATTTGATGTCACATATTATAGCGGAAAATCAACGAGCAGTCTACCCCGGAAAAGGAGTCAGCTATGGCAAATGACCACGCCTTTTTCGCCCTCATCGCCCGGATGCGGAACATCGACCGCTGGGCGCTGATGCGCAATACATCCAAGGAGAATATTCAGGAGCATTCCCACATGGTGGCGGTGCTGGCCCACGCCCTGGCTGTCATCCAGAACCGGTACTACGGCGGCATGATCGATCCCGGCCAGGTGGCGGTGGCCGCCCTGTATCACGACGCCACCGAGATCATCACCGGCGACATGCCCACCCCCATCAAGTACTACAATCAGACCCTGCGGGCCTCCTATCAGGAGGTGGAGGACATGGCGGCAAACCGGCTGCTGTCCATGCTGCCGGAGGAGCTGCGGGTTGAATATGAGACGCTGCTCCAGCCGGCAGACCCGGAGGTGGAGGCGCTGGTCAAGGCGGCGGACAAGCTCTCCGCCTATCTGAAATGCGTGGAGGAGCTGAAGGCCGGAAACAACGAGTTCCGGCTGGCCAAGGAGCAGACCTACGCCGCCCTGGCGAAAAAACCGCTGCCTGCCTTACAGCACTTTATCCAGCACTATCTGCCCAGCTTCGAACTGACGCTGGATGAGTTGCAGGGGTAGACCGTCGCACTGGGATCGGATCTGCAATCATTCGCCGTAGGGGTGCGGCTTGCCACACCCCGACATGTCAATTTGCAATCATTCGCCGTAGGGGTGCGGCTTGCCACACCCCTACATGTCAAAATAAGTACAGAGAGGAAGAACACTATGAGAGCCATCGTTACCGTGGTCGGTCAGGACAGAGTGGGCATCATCGCCGATGTCTGCTCCCTTCTGGCCAACAACAAAGTGAATGTGCTGGACATCAGCCAGACCGTTTTGCAGGAATACTTCACCATGATCATGCTGGTGGACACTGCCGCCGCTGAAATGCCCTTTGCCCAGCTGGTCCAGTACCTGCGTGAAGAGGGGGAGAAGATCGGTCTCTCCATCCACGTTCAGCGGGAAGACATCTTCAACGCCATGCACCGGATCTGAGGAGAGCATTATGTTAACTGGAAGTGAAATTCAACAGACGCTGCGGATGATCGATCAGCAGCATCTGGACATCCGAACCATTACCATGGGCATCTCCCTCCTCTCCTGCGCCGACCCGGACCCAGAGGTCTGCTGCCGCAAGATCTATGACAAGATCTGCCGCAAGGCAGAGCGGCTGGTCCCCACCGGCGAGCAGATCGAGGCAGAGTTCGGCATCCCCATTGTGAACAAACGCATCTCCGTCACCCCCATTGCCCTGGTGGCGGCGGGCTGCGAGACGGAGGACTACGTCCCCTTTGCCCAGGCTCTGGATCGGGCGGCAAAGACCTGCGGCGTCAACTTCATCGGCGGCTACTCCGCACTGGTGCAGAAGGGTCTGACCGAGGCGGACAGAAAGCTGATGCGGGCGATTCCCGAAGCGCTGGCTACCACCGATTTTGTCTGCTCCTCCGTCAATGTCGGCTCCACCCGGGCCGGCATCAATATGGACGCTGTCCGGTACATGGGCGAGGTAGTGAAGAAAACCGCCCTGCGTACGGCGGATACCGACGGCTTCGGCTGCGCCAAACTGGTCATCTTCTGCAATGCCGTGGAGGATAACCCCTTTATGGCCGGCGCCTTCCACGGCGTGGGCGAGGCGGAGAGCGTCATCAACGTAGGCGTCTCCGGCCCCGGCGTGGTCTATCACGCCCTCCAGTCCGTCAAGGGCCAGCCCTTTGACGTGGTGGCGGAGACAGTGAAAAAGACCGCCTTCCGCATCACCCGCATGGGCCAGCTGGTGGCAAGAGAGGCCAGCACCCGGCTGGACACTCCCTTTGGCATTGTGGACCTGTCCCTTGCCCCCACTCCCGCAGTGGGTGACTCCGTTGCCCGGATCCTGGAGGAGATGGGTCTGGAGGTCTGCGGCACCCACGGTACGACAGCGGCGCTGGCGCTCCTGAACGACGCCGTGAAAAAGGGCGGCGTCATGGCGTCCAGCCATGTGGGCGGACTCTCCGGTGCGTTTATTCCTGTCTCTGAGGACGAGGGCATGATCGCCGCCGCCCGGGCCGGGGCGTTGACGCTGGACAAGCTGGAGGCCATGACCTGCGTCTGCTCGGTTGGCCTCGACATGATCGCCGTCCCCGGGGACACCACAGCGGCGACCATCTCCGCCATTATTGCGGATGAGGCCGCTATCGGCATGGTGAACAACAAGACCACCGCCGTCCGCATCATCCCCGCTCCCGGCAAAACCGTGGGGGACACGGTGGAGATGGGCGGTCTGTTGGGCTCTGCCCCTGTCATGCCGGTGCATCAAGGCTCTGCGGAGGACTTTATCGCACGGGGAGGGAGAATTCCCGCGCCGCTGCATAGCTTGCGGAATTGAA
>OMVL01000072.1 GCA_900314485.1 uncultured Eubacteriales bacterium
AAGTATAAGAAAATCCTTATCTGGTGCTTCGTTTGTTTCACGTTGTTTAATTTACAAGATACAGGCGCTGCCCGTCAACCGGACAGCTTATTTATTATAACCACCTGCCCCGCCAATGTCAACCCCCTTTTTTCATTTTTTCGAAAAAAATTTCTGTCGTCCCAAAAAGTAAATGAGACGACAGAAATACGATCAATTTTATCACTTTTCTCTGTAGATCGGCAGCCGCAGCTCGGCCAGGAACACAGTTTTCTCCTTTGTTGTGCGGAAGGTTCCGCCCATCAGCTCCACGATCCGCTCGCAGGTCTTGAGCCCGATGTTGGTGCTCTCCACCGGGTTGGGATCGGGGCGGATGTCGTTTTTCAGGATGATGTGGATCTGCCCCGACTCCATCCTCTGGCTGATCTCTACCGGGCGGTCCGGGTCGGCGTATTTTTCAATGTTTGAGAAGAGATTGTCAAACAGGCGTTTGAGATAGACTGCGTCCACTTTAATGGGCACCGACTCGGTCAGCGGCCGGTCCCTGATCTCCCAGTCCCGCTCCTGGAGCAGCATCACGTGCTCGCCCACCAGCTGACTGAGCATCATGCGGGCGTCCACCACCTCGGGATTCATCTCGTACATCTTGTGCCCAAAGACCAGAAAGTATTGAAACAGCTTGTCTGCCAGCTCCTTAAGCTGGTAGGCATTCTCTTTGCAGATGTTCAGATAGCTCTGATAGCCCTCATCTTCACTGTAATGCCCCTCATCCAGCAGTTCCAGAAAACCCAAAAGCACAGTCAGCGGGGTGCGGATGTCGTGGCTCATGCGGGTAATCAGCTCGCTGTTGGCATTCCACGCCTCTTGCTCCGCCCGCATCTGCTGCATAATGGAGGTGCGCATGACATCCACATCCTCTGCCAGAATCCCCATCTCGTCCCGGCGGCGCATGGTGATGGCGCCGTTCAGATTGCCATGGGCAATGGACTCCACTTCCCCGGACAGGCGGATGATATGCTTAATGATATGCTGATGGTAAAGCAGCATAAGCGCCATAAAGCCGGCAATCGCCATGGCATAGGAGGAGATTGTCACCGTATTGTAGAGGGAGAGCTCTGAATATTCCAGCACCGTCACATAGTACACACCGTCGGAAAAGCGGATCTTCCGGGTGAAGGCGTCTTTTTCTATGGCAAGCTTCATCCGGCTATCCGCATACTCGGCATCCTGCTCCTGTTCCGCGTCCCCGTCAAAGATGCCCAGGCCCCCCTCTTCCTCCGTGTGCTCCTGCGCTTCGTATTCCTCTTCAAATTCAAAGGCGGAGTAGTAGTCGTTGCTGTCCCACCAGCCCGAGTCTACTACAATCTCATCTTCGTCGCTTATCTTCAGATTGACTCGGTTTTGATGCTTTGCCCAGCGGGAGATCTCCTTTGCCTGCCGGACGCTGAGGTTGACGCTGCGCACATATTCTTCAAAGTCATCCAGCAACGCCGCAGCCCGCTCCTCCTGCGCCGCTTCACTCATATAGATATTTTCAATGGCAGCCTCTCCAAGAATGCAGGTAAGCCACCACAAAAGCACCGCCAGCGCCAGAGCGGCCACCAGCATGAAGAGAAACTTGATCCGCAGAGACAGCGGTTTTCTGGGGTTCTTAGTCAATCTGATACCCCCTCCCGTAGATGGTGCGGATCAGTACCGGATTGGCCGGGTCGTCCTCCAGCTTTTTCCTCAGGCGCTGGATATAGACCATAATATTGTTATCGGAGGAGGGCATATATTTGCTCTGCCACACCGCCTCGTACAGGGTCTTGACGTCCATGATCTCCCCACGATGTTTCATCAGGAAGAGAAACAGCTCCATTTCCTTGTCAGTGAGCTTGATCTCCTGATCGTGTTTTTTGACCCGCCGTGCTCTGACGTCCACCACAAGGGCGTCCGCCGCATTGCCCCAGGGAGCGTCTCCGGTCTCCACACCGCCGTAGACCCGATAGCGGCGGATGAGAGAGTTCACCTTCATCATCAGCTCCGCCTGGGAGAAGGGCTTGGGCAGATAGTCGTCGCCCCCGTTTTCATAGGCCATCTCCTTGTCCCGTTCCGTGTTCCGGGCCGTGAGAAAAAGGACCGGAGCCTTGGAATAGACCCGGATCCGGCGGCAGGCGTCCAGTCCGGAGAGTTCCGGCATCATAATATCCATAAGGATCAGATCCAGCTCCGGGTACCGCTCGGCGGCGGCCACGGCATCCCGGCCGTTGGCGGCCTCTATCACCTCAAAGCCTTTGTTCCTCAGCAGGATGCGCAGCAGCTGCCGGATGCCCGGCTCATCGTCCACCACGAGGATGGTACCGTTTTTTTCGTTCATGGAAGTTCCTCCTTTTGAGGTCGCACGTTTTATCCTATTATAGCAGCTTTTTCCAGTTGGGTCAGGGGATTTTCCCATTGTTAAGAAACAATCAGAAACAGGAAACGGGCGACTGCAAGTCGCCCGTCCAACTGACCGCTGTACTTACTTGTTTTCCTCCAAGTCCGCCAATTCTATCTTGCCGTGCTCC
>OMVL01000012.1 GCA_900314485.1 uncultured Eubacteriales bacterium
TCTGGCCCGAGTAACAAACTGGGTGAGGCTTAAATATGCTGCCATGAATCTCAAAAAGATAGCAAATTGGAGTTGGAACAACTCCTTTTTCTCATATTTTTCGGCAATTGTTGCTCCATTTCAGACTAGAACCCCCTATTTTGCCATGGCAAAATAGGGGGTTCTTTGACAGGCTGAAGCTGCCCGCCGATTATTCGGCGGGCAGCTTTTTGCCCTTTCCAACAGCGTTTCAGCATAGCGCAGGAATTCCTCCACCGTGGGCACTGCCCCCGCGCTGGGAACACTGCGCTGGTTTGCTGTTTGAGCAGCCGTCTTGTTCGGCGCCTGCCAGGATGCTTCCAGCGCCTGCTGAAGGGCAGAGCGGACAGACTCCGGCGGCCCGCCGTATCGCTCCGCAATTTTCCTGCGTATCTCCTGTGATTCCATATTTTTCTCCTTTTGACCAGTATAACGGTCAATTCATAGGGCCAGCTTAGCTAGAATAACAAATATTGCAACCAATACTGGTCAAAAAGGAGCACGCAGGATATGGATGAGCAGAAGATCAGGCGGGATAGAAATATGGGCGGAAACCTGCGGCGGCTGAGACTAAAACACCAAATATCCCAGGAGAAGCTGTGTGCGGAACTGCAGCGACGGGGCTGCGACATCGGCAGGACGGCCTATGCCAAGTATGAGTCCGGGGAGTTAAACATCCGTGCCAGTGTGCTTGTCGAGCTGAACAAGATCTACGGCTGCGGCTACGATAGCTTTTTTGAGGGCCTGGACGAGGCCCCAAACCTGTTTTGACACGCTGACTCAAATGAACTGGATTTGGTGCAAAATGAATACACTCCATGGAATTTGGGCAAAACAGCTCCTATGAGAGGGAATTTGCTTTATGAAAAGGAATTTGCCCAGAAAGATTGACACGCCCCCGGCAAGATGCTAATATAATAGGCGTATGAAGATACGCTGTGAAGGGAAAGAGTAACACTGCGCTGTCAGCCAGCGAGGACGGGTCACCGGATGAAAGCCTGTCTCTGCCAGTTCGTGTGAAGTGCGTCCCGGAGCGGGAGGGTAATGCCTCCGGTGTGCCGCCGTTACCGGCATCAAAGTGATAAAAAAGAGTGGAACCGCGGTTACGATCGCCTCTTGCAGCCATGCAGGAGGCGTTTTTTTACTTCGGTCTCTTTTTTGAATGGGAGAAGAATTCATGTTCCGTTTTTTAAACGAGACGCTCTCGGCCTACCAGGCCAGAGACCCCGCCGCCCGGAGCAAGCTGGAGATTTTCCTGCTCTATCCCGGCGTTCACGCAACCATCTACTATAAGATCGCTCATTTTCTTTACCGCCGCCACCTCCGCTTTTTAGCCCGCTGCGTCTCTCAGTGGGCCAGACGGAGGACGGGGATCGAGATCCACCCCGGCGCCACGATTGGACGAAGGCTGGTGATCGACCACGGCATGGGTATCGTCATCGGTGAGACTGCCGAGGTGGGGAACGACGTGCTGCTCTACCAGGGAGTGACCCTGGGAGGCACCGGCAAGGACCAGGGCAAGCGGCACCCCACCATCGGCAACAATGTGCTCATCGGCTCCGGAGCGAAGGTGCTGGGGCCTTTCCGCGTGGGGGACGGCGCGCGCATTGCTGCTAACGCCGTGGTTCTGCAGGAAGTACCTGGGGACTCCACTGCGGTGGGCGTGCCTGCCCATATCGTCAAGATTGCCGGTGAGCGGGTGGCCTACGCCAATACGGTGGATCAGATCAACATTACAGACCCGGTGAACGAGACGATGAAGGCCCTGCTCTCCCGGGTGGAATTCCTGGAGCGGCAGCTGGATGAGCGGGCTGCGCAAAATACAGATGAAAACCGTCAGGAGGAATGAACCATGGAAATTTTTAACTCAATGACCCGCCGCAAGGAGGAATTTGTCCCTATTGAGCCCGGCAAGCTGAAGATGTACGCCTGCGGCCCCACCGTCTATAATCTGATCCATGTGGGCAACGCCCGCCCCATCATCCTGTTTGACGTGTTCCGCCGTTATATGGAGTATCGGGGCTACGAGGTCACCTTCGTCCAGAACTTTACCGATGTGGACGACAAGATCATCAAGCGGGCCAACGAGGAGGGATTGACCTCCCAGCAGGTGGCGGAGAAGTATATTGAGGAGTACTTTACCGACGCCAAGGGCTTGGGCGTCCGCCCTGCCACCATCCACCCCAAGGCCACCGAGACGATGGATGAGATCATTGATCTGGTCCAGACCCTGGTGGAGAAGGGCTATGCCTATCCGGTGCCCAGCGGCGATGTCTATTACCGGACGTTGAAGTTCAAGGGCTACGGCAAGCTGAGCCATCAGCCCATCGAGGACCTCCTCTCCGGCGCCCGTATTGACGTGAACGATGAGAAGGAAAATCCCCTGGACTTTGCTCTCTGGAAGGCCGCCAAGCCCGGCGAGCCCTATTGGGAGTCCCCCTGGGGCAAGGGCCGTCCCGGCTGGCACATCGAGTGCTCCGCCATGAACCGGAAGTACCTGGGCAAGACCATCGACATCCACTGCGGCGGCGAGGATCTCCAGTTCCCCCACCATGAGAACGAGATCGCCCAGTCTGAGGCGGCCAACGACGCCCCCTTTGCCCATTACTGGATGCACAACGGCTTCCTCAACATCGACAACAAGAAGATGTCCAAGTCTCTGGGCAACTTCTTCACCGTTCGGGACGCCGCAGCGGCCTACGGCTATGAGCCGATCCGTTTCTTTATGCTCTCCGCCCACTACCGCACTCCGCTGAATTACTCCGCCGAGTCCCTTCAGCAGGCCCAGGCCGCCCTTGACCGGCTCTATACCGCCAGGGAGAACCTGACCTTCCTCGCCCAGAACGGTGCTGACGGGGAGCCTACCGAGGCGGAGCAGGCAGTGCTGAATCAGGCGGACGATTTCCGTCAGCGCTTCGACGCCGCCATGGACGACGATTTCAATACCGCTGATGCCGTCTCTGTCCTCTTTGAGGTGGTTCGTGCCGCCAACAAGGCCGTCGGCCCTGACCAGAAGCCCACTAAGGCGGGTGCCGAAGCCCTCCTCAAGCTGGTGCTGGAGTTCACCGACGTCCTCGGTCTCCTCTACGGCAAAGAGGAGGAGAGCCTGGATGACAAGGTGGAGGCGCTCATCGCCCAGCGTCAGGAGGCTCGGAAGAACAAGAACTGGGCCGAGGCCGACCGCATCCGGGATGAGCTGAAGGCCATGGGCATTACGCTGATGGACACCAAGCAGGGCGTCCAGTGGAAGAAAGACTGATAGAAAGTGAAACGCCCCCCACCGCTGCGGCGGTGGGGGATTTGTGTCTTATGGGAGGTTTTGGACGAAGTCGAGAATAATCCGGTTGACTTCCTCCGGCTGATCGGTATTGGAGTTGTGTCCTGCGTTTTGGATCCAGCAGAGGGGTAACCCCTCTGCTTTCGCCCAACGGCGGTTATAGCTCTTTGCGGAGCCCGCCTGATCTCGTTCGCCACAGATCAAAATGGCGGGACAGTCGATCTGATAGGGCAGGTTTGCCTCCATTGCTTCCGCAAGCATCCGAAATCCGTGTCCGGCCAGCTTGCAGTATTCGTCCTTTTCATAAGTATCAATGAACTGCTCCATCAGTGTCCGGCCGTATTCCGTCTCGGAGCATCCCTTTGCGCCTGCCTTTTTCAGACTGTTCCACGGATAAGCCCGGTACATCGGCTCGGTTCGTTTTAAGAGCCAAATCTCGATCCCCGTGACATACCTGCGCTTGAGGGGAGCTGAATCAATGGAAACAAATCCCGCCGCTTCCCCCGGATATTTCTCCATATAGCACTGGGAAACATATCCGCCCATAGACTGCCCGATCAGCACGGGTTGACACACAGTTTCCCGCTCCAATATCTCATGGAGCCAGCCGGCCTTATCCATCAATGAGAAATCCAGCGTAAACGGTCGGGACAATGCATGACCGGGAGCATCCCAGGTCAGAAGGTTGTACCGCCCCGCAAAAAAAGGGAACTGCTTGTCAAACAGCCGATGATCCGCCGTCAAACCCGGCAGAAATACCAGCGTCTTCCGCTCCGGCAACATCGTTTCAGAGCTCCAGTAGTGGATGGCACCATTGGGTGTAGTCAACTTTTTTTCTACCATTACAGCTCACCCCAACACCTTTTTGGCGATCTCCGCACTCTCCCGTGCATCCTTTGCATAGTAGTCCGCCCCGATCTCTCGGGCATACTCCGGTGTCAGCACAGCGCCGCCCACCATGATCTGGCAGGGATGGCCGGAGTGATGAAGGGCCGCAATGGTCTTCCGCATACTCTCCACCGTGGTGGTCATCAGAGCGGACAGGCCGACCAGATGGGCGTCATGCTCAATGGCGGCGTCCACCACCTTTTGCACCGGCACGTCCCGGCCCAGGTCAATGACCTGATAGCCGTAGTTTTCCAGAATCACCTTGACGATGTTCTTGCCGATGTCGTGAATGTCGCCCTCTACTGTGGCGATGACGATCTTGCCCTTGGAGACGGACTCGCCGCCCCGGTTCAGAATGGACTGCTTGATGACCTCAAAGGCCTCGCAGGAGGCGTTGGCGGAGTTGATGAGCTGGGGCAGGA
The DNA here is from genome assembly GCA_900314485.1 of uncultured Eubacteriales bacterium. Classification (GTDB taxonomy): domain Bacteria; phylum Bacillota; class Clostridia; order Oscillospirales; family Oscillospiraceae; genus Onthomonas. Next base: position 4,606 of record OMVL01000012.1, read on the forward strand.
AAATCTCCTGCCGCTCATAGCGCTCGCCTACCTGATCCAGTGCGGGGATCAGCAGCTCGTTGATGATCTCCAGCTCGCTTTTCGTCTGGAGCAATTCCACCGTCAGCCGGCGGCACTCGTCCTTCAAACCCTTGGCGATGGCGGTGGTAATGTCCATCCCGCCGGTGGGCGCAGCGGCAGGGGAGGGGGCCGCCGGGGCGGCAGAGGCAAAGCGCTCAATGTAGCGGTTTGCGTCCAGATCCTCTCCTGAGAGGACCTTAAAGGTGGCCACGGCGTCCATGATCTGCTTCTGGTTGGGGTTGATAATGGGCAGGTCCAGACCGCACTGCATGGCCTGTACCAAAAAATTCTCCGTAATGCGGATGCGGTCCGGGAGACCGAAGGAGATGTTGCTGACACCCAGCACGTTGTGCAGCCCCAACTCTTCCTTCACCTGACGGACGGCGGAGAGGGTCTCCTTGGCCTGGGCCTGCTGAGCGGATACGGTGAGCGTCAGGCAGTCAATGAAGACATCCTCCTTGGGGATGCCGTTGGCCAGAGCGGCATTCAAAATCCGCCGGGCAATCTCCATGCGCTTTTCTGCGCTTTGGGGGATGCCCTTCTCGTCCATGGCAAGGCCGACAACGGCGGCGCCGTACTTCTTGACGATGGGGAGGACGGAGTCCAGCACTTCCTGTTTGCCGTTGACCGAGTTGACGATGGCCTTACCATGGTAGTGGCGCAGTCCCGCCTCAATGGCCCGGGGGTCAGAGGAGTCGATCTGTAAGGGCAGCGGCACCATGGCCTGGAGAGACTTGACCACGTCCACCATCATCTGCGGCTCGTCCAGACCGGGCAGGCCCACGTTGACATCCAGAATGTCGGCCCCGGCCTCCTGCTGCTCGATGCCCTGGTTGAGGATATAGTTCAGGTCATGCTCCCGCAGCGCCTGCTGGAACCGCTTTTTCCCGGTGGGATTGATGCGCTCGCCGATGACCCGAACACCGTTTGTCTCCACGGCCTTGGAGGCGCAACAGACGCCATGCCGGGCCTTTCTGCCCCGGAGGGCGGGGATCTTACCTGTCAGACGGCGGGTCAGGCAGCGGATAAAATCCGGAGTGGTGCCGCAGCAGCCGCCCAAAATCTCTACACCCAGCTCTGCAAAGTCCTCCATCTCCCGGGCGAATTCCTCTGGGGTGATGTGGTATTCGTTGGTCTCCGGGTCGGGCAGCCCGGCATTGGGCTTGACAATGAGGGGCAGGTCGGTCCACTCCGCCATCTCCCGAATAAGGGGCAGGATCTCCTTGGGGCCGAGGGAGCAGTTGACGCCCATGGCGTCTACCCCCAGCCCCTCCAGAGTCAGAGCCATGGCGGGAATGGTACAGCCGGTAAAGGTGCGGCGATTCTCCTCAAAGGTCATGGTGACGTAGACCGGCAGATCGCAGTTTTCCTTTGCTGCCAGCACAGCCGCCCGCACCTCGCCCAGGTCGGTCATGGTCTCGTAGACCACCAGATCGGCTCCGGCAGCGGCTCCGGCCAAGACCATCTCCTGAAAGAGATCATAGGCGTCCTCAAAGGAGAGGGTGCCCAGCGGCTCCAGCAGCTCGCCGATGGGGCCGATGTCCAATGCGACCTTGGCGGCCGTTCCCTCAGCGGCTTTCTTCGCCACTGCGACGGCCTGGGTCACCACCTGCTCTACGGTATAGCCGGTCCCGGCCAGCTTGTGGGCGTTTGCGCCGAAGGTGTTGGTATAGATGACGTCGCTGCCCGCCTGAATGTATCGGCGGTGGATATTTGCCACGATCTCTGGGTCGGTGAAGCAGAGCAGCTCCGGCCGCTGGCCCAGCTGCAGTCCGGCTGCCAAAAGCTGGGTGCCCATGCCGCCGTCTAAAAACAGAAAGTTGCGATTTTCGAACTCAGGAGCCACAGGGGGTCCCTCCTTTTCTCATCTGACAGTGTTCATACATGGCGCAGCCCTGGCAGCCACGGCTGCGGCGGTGACGGGGGGTATCCGCAATGCCCAGAATGGCCGTCACCGATTTCCGTGGGATCATAATGCCGCTGGATGATAGGGTCAGGCCGATCCGCCGCTGGGTGTCCAGCAGGGCGCAGAGCTCAGACTGCTGCGTGATGGGCAGATCACCGTAGCCGGGGCTGAACCGGTCGGTGAGGTAATGTCCTTTCTCCTCCCATTCTGCACGCAAATCGGCCTCCAGACGGTCGCAGACGGCCTCAACGCCGGTGGAGGCGCAGGCGTCCAGCACCAGGGCGTGGGACATATCCCGCACCTGAGCGCGCAGAAGGAGCGACTCGATCTCCGGGCCCAGGGTGGCGGCCATCAGGATCACAGCGTGGCAGCCGGCCAGATGCCGGGCGATGTCTCCGCCCTGAAAGGTGACGGAGGTGCCCGCAGGACGGGTGCCCTCCAGGGGAAACAGCCGCCAAATCACCTTGGGCCGGGCGGTGGTCACGATCTCTTGCCGACCTTTTCGAACGGCCCGGACCAGTTCCTCCGGCGGCTGTGCCGTCTGACAGCCCAGATAGCGCAGGATCTCCTGTTCATTTAGCTGTTCTTCCCGTAGGTCCATGTGGTTCACCCCCGATTTCTGGTTAACAGTATACTGTATTTCCCACTAAAATGGAAGGTAAATTCAACAAAAAATCTCCCGACACCTTGTCGGGAGATCGTTGCAGCGGGGGAAAGGATATGAACGGTCACAGAGCGGGGGTATCATCCTTGCTTACCTGATTGTCCAAGGTCCAGCGCTTAAAGGTGCCGGGAGAGACATTCAGCATCTGGGAGGCAGCGCGCGCACTGATCTTTCCTTCTGCATACATGGCATAGACGCTCTGGAATTTGCGGGGACGCTTTGCTGGTGGCCGGCCGAGGCGCACGCCCCGTTCCTTTGCGTTCTTCAGGCCTTCGTTCTGGCGCTGAATCAAAGCAGCGCGACGTTCAGCCTCATCCTCGCGGATGATCGCCAGCACTTTGTCTGCAAGATCGTCGTTCTGCAGTAAAGCATAAATTTTCGCTTCGTTCTCGGTCAGCATGACAATCTCCTTCGTTCGGTATTTCAGATGGAATTAATATATCCACACTTATTTTTATATTATAAAGAAAAAACAACCGACTGTCAACCTTTCGAAAGAGATTTGTGAAAAAATAAGCAGTAAAGATGCCGGATGGGGAAAAGTGGGTGTAAAACGAGAAAATTAGGAGAAAAAAGTGCGGTAAAGACGGTGACAAATTTGGCTAAATGTGGGATAATAATTGTCACCATGGTAAAATGAGGAGGGATTGGCATGAAACGGGTATTTCGTATCCTGTTCATTGCTATATGTATTGCTGTCATGCTGTTCAGCGGCTATCAGATCTACCGGGAGCTGGCGGTCTACGAGGAGGGCGATTCTGCCTACGAGGCGCTGGAGACTTATATTACCCTGCCTGAGACATCGGGCATTTCCACCGGACCGATCAACCCCAACGGCGCCGCTGTCCAGGAGCTGGAAACGGCGGCGGACAGCGTAAGCGCTTTTCCGGTGGTGGACTTTGACGCACTGCGTCAGATCAACTCGGACGTGGTGGGATGGCTCTATTGCCCCGACACGGTGATCAACTATCCTGTGGTCCAAACCACTGACGACAGCTATTATCTCACCCATCTCTTTGACCGCACGACCCACAAGTCCGGCTGCCTGTTTTTGGAGGCTGCGAACGAGCCGGACTTTTCTGACATGCACAGCATCATTTACGGCCACCACATGAAAAACGGCAGCATGTTTCAGAGTCTGAGCAATTACAAGAAGCAGACCTATTACGACGAGCACCCCACACTGCTGCTCGTGACGCCCGAGCAGAACTACACCATTCGTCTCTTTGCCGGCTATATCTGCCCCGGAGACGGAGACGCATGGAAGCTCTCCTTTTCCTCAGATGCGGAATTTGAGCAATGGCTCCAGACCGCCTGCAGAAAGTCCACCTTCTCCAGCGGCATCACCCCTACCTATACCGACCATATCATTACCCTGTCCACATGCAGCTATGAATATGAGGACGCCCGGTATGTGGTTCTGGGCATTTTGGAGCCGGAGATAACCGAATAATCTGAAAAAGCCCGCCTGGCAGAGCCAGACGGGCCAATTCATTCAGGAGGATTCAAAAAGGCAGGGAAGGAACGTCAGCTGTTGCCGCTGATCTGGCAGCCTACGTTGCGCAGCTGCGCAATGGGATCGATGCTGTCAGAGCTGGCGGGCGGAAAGAACTCATTGACCGGGAAATCCACCTGCTGGAACAGCTGGCAGGGGTCGTCGCAGGAGCTGCCGCAATCGCATTCGGAATCGGGCATGCAGTAGTCGTAGATGGGGATGAGCAGCTGAGAATCCCGCTCCAGACGGAGGATGGAGAACTGCCCCAGCGCCAGCCGGACCTGCCGCTCCTGATCCCCGCTGAGCAGAAGCGGGTCGTCGAAGGCGTCCAGAATGGCCTGCGGCACATCCAGTGCCTGGCCGCCTTTGCGGTCGTGGTCGCCCCTGTGGCCGCCGCAGCGGTCTACCAGCTTGAGACTGAGCAGGATGGGATCGACTGCTTCCACCACGGCGGTGGGCAGATTATCCTCATAGGCCAGCTTGATCTTGCGGGAGCAGCTCTGGTCTGAGGTAAAGGTCTTGGCAGCGCCCTGGCTGCCGAAGAGCATGCTCCGCTTGCTGAACGTGGCAAGGCCGGCGACGCGGTTGGGGCGGCTGCAGCTGGAAGCATAGGCATCGGCAGTGATGCGGTAGAAGTAGGTGCAGTCTACGGTGTAGAAGCCCTGATTCAGACCTACCGGCTCTACATCAACGCTGACGTAGAGCAGCTCTGCCCGGCCGGATTTCAGGGACTGTGCGTCGTCCAGCGCAGCCTGGCTTCCCGTGGTGGGATAGAGCAGAAGATCCTCCATGCAGTCCTTGGACTGGCAGGAGTCGTAGATTTTATTGGTATGAATACAAGTGGCCTCACGGATCTGAGTATCTTCCGACACGGGGCCGGGAATGACGGATTCAGGCATGATGTGACCTCCAATAGAGTGATGTGTAGGAGGGGGAGCCCCCTCATGCCATTCTATGCCCCAGGAGGCAAACGGTGCCGAAAAAGAAACAAAAAAACGCAGCCAGGTGTTGAAAGACCTGACTGCGTCTGTATTACCCGATAAAACTGTCCAGTTTGTCGATCAAGTTCTTGGACCGGGTGGTGGAGATGGTGTTGAGGAAGAGCACGTCCCGAACGTCCAGATCCTCACACATTTGGGCCAGTTTCCGGCTGTCCACCTGAGAGATATACCGATAGTCCACAATATAGACATACTGGTAGTTTTCCACCAGGAAGGGGGCAAAGGCATTGCCGTAGGACTCCTTGATGAGCATAACGGAAGAGCCGTCGTCCAGATTGGGATTTTCGATATAGCTAAAGGCGTTGTCGCCGCCGATGAAGGTGCCGTACTTGTTGCCGGCGGCCGCCCGGTCCACATTGCCGATGATGACAAACAGCCAGTCGGACATCTGGTCGTTGGTGATGTGGATGTGGTTGGTGGAGGGCGGCTCGTAGGCGTAGATGGTATCCGGAGTCCGCTCCATGGCCTCGGACTTGGTGGAGTTGTAGAAGGTCCCCAGGAACCCGCTGTATTCGTGGGGGATGAACTGGTCCAGAGGCGTTGCATCCAGCCCGGCGGCCTTGGCAAAGCGCTCATAGGCCCGGTATGCGCCAAGAGCGGTCCAGTGGTGGTCAGTGCGGAAGTAGAGGTACTCTCCCTCCAGATAGTGCTTGAGCAGGGTGTTGTAAACGGGAATGGCCCGGACTTTCTCTGAGAAGCAGGAGTTCATATACTTGATGGCCGCCTTCTGGTCCGAGGTGTTCACCTGATTCTGAATGTCCTCCGGCACGCAAATGCCCATGCTGTTGGGCACGATGATGGAGTAGACTCTGGCAATGCCGTCCAAATTCTCCGCCGCCCGGTTGATGGCGGAGGTGTAGTCATCGGCATAATCCCGCACGAAATTGTAGTATTCGTAGGCGGCGTTATCCACAGAGAGGACGGCGCTGAACTGCTCCACCACCGCATCCTCGTCCAGCTCCGGTACGGCCAGATCATCCGGCTCGTCGTCCAGGTCAACAGTGGGGAAGGCCAGAGGGTCCTCTGCCGGCTCCTCAGGGGTTTCTTCCTGGGGGGCGTCCGCGGGCTCCGCGGAGTCAGATGGATCCAAAGGGTCAGCGGGATCCGTGGAATCTGCGGGATCCGTGGAATCTGCGGGATCTGCGGGTTCGGCGGGAACAGCAGGGGCAACAGGCTGGACGGGAGGCGTGATGTCAAACCCGTCCTCAAGCTCGTCGTCGTCCGGGCCGTCTACCTCAGGGATCTCGTCGCCCTGGACTATCTCGCCCGTAATGGTCTGGGCCTGAAGACCGTAGAGCTTCTCCAGGCGATTGTTGATGGACAGAAACACATCCCGCAGGGGAAAGGTGTCCGCAAACCAGGTATTCAGGCCGGTAAAATAGCTGCCGTCCGCCAGCGCAGCCGTGCTGAAGGTGGGGATGGAGGCCAGATTCCGGTTTTCCTGAGCGGAATAGGCCGGGCGCAGGGGATAGATGAGGGCCAGTACCGCCAGCAGCGTCATGGTGACGGCAAAGCTGCGGATGCGGGGAGTCAGACCCCGAGGCTTTTTCCGGGGTGCCTGATCGTCATAAAGGGCGAAAGGCTGATTTCCCGAGCGGTGGAAGAAGATATAGGACTTGAGCTGGACATGGTTGATCCAGCGCTTCAGCCCGGCAAAAGGGACGGGCTCTTTGTTTTGTTTCACATCCTCACCGCCTTTAGAAACGATAATAGAGGAAGGGATTGTACTGATCGCCCACCAGTGCGGCGGTAGACAGGATCAGCAGCAGCACGGGACCGGCACACTGAAGCGCCGTCCATGCCTTTTGCAGCACGGGCATGGAGTCGATGGCCTTGTCAATTTTCCGGTAGAGATTCCGGGCCAGAGGGGTGCAGGCCAGCATGGCCACCAGAAGAAAGACAAAGTTGCTCTTAAGCTGGACATTGGTCTCCAGATTGGTAAGGGCACGGCCGCCTGCACCGAAAAGCCCCCAAAACGCATTGTTCAGACAGCCCATGTCCGTCATACGGAAGATGAGCCAGCCCACAGAGACGACAAACATGGCATAAGCCCACCGAATGGGACTGGGAATTTGCCTGCCGAGGGGCTTCATCACAAACTTCTCCAAAAGCAGGAAGGCCAGGTAATAAAATCCCCAGAGGATAAAGTTCCAGTTGGCCCCGTGCCACAGGCCGGTAAGCAGCCACACCACAGCCAGATTGCGCAGCTGGAGCAGCAGAGAGCAGCGGTTTCCGCCCAGGGGGATATAGACATAGTCCCGGAAGAAATAGCTCAGGGACATATGCCACCGCCGCCAGAATTCGGTAATGGAGCGGGAGAGATAGGGATAGTTGAAGTTCTCGTGATAATGAAATCCGATCATTCGGCCCATGCCGATGGCCATGTCGGAATAGGCAGAGAAGTCCAGATAGATCTGCAGCGTATAGGCCAGAACGCCCAGCCAAAGCGATAGGGTAGAGCGGCCCGCAAGCTGGGTCAGGGCCTCCGCCGGAGCAGCAGAAGTGGAGCAGAGGAATACGTCTGCCAGTGCGCCGCAGCGGTTGGCAAGCAGCGCCTTTTTCGCCAGACCTACGGTAAAACGGCCGGCACCGTCGGCAATGTCCCGCCGGGTGGCGTGCCGCCAGTCAATCTCCTCCGCCACGTCCCGATAGCGGACAATGGGGCCGGCAATACACTGGTGAAACAGGCTGACATAAAGCAGCAGCTTGAAGAAGCTGGTCTGGGCCGGCACCTCCCGCCGGTAGACATCCGCCACATAGCTGATCAGCTGAAAGGTATAAAAGCTGATGCCGATGGGAAGGACGATCTGGGGCACGTCCGCCGGCCAGCCGAAGAGAAGATTGATGCCGGAGAGGAGAAAGGTCAGGTACTTGAAAAAGCACAGCAGACCCAGATCTACCGCCAGCGCTCCCAACAGACACAGCTTTCGCACCAGATAGGTGCTGCGGCTCCGATCCATCAGGCAGCAAAACAGCCAGTCAGCAAAGGTCATGCCCACGAGCAGCAGAACGTAAGACGGCCCTGCCCAGGCGTAAAATACCAGAGAGAAGCAGAGCATGACAATATTCTTTGCCCGAATGGAGGGGGCAAAGTGATAGAAAAGCAGATTTAGAGGCAAAAAAGCAAATAAAAAGAACAAACTGGAAAAGACCAAGTCAGATCACCGTATTCCAAGCCCGACCGGGCGAATCTCACAGGGTTGATTGTATGCGTTCACCGTCACAGGGCAGAACAGAACATCCTCCGCAAGAGGGAGCTCCGTCTCCTAGTTTCGACAGTTTTCTTCGTTTCATAAGTTTACCATAACAAAATCTGAGGCGCAAGGGGCGAAGAGCGGAAGATTATACAAATTGAACAATTTAATATCCCTTATTTTTTGATGACAAATAATGTCAAAGAGTGAATTTGCTTTACAAATATAAAGCCACTTCCAGGTTGACGGACCAAGGAGAAAGACTTATACTGAATTGCAGCGAGAAAGGAGCATGTGCCGAATGGAAATCGAACGTAAATTTTGGCTGGACAAATTTCCGGAGAACCTGCCCATGGTCCGCCGGTTGCAGACCTGGCAGGGGTATCTCTACACCGACCCATGGGAGGTGCGCATCCGCCGCAGTGTCGAGGAGGACACGGGACGGGAGTATTACCGGCTCTGCATCAAAAGCAATGGCACGCTCTCCCGCCACGAGATCGAGACTGAGATCAGCAAAGACCAGTTTGAGGAGTTGTGCCTGCTCTTAGAGCCGGGTAGGGAGCTGATCCATAAGGACTACCGGGCGTACCGGCTGGAGGATGGACATATTTTGGAGTGTTCCATCGTAGACGGCGGAGCGTTTTCCTATGCCGAGGTGGAGTTCGAGAGCGAAGAGGCGGCCAACGCCTGGCAGCCGATCGGCTGTCTCGGGAGAGAGACCACCTATGAATCCGGGTTTAAGATGAAACATTATTGGCATACGAAGAAAAAAGAGCGCATGACGGACGAATCGTGATTCGCCCCTGCGCACCATCTTGCACCCCACATCCCGTAGGGGCGATCCCCTAATGTCATTTCGCGAAAACACAGCCCGCCCGAACCGCAATGGCTCGGGCGGGCTGATGCGAAAAGTTATGTTAATCATTGAAACGGCAAAAAGCCACCGGCCTCCCCCGAAGGAGAGGCCGGTGGTTTTATCACTTGAGTAAGAAGATTGCGTGTGGAAATTACACCTCGAACAGCAGGTCGCCGTAGCTGTACATGGGCCAAACATCCTGATCGACCAGCAGCTCCAGCTTGTCGATGGGAGCACGGAGGGCGGCCATGGAGGGCACAATGGTGTCGTGGAAGAAGCGGGCCAGACCCTCGAGAGACTCAATGGTGTTGACCTCGGCCAAACGGCGCTCCAGATCAGCCAGAGCGGCGGCGGCTTCCTTCAGCAGCTTGTTCACCTTGGCCAGCAGTGCCTTCTGGGTGGTGGCGTCGGCTTCAACAGCCTCCAGAGCGGCGACGGTGTTGGCCAGATCGCCGGTATAGGCGACCACAGCGGGGATATAGGCCTTGGAAGCCATGTGGATCATGGCGTTGGCCTCAATGTTGATCCGCTTTGCGTAGTTCTCATACTGGATCTCCACACGAGAGACAAGCTCGGCCTTGGTGAAGATGTTGAACTTCTCGTACATGGCGACTACGTCGTCCTGAACCAGAACGGGAACGGCGTCCACCATGCTCTTCAGGTTCGGGAGACCGCGGCGGGCAGCCTCCTCCACCCACTCATCAGAGTAGCCGTCGCCGTTAAAGACGATGCGCTGATGCTTGGTGAGAGAATCCTTGATATAGGCCTTGCAGGCGGTCTCGAAGTCCTCGGCGCCCTCCAGAGCATCGGCTGCGGCACAGAAGGCCTCGGCCAGAGCGGCATTCAGAGCGGTGTTGGGAGAGGCAATGGAGTCGGCAGAGCCCACCATACGGAACTCGAACTTGTTGCCGGTGAAGGCGAAGGGGGAGGTACGGTTCCGGTCGGTGGCGTCCTTGTGGAGAACGGGCACGGTAGAGACGCCGGTATCCAGCTCGCCGCCGGCGGCAGAGGTCTGATCCTCGCCCTTGATGACCTGATTGACCACCTCGTCCAGCTGATTGCCGAGGAAGATGGAAATGATGGCAGGAGGAGCCTCCTGAGCGCCCAGACGGTGCTCGTTGCCCACGTCGGAGGCGGACTCACGGAGCAGATCGGCGTGGTTATCCACGGCGGCCAGGACGCAGGAGAGGACCAGCAGGAACTGGAGGTTGTGGATGGGATCGTCGCCCGGCTCAAAGAGGTTCTCGCCCTCATCCGTACCGACGGACCAGTTGTTATGCTTGCCGGAGCCGTTGATGCCGGCATAGGGCTTCTCGTGGAGCAGGCAGACCAGACCGTGCTTGATAGCGACCCGCTTCATGGTCTCCATGGTCAGCTGGTTCTGGTCCACGGCCACGTTGGCGGTGGAGTAGATGGGGGCCAGCTCATGCTGGGCGGGAGCCACCTCGTTGTGCTGGGTGGTGGCGGTAATGCCCAGCTTCCACAGCTCCACATTCAGATCCTTCATGTAAGCGCCCACACGCTCCCGGATCTGGCCGAAGTAGTGGTCGTCCAGCTCCTGACCCTTGGGGGCGGGAGCGCCGAACAGGGTGCGGCCGGCGTAGACCAGATCCTTCCGCTTCAGGTACTTTTCCCGGTCAACCAGGAAGTATTCCTGCTCAGGGCCGACAAAGGCGGTGACCTTCTTGGCGGTGGTGTTGCCGAAAAGACGGACAATACGCAGCGCATGGGTGGACAGAGCCTCCATGGAGCGGAGCAGGGGGGTCTTCTTATCCAGTGCCTCGCCGGTGTAGGAAATGAAGACGGTGGGGATGCACAGGATCACACCGCAGCCGGACTCCTTGACGAAGACGGGAGAGGTGATGTCCCATGCGGTGTAGCCGCGGGCATAGGAGGTAGCACGCAGGCCGCCGGAGGGGAAGGAGGAGGCGTCAGGCTCACCCATGATGAGCTGCTTGCCGGACAGCTGCAGCAGAGTCTTGCCCTCCTTGGGGTAAGTAATAAAGGAGTCGTGCTTCTCAGCGGTGGTGCCGGTCAGAGGCTGGAACCAGTGGGTGTAGTGGGTGGCGCCCTTCTCTACCGCCCAGTCCTTCATGGCATTGGCGACTACGTCGGCAGTCTCCATGGAGAAGTTGCCGCCGTTTTCCATCACATTGATGACTTCTGCAAAGACCTTCTTGGGAAGGCGCTCTTTCATAACAGAGGTGCTGAACACGTTGGAGCCGAAAATCTCGCTGATGCTCATTTTTTCTCAACCCTTTCTAATACAGTGGGATGTCTATCGAACAAAGAAAAAGGGGACAACGATTCCCAACCGTTGACCGGGGGGACTCCATTGTCACCTTGCTCGTGTGCTGTTCGATTTTGAGTCACGCCCGAGGCGTTTCACTTGACAAGAACAGCATACACGATTCGAGCACAAGATGCAAGTGTTTTTTTACTTTCATTCAAAATGCCGTCAAATTGCCCCTGCGGCTCCCGCTGATTTATGGATTTTTAACGGAAGATGAAAGTTGCCTTTCTAAATTGGTCATCCGACCTTGACAGAAAGGCGGGAACTGTATAATATAATTGTAGTCTGCAAGTTTGAAGAGCTCTTGCTGCAAAAGACGGGAGACACAGCTTTGTCCAGACTTTTTGGCCGGAGGAAATGCAGGAGCGGCCAAAGAAAAATGCAAGAACACAGTCATGGCCTTGCGAAAATGCAAGATGCCATGCAGACAGGAGCGAGGGATATGGGCTATACAAAAGAGGACATCTTCCGCATTGTCCGGGATGAGGACGTGAAGTTTATCCGCATGCAGTTTGTGGATGTATTCGGCGCACTGAAAAACGTAGCGGTCATGGCTTCCCAGCTGGGCTCTGCGTTGGAGAATCAGGTGATGATCGACGGCTCTTCCGTTGCCGGCTTTGCCGATGTGAGCGATTCCGATCTCTATCTGCATCCGGATCTTTCCACCTTCGCCATCTATCCCTGGCGGCCCAGCCGGGGGAGAGTGGCCCGTCTGCTCTGCGATGTGTACCATGCCGACGGCACTCCCTTCCAGGGGGACCCCAGAGGCGTCCTGCGCCGGGTACAGGGAAAGGCGGCGGAGATGGGCTATACCATGGAGATCGGCCCGGAGTGCGAGTTTTTCCTCTTCCGGACGGATGACCGGGGCGTCCCCACCACAGTGACTGCGGACGAGGCGGGCTATTTTGACCTGGGTCCTCTGGATCAGGGAGAGGCTACCCGCCGGGAGGTCTGCCTGAATCTGGAGGAGATGGGCTTTACTGTGGAGTCCAGCCATCACGAGATGGCTCCCGGCCAGCATGAGATTGACTTCCACTACCAAGAGGCCCTTCGGGCGGCGGACGATCTGACCACCTTCCGACTGGCGGTCAAGACCATTGCCCAACGCAACGGACTTCATGCCACCTTTATGCCAAAGCCCCTGGAGGGCAAAAGCGGCTCCGGTCTGCACATGAATATCTCTCTGGCCAAAGGGGGCAAAAACGCCTTCTACGACCCCAACGGCCCTCACGGCCTGTCGAAAGAGGCGCTTTCCTTTATTGCCGGCATTCTGGCGCACATAGATGCGCTGACGGCGCTTGCAAACCCCCTGGTCAACAGCTATAAGCGGCTGGTGCCCGGCCTGTCCGCCCCCTGCTATAAGGCATGGTCCGCCTCCAACCGCTCTGCGCTCATCCGCATTCCCGTCATCCGGGGCGACCGGGTCCGGCTGGAGCTGCGCAGCCCCGACCCCGCCTGTAATCCCTATCTGGCCTTTGCCGCCTGCATGGCTGCCGGCCTGGAGGGCATTGAAAAGGGGCTGACTGCCCCGGAGGAGGTCAGTGAGGATCTGTATGCCATGTCCGCACTCGAGCGGGCTGACCGGGGCGTCGGCAGCCTGCCGGAGAGCCTGGCCGAGGCCCTTCGGGCGCTGAAGGCGGATTCCTTCGTGCAGGATGTGCTGGGCGAGCATATTGCGGGAGCCTATCTGACCGGCAAAGCGGCGGAATGGGAGAAATACCGCCGCCAGGTCTCTCAGTGGGAACATGACCAGTATCTGATTCAATATTGAAATGAATCAGAACAGACTGGGAGTGCATCCATGTGGAGAGAGTGATTGTCGTTTTTGACAGCGAGCGAAGCACCGGGCGGATCTGCGACATGTTGGAATCTGCCGGGGTGGCTGAGTGTCTTCCCTGCCGCTCGGGAGGCGAGGCACGCCGAAACGCTGTAAAATTTCATATTGAAGTGGTGATCTGCGGCTTTCGTCTGCCGGACGGGTCGGGAGAGGATCTCTTTGACGACCTGCCGGACAGTGCGTCTATGCTGATGATCGCCCCTCAGAGCCAGCTGGACCTGGTGAACGAGGAGATTTTTCGCCTTCCATCGCCCATCTCCAGAGGAGATCTGATCGCGTCGGTGCGGATGGTGCTCCAGATGAGCCGCCGACTGGCCCGGCTGATCCGCCCCCGCCGCAGCGATGAAGAGCGGGATGTGATCACACAGGCCAAATACCTTCTGATGGAACGAAACGGTCTCACCGAGGAACAGGCCCATCGCTTCCTGCAAAAGAAAAGCATGGACAGCGGCGTCGGCCTGGTGCAGACGGCAAAACTGGTATTGGGCGAACTATAAACGAATACCCTTTGTGGGAGAAGGAGAGACATTATGGTCAAAATCAATGAGAACTTTGCAAAGCTGCCCGGCGGCTATCTCTTCCCGGAGATCGGCCGGAGAGTGCGGGCCTTTTCCGCTGAAAATCCCCCTCTGCCCCTGATCCGTCTGGGCATCGGCGATGTGACCCAGCCTCTGGCTCCTGCGGTCATCGAGGCCATGGAGAAAGCCACCGCCGAGATGGGCAAAAAGGAGACCTTCCGGGGCTATTGCGAGGAGGTCAACGCCGCCTACGATTTCCTGCGCTATGCCATTCGGGACGACTACAAGCTGCGGGGTGTGGAGATCGAGGACGATGAGATCTTTGTCTCCGACGGCGCCAAGAGCGACTGCGGCAACATTGGCGACATCTTTGGCGTGGACAACGTGGTTGCCGTCTGCGACCCGGTCTATCCTGTCTATGTGGATACCAACGCCATGGCCGGCCGGGCGGGAGATTACGACGGCGAGAAGTGGACGGATCTGGTCTATCTGCCCTGCACGGCGGAGAACGGTTTCTTCCCGGACCTCCCTGCGGACGGCAAGGTGCCGGATATGATCTATATCTGCTCTCCCAACAACCCCACCGGCGCAGTTGCCACAAGAGAACAGCTTCAGACCTGGGTGGATTACGCAAACAAGCACGGCTCTGTCATTCTCTTTGACTCTGCCTATGAGGCATTTATCACCGAGCCTGACATTCCCCACAGCATCTTCGAAATTCCCGGCGCCAAGACCTGCGCCATTGAGTTCCGCTCCTTCTCCAAGACTGCCGGCTTTACCGGTAACCGCTGCGCCTATACCGTCATTTCCAAGGAGCTGGTCCGGGACGGCGTCAGTCTCAACCGCCTGTGGAACCGCCGTCAGGGCACCAAGTTCAACGGCGTGCCCTATGTCATTCAGCGGGCTGCGGAGGCCACCTTTACTGAAGAGGGCCGGAAGCAGATTCAGGAGACCATTGCCTTTTACCTGAATAACGCCAAGGTCATCCGGGAGGGCCTGACCGAGGCGGGACTCACCGTCTACGGCGGCGTCAACGCCCCCTATATCTGGTTCCGCACCCCGGAGGGCTACGGCTCCTGGGAGTTCTTTGACAAGCTGCTCCATGAGGCCTGCGTGGTCACCACCCCCGGCGCCGGCTTCGGCCCCAGCGGCGAGGGATATATCCGCCTCACCGCCTTTGGCGATGCGGAGGATACGAAGGAAGCGGTGCGGAGAATCAAGGAGCTGCTGAAAAAGTAGTAGACTGGGGTGTTAAATCCCAACATGCCTTGTAGGGGTGCGGCTTGCCACGCCCGTGATGCGAGGTCTTCCAATGGGGTGTGGCAAGCCGCACCCCTACGGTGAATCGTATTCTAAATACCAACCACACAAAAGCGTCTCAATGGGGAGGCGGTCCAATGACGGACATACCACCGGTATGGCCCTGTTGAACTGCTGCCTTGAGACGCTTTTCATTTTCCTGGAAAGGGGAAGTTCAAAATGGAAGAAATGAGAACAGAGACGACCATGCCGCAGCAGGGTCTTTACGACCCCAGCTTTGAGCATGACGCCTGCGGCATCGGCGCGGTAGTGGACATCAAGGGCCGCAAGACCCATACTACCGTGGATAACGCCCTGAAGATCGTGGAAAAGCTGGAACACCGTGCCGGCAAGGACGCTGAGGGCAAGACCGGCGACGGCGTTGGCATCATGCTCCAGATCAGCCACAGCTTTTTTTCCAAGGCTGCCGGGCAGCTGGGCATTGACCTGGGCGAGGAGCGGGATTACGGCATTGGCATGTTCTTCTTCCCCCAGAACACTCTGGCCCGGGGTCAGGCCAAAAAGATGTTCGAGATCATTGTGGAGCGTGAGGGCATGACCCTTTTGGGCTGGCGTACCGTCCCCATCCAGCCGGAGGTGCTGGGGCAGAAGGCGGTATCCTGCATGCCCTATATCGAGCAGGCCTTTATCGCCCGGCCTGAGGGCGTGAAGAGAGGTCTGGAATTTGACCGCAAGCTCTACATTGCCCGCCGTGTCTTTGAACAGTCCAATGACAATACTTATGTGGTCTCCTGCTCCAGCCGCACCATCGTCTACAAGGGTATGTTCCTGGTCTCTGAGCTGCGGAAATTCTATCCGGACCTCCAGGATGAGGATTATCGGTCCGCCATCGCCATGGTCCACTCCCGCTTCTCTACCAACACCAACCCCAGCTGGGAGCGGGCACACCCCAACCGCTTTATTCTCCACAACGGCGAGATCAATACCATCCGGGGCAATGTGGACCGTATGCTGGCCCGTGAGGAGACCATGCACTCCACCATCCTCAGCGAGGATGATCTGGATAAGGTTTATCCCGTCATCAACCCGGTGGGTTCCGACTCCGCCCGGCTGGACAATACTTTGGAATTCCTGGTCATGAACGGCATTGAGCTGCCCATGGCGGTCATGCTTTGCATTCCCGAGCCCTGGGTCAACGATAAAAACATGTCCCGTGCCAAGAGGGATATGTACCGCTACTACGCCACCATGATGGAGCCCTGGGACGGCCCCGCCGCCATTTTGTTCTCCGACGGCGACTGTGTGGGCGCCGTACTGGATCGAAACGGCCTGCGTCCCTCCCGGTACTACATCACCGACGACGATCAGCTGATCCTCTCCTCCGAGGTGGGCGTGCTGGAGTTCCCGGCAGAAAAGATCGTCAAGAAGTCCCGTCTCCAGCCAGGCAAGATGCTGCTGGTGGACACGGTGGCCGGCCGGCTCATCACCGATGACGAGCTGAAGGAGGGCTATGCCGTTGGCCAGCCCTACGGCGAGTGGCTGGACATGAATCTGATCGAGCTGAAGGATCTGAAAATCCCCAACAAAAAGGTGCCCGGCTATGACCAGGAGCACCGGGACCGGCTGTACAAGGCCTTCGGCTATACCTATGAGGAGGTCAAAAACTCCGTCCTCCAGATGGCCCAGACCGGGGCAGAGCCCACCGCAGCCATGGGCGTGGACATCCCCCTGGCCGTCCTGTCCGAGAAGCACCAGCCCCTCTTTAACTACTTCAAGCAGCTCTTTGCCCAGGTCACCAACCCGCCTATCGACGCCATCCGGGAGGAGATCGTCACCGACACCGCCATCTATCTGGGCCGTGAGGGCAACCTCTTGGAGGAGCAGGCGGAAAACTGCAAGATGCTCCGCATCCATAACCCCATTCTCACCAGCATCGACCTGATGAAGATCCGGAATATGAAGGTCCCCGGCTTCAAGGTGGAGACCGTCTCCCTGCTCTACTATAAGAACACCCCGCTGGAGCGTGCCATTGACCGCATGTTCGTCTCGGTAGACCGTGCCTACCGCAACGGGGCAAACATCATCATTCTGTCCGACCGTGGCGTGGACGAAAACCATGTGGCCATCCCGTCGCTGCTGGCGGTCTCTGCCCTGGAGCAGTATCAGGTCCGCACCCGGAAGCGCACCTCACTGTCCATCATTCTGGAGTCCGCCGAGCCCAGAGAGGTCCATCACTTTGCCACCCTTCTGGGCTACGGCGCCGCAGCCGTCAACCCCTATCTGGCTCAGGAGTGCATCGGTGAGCTGATCGACAAGGGACTGCTGGACAAGGAATACTCCGCCGCTGTGGACGACTACAACTCCGCAATTCTCCACGGCATCGTCAAGATCGCCTCTAAGATGGGCATTTCCACCCTGCAGTCTTACCAATCCGCCCAGATCTTTGAGGCGGTGGGCATCAATCAGGAGGTCGTTGACAAATACTTTACCAACACCGTCTCCCGTGTGGGCGGCATCGGCCTGAAGGAGATCGACGACGTGGTGGAGTGGCGTCACAACCACGCCTTTGACCCCCTGGGCCTGAACACCGACACCACGCTGGACTCCGTGGGCGCCCACAAGTCCCGGGCCGGAGATCTGGCGGAGGATCACCTCTATAACCCCAAGACCATCAGCCTCCTGCAGCAGTCTCTGTGGAACTCGGATTACAGCATCTTCAAGCAGTATTCCGCCGCTGTGGACGACGAGAACAAGCCCCACACCCTCCGGGGCCTCATGGCCTTCCGCTTCGCCGAGGACGGAGGCATCCCCATCGACGAGGTGGAGCCGGTGGAGTCCATTGTAAAGCGGTTTAAGACGGCGGCCATGAGCTACGGCTGTCTCTCCGCAGAGGCCCATGAGTGTATGGCGATTGCCATGAACCGGCTGGGCGGCAAGTCCAACACCGGCGAGGGCGGCGAGCCCCGGGAGCGCTACGGCACCGAGCGCAACAGCCAGATCAAGCAGGTGGCCTCCGCCCGCTTCGGCGTCACCAGCGAATATCTGATGAGCGCCAACGAGATCCAGATCAAAATGGCCCAAGGCGCAAAGCCCGGCGAGGGCGGGCACCTCCCCGGCAAGAAGGTCTATCCCTGGGTGGCCAAGACCCGTTATTCTACCCCCGGCGTGGCGCTGATCTCTCCGCCGCCCCATCACGACATCTACTCCATTGAGGACCTGGCCCAGCTGATCTACGACCTGAAAAATGCCAACCGTAAGGCCAGGATCAATGTCAAGCTGGTCTCTGAAGCCGGCGTCGGCACCATTGCCGCCGGCGTGGCCAAGGGCGGCGCTCAGGTGGTGCTCATCTCCGGCTACGACGGCGGCTCCGGCGCAGCGCCGAAGAGCAGCATCCACAACGCCGGCCTTCCCTGGGAGCTGGGCGTGGCAGAGGCCCACCAGACGCTGATCCAGAACGACCTCCGCTCCCGTATCGTCATTGAGGCGGACTCTAAGCTGATGACCGGCCGGGATGTGGCCATTGCCTGCCTGCTGGGCGCGGAGGAATTCGGCTTCGGTACCGGGCCTATGGTGGCCATGGGCTGCGTGATGATGCGGGTGTGCAATCTGGATACCTGCCCCATGGGCATCGCCACACAGAATCCGGAGCTTCGCAAGCGCTTTATCGGCAAGCCCGAGTACATTGAAAACTATATGCGCTATATCGCCCAGGAACTGCGGGAGATCATGGCCAAGCTGGGCATCCACACCGTCGAGGAGATGGTGGGCCGCTCCGACCTCTTAAAGGTCCGGGAGAAGATGGTCACCAACCGGGCTGCCATGGTGGACCTGTCCCGCATTCTGAACAATCCCTGGCTGGGCAGCGGCCGGCCCCGCCACTTCCAGCAGTCGGACGTGTACGACTTTGAGCTGGAAAAGACCCTGGACGAGTCTGTCCTGCTGGAGAAGATGGGACGCAGCCTTACCAAGGGCAAGCCTCAGCGCATCCAGATCGAGGTCACCTCCACAGACCGGACACTGGGCACCATTTTCGGCTCTGAGATCACCCGGCTCTACGGCAACACCCTCCCGGACGACACCTACTCCGTCAAGTGCGTGGGCGGCGGCGGCCAGTCCTTCGGCGCATTTATCCCCAAGGGTCTGACCCTGGAGCTGGAGGGCGATTCCAATGACTATCTGGGCAAGGGCCTTTCCGGCGGCAAGATCGTGGTCTATCCCCCGAAAAAGAGCAAGTTCAAGGCGGAGGAGAACATCATTGTGGGCAACGTCGCCCTCTACGGCGCAACCGGAGGCGAGGCGTATATTGCCGGCGTGGCAGGCGAGCGGTTCTGTGTCCGCAACTCCGGCGCAACGGCGGTCGTCGAGGGCGTGGGCGACCACGGCTGTGAGTACATGACCGGCGGCCGGGCGGTGATCCTGGGCCCCACGGGCAAGAACTTCGCGGCAGGCATGTCCGGCGGCATCGCCTATGTGCTGGACATTAAGCGGGACCTCTATATGCGGATCAACAAGAGCATGGTCTCCATGGAGACAGTGACCGAGCGGCACGACATTGAGGAGCTGCGTGATCTCATCGAGCGCCATGTGAATGCCACGGGATCTCAGCTGGGCAAGCGGATCCTGGCCAACTTCAGCGCCTATCTGCCCAGCTTTAAGAAGGTCATTCCCCAGGATTACAGCCGGATGCTTCAGGCCATTCTCCAGCGTGAGGAGCGGGGCATGACCCGTGAGCAGGCGGAGATCGACGCATTTTACGCAACAGTAAACCAGTGAGGAGGAGAGAATAATTATGGGAAAACTGACTGGTTTTATGGAATATGAGCGGGAGGGAAATCCCGCAATTTCCCCTCTGGAGCGCATCCAGAACTTCAACGAGTTCCACCCGATGATGGACCGGGAGCAGCGCCGGTGCCAGGGGGCAAGGTGTATGGACTGCGGTGTGCCCTTCTGCCAGTCCGGCGTCCAGCTGGGCGGCATGTTCACCGGCTGCCCGCTGCACAACCTGATCCCCGAGTGGAACGACATGATCTTCCGGGGCAACTGGGAGCACGCCCTCAGCCGCTTACGGAAAACCTCCAACTTCCCGGAGTTTACAGGCAGAGTCTGCCCGGCCCTGTGTGAGGCGGGCTGTACCTGCGGCTTCCACGGCGATGCGGTGACAGTGAAGGAGAACGAACTGGCCCTCATCGAATACGGCTACGCCAACGGGCTCGTCAAGCCCCAGCCCCCCAAGGTCCGCAGCGGCAAGCGTGTGGCAGTGGTTGGCTCCGGCCCCTCCGGTCTGGCAGTGGCGGATCAGCTGAACCACCGTGGCCACTGGGTCACCGTCTACGAGCGGTTTGACCGTGTGGGCGGCCTTCTGATGTACGGCATCCCCAACATGAAGCTGGAAAAGCATATCATCCAACGCCGGGTCGAGCTGATGCGGGAGGAGGGCATTACCTTTATCACCAACTGCAACATCGGCGTGGATAAGTCCGCCGAGGAGCTTTTGAGCGAGTATGACGCTGTAGTCCTCTGCTGCGGCGCCTCTAATCCCCGTGACCTGAACAATCCGGGCAGAGAGGCCAAGGGCATTTACTTCGCCGTGGACTTCCTCCGGGCCAACACCAAGAGCCTCTTAGACTCCAACCTGACCGACGGCAACTTCATCTCCGCCAAGGACAAGGACGTCATCGTGGTCGGCGGCGGCGATACAGGCAACGACTGTATCGGCACCTGCGTCCGTCACGGGTGCAGGAGCATTACCGCTCTGGAGATGATGCCGGAGCTGCCGGCTGAGCGGCTCCCCTCTAACCCGTGGCCTCAGTGGCCCAGGGTCAAAAAGACGGACTACGGCCATGAGGAGGCGATCGCCGTCTTCGGACACGACCCAAGGCTCTACCAGACCACGGTGAAGGAGTTCCATATGGACGAAAACGGCGATCTGTGCGCCGTCACCATCGTCCATCTGGAGAGCAAGCGGGACGAGAACTCCGGCCGCATGATGATGGTGCCGGTGGAAGGAAGCGAGGAGACCTTGCCCTGCCAGCTGCTGCTCATCGCCGCCGGCTTCCTCGGCAGCCAGCAGTACGTCACCGACGCCTTTGGCGTGGAGCTGAACCCTCGCACCAACGTAAAGACGGAGGAGGGACACTACAAGACCAGCGTTGAAAAAGTGTTCGTCGCCGGAGATATGCACCGGGGTCAGTCTCTGGTGGTCTGGGGCGTGGCTGAGGGAAGGGGCTGCGCCAGAGAGGTGGACGAATTTTTGATGGGGTATAGTTTCCTGTAATAACTGACAACCGCCTGAGCGTGGGAGTTTTCCCGGCGCTCAGGCGGTTTGTTTGAGGCGTTTTCGGTGGTCTGCAAGGGCAGAAAAAATCTCACACATCCAGATAGTACTTGAGCAGCTCCTGTAGCAGCTCGTCCCGATCCACCTTGCGGATCAGAGTTCTGGCGTTGTTGTAGTTGGTGATATAGGTGGGGTCCTCAGAGAGGATATAGCCGACGATCTGGTTGATGGGGTTATATCCCTTTTCCTGCAGGGAGCGATATACCTCAGTCAGGATTTTGCGGGTGCTCCACTCTACATCCTTAGTGACGTCAAACCGCCTTGTAAAGTCGTCCACTGTAAATACACCCCCATAGAAGTCTGGATTGGTCGTCTCTATTTTACTTCAGAACAGGTGTTCTGTAAAGAGATTTTGCAGATATTTTTGTGAATTATCATAAAAAATTATGAAAAAAGGGGAAAAACGGGCCGGACTTTGGAGGAGTCCGGCCCGTTTGAAATCATTTTGGGGAACGTTACCGCAGGATGGCCTGATGCTCCCGCTCCAGCAGAGCCAGAATGGACTGAATGTCGCCGTCCGCCTCGGCATCGGTGAGGGTGTGATCCTCCACCCGGAGCTTGAGGGCAAAGGCCACGGACTTCTTGCCCTCGGGGATGGGCTTTCCGGTGTAGATGTCAAACAGCTTGACCTCCTTCACCAGACCCTTGCCGCCCCGGCGGATGGTGTCCTCCAGCTCCGCCACCGGCAGAGCGGCGTCGCAAACCACGGCAATATCACGCTCCACAGCGGGGAACTTGGGCAGCGGCTGATACACGATGGTGCCGGGCTTGGCGGCCAGAATGGCGGCAAAGTCGATCTGGGCGGCATAGACGGCGGTGTCCGCCATGTCATAGTTCTTGGCGGTCAGAGGGTGGAGCTGACCGAAGATGCCGATCTCAACGTCGTTCAGGCTGAGCACGGCGCAGCGGCCGGGATGCCAGGTGGGGTTGGAACGCTCGGCGGTGTACTTCACGCCACGGATGCCAAAGGCGTCAAACACCGTCTCTACATAACCCTTGAAGCGGAAGAAGTCCACGCCGTCGCCGTAGCAGCCGATGGAGAGCACCTGACGCTCCTCCGCCAGACCGTCCTCCCGGTCGGTGGGAGCGTAGACTCTCGCCAGCTCATACAGCTTGGCTGCGGCATTGTGGTTGCGGTTGTTCCGGGCCAGCGTCTCCAGCATGGAGGGCAGGGCGGTGGTACGCATAATGGAGGTGTCCTCGCCCAGGGGATTCAGGATACGGATGGAGTTGCGCAGAGGGGAGTCCTCCGGCAAACGGATCTTGTTGTAGAAGGAGGGGGAGATGAAGGAGTAGGTCATGATCTCGTTAAAGCCCAGACCCCGGCAGGTGACGCCGATCAGCTTCTCCGCCGCCTGCTTGGCGGTGAGACCGCCCCGGGTGGTCTCGCCCTTCATCAGGGTGGTGGGGAGGTTGTCGTAGCCGGTGAACCGGGCGACTTCCTCGGCGAGGTCAGAGTAGTGCTCCACATCGCTTCTCCAGCTGGGAACCACCAGCACATCGTCCTCCAGCGCAATGAAGCCCAGCCGGAGGAGAATGTCCAGCATCTGCTCCCGGTTGAAGTCGGTGCCCAACAGACCGTTGATCTTCTTCGGCTCCAGCCTGACCTGGGTGGGGACAAAGTCCTGCGCAACAACGTCAATGACGCCGTCCACCACGTCGCCGCAGCCCAGAAGCTCCACCAGCTGGCATGCCCGCTGTACGGCGGGGAGTGTGTTCATGGGGTCAAGGCCCTTCTCGTACCGGGCGGAGGCCTCGGTGCGCATACCAAGCGCCATCGCCGTCTTGCGGACGGAGACGCCGTTGAAGTTGGCGGACTCGAAGAAGACGGTGGTGGTGCCGTCGGTGATTTCGGAGTTCTCGCCGCCCATGACGCCGGCAATACACACGGGCTTGACCTCGTCGGCGATGACCAGCATGCTCTCGTTCAGCTCATGGGGCTTGCCGTCCAGGGTGGTCATCTGCTCACCGGGATAGGCCCGGCGGACGTTGATGTGCTGACCCTCCACGCAGGCGAAGTCAAAGGAGTGCATGGGCTGTCCGTACTCCAGCATGACGTAGTTGGTGATGTCAACGATATTGTTGATGGGCCGCACGCCGGAGGCACGCAGCCGCTCCCGCATCCACTTGGGGGAGGGGCCGATCTTGACGTTGCGCACCAGTCTGCCGCAGTACCGGGGGCAGAGATCGCCGTCCAGAATGTCCACATCGGCGTAGTTCAGGATGGAGTCGCCGCAGCCCTTCACCTCGGGGGTGGGGACGTTCAGCTCCTTGCCGAAGGTGACGGCGGCCTCACGGGCAAGGCCGATGACGCCCAGACAGTCGGGGCGGTTGGGGGTGATCTCAAACTCCACCACATGGTCGTCCAGACCCAGAACAGGGGGGATGTCGTCGCCTGGCTTTGCGCCCTCTTCGTTGAGGATGAAGATGCCGTCCTCAATGCAGTTGGGGAACTCCTTCTGCTGGGCGTGGATGTCAGAGAGCGTCAGCACAGCGCCGGTGGCGGTGTTGTAGCAGATCAGATCTCCCTCGTGAATGTTCTGACAGTCGGTGGAGGTCTCCACTTCACCGTTTCCTGCGTCCAGCTTCAGAGAGAAGAGGGCATAGCCTACTGTCCGGCAATCCAGCACTTTGGCAGCAACCACCTTGCCGTAGATCTTGAAGCCGGGCTGCACATCCTCGGGAATGGAGGGCTTCTCGCCGGGGAGGGGATGATAATCGTTGAGCAGAGCGGCGGCCTTGATGACGCCGTAGGGGAAGTCACGGGCGTCCAGTCCCAGTTCGGACAGACCGCAGAGCATGCCGTTGGATAGTACGCCTCTCAGCTTGCCCTTGGTGATCTTGACCCCGCCGGGCAGCAGGGAGTTGTGCTTGGCGACAGGTACCAGATCGCCTGCGTGTACGTTCCAAGCTCCGGTGCAGATCTGAACCGGCTCGGCCTCGCCTATGTCGATTTGAACGACCCACATGTGGTCGCTGTTGGGGTGGCGCTCCATGGACAAGACCTTGCCCACCACCACGTTTTTGAACTGGGCGGACTGATCCTCCACCGTCTCCACCTTGGAGCCGGAGAGGGTCAGGGCCTCGGCAAATTCTTTATCGGTCACGTCCGCCACGCTGACGCCGGGGACAAATTCGTTCAGCCATTTACGGGATAAAATCATGTCAGTTTACCTCACTTTCCTCAGAACTGCTCCAAAAATCTGACGTCATTCTCAAAGCACAGCTTGAGGTTGTTGATGCCGTAGCGCATCATGGCAAGCCGCTCCACGCCCATGCCGAAGGCCCAACCGGAGTACACATCAGCACCTTGGGGTGGATCATGCCGGCGCCCAGCACCTCGATCCAGCCCTCGCCCTTGCAGACGGAGCAGCCCTTGCCGTGGCAGGCAAAGCACTGCACGTCCACCTCGCAGGACGGCTCGGTGAAGGGGAAGTGGTGGGGGCGGAACCGGGTCTGGGCGTCCTCGCCGTAGAGGCTCTTGACGACTTCGTTCAGGGTGCCCTTCAAATCGGCCATGGTAATGCCCTTGTCCACCACCATGCCCTCGATCTGGTGGAACATGGGGGAGTGAGTGGCGTCTGCCTCGTCCTTCCGGTAGACCCGGCCGGGGGCGACGATGCGGATGGGAGGCTTGCGGCTCTCCATGGTGCGGATCTGCATGGGAGAGGTCTGGGAGCGGAGGAGGACGGCGTCATTCTTGGGATCGTCCTTGCCGGGGGTGATATAGAAGGTGTCCGTCCACTCACGGCCTGGGTGACCCTCCTCGGTGTTCAGCTTGGTAAAGTTGTAGGCGGCAAGCTCCACCTCCGGGCCTTCTGCCACGTTGAAGCCCATGCCGACAAAGATATCGGTGATCTCGTCGATGACCTTGGTGATAGGGTGCTTGTGACCAAGGCTCTCCTTGTTGCCGGGGATGGTGACGTCCACTGTCTCCGCCGCCAGCTTCAAATCCAGTGCGGCCTCTGCAAGCAGCTTGCTCTGGGCGGCAATGGCGTCAGAGAGGGCAGCGCGGACTTCATTGGCCAGCTGACCTACCGCAGGGCGCTCCTCCGGAGGCAGCTTGCCCGTCTGCTTCAGGAGAGCGGTCAGCTCGCCCTTTTTGCCCAGATACTTGACCCGGACGGCGTCCAGAGCGGCGGCGGCGTCGGTAGCGCCGATGGCGGCCAGCGCCTCGGCCCGGATCTTGGCTAATTGATCTTTCATTATGAGACACTCCTTATGAAATGAAAATAATACTTCGTAGGGGCGCGGCTTGCCACGCCCTGACGGGGGTTGGTTTCCGAGGGGTGTGCCAAGGCGCACCCCTACTGCAAATGGTTCCCCACCAGACAACTTGGGAAATAAAAAAGCCTTTCCTCCCTCGACGGGACGAAAGACAGCTTCCGTGGTACCACCCGAATTCGTACAGAACTCCTGCACGCACTCAAAACCGGTAACGGCGGCACCCGGCCCGGCATTTCCTCCGGGCAGCTTCGGAGCGAACCAAGCGGCGCATCACCTGCCCCTGCTTTCAGCCGGTGACAGAGGCTCTCTGACGGGATGGGTGCCGCTATTTTCTCCTGCAACGCTTTTGATAAACATTTTATACCATATTGCGGGGGAGAATGCAAGAGCGGGAAAAGAAAAATTGTCATCCGCTGCCGACTGTGCTACAATGCAGGGAGAGAGTGAGATAAGGTCAAGGTCATGCCGGTTGTGAAATTGGAATTTGCGGAGGTAATGTCTGTGGTAAGCAAGTTGAAATACGGCAATACTAATACATTCTTTGTTCGTGGAATAGGTGGCAATTTGCTTATTGATACTGACTATGCAGGGACATTGCCTGCATTTTATAGGGCCATTAAAGAACACAATATCAAAATCAGCGATATTACGTATGTTTTGGCAACACATTACCACCCAGACCATATCGGTTTAGTTAGCCAACTCGTGAAACAAGGAGTAAAACTTCTTGTAGTCAATACGCAAAGTCGGTACATTCATTTTGCTGATGAGATTTTCAACAGAGATAAAAGATTTCATTATGAACCTATCAATATAGAAAATGCCATTATTATTGGCAGCGAAGACAGCAGAAAATTCCTTAAAAATATCGGTATTGAAGGAGAAATCATATCTACTGCAAGTCACAGTAATGACAGCATATCCCTGATTTTGGATAATGGAATTTGTTTTGTAGGTGATTTAGAACCGATCGAATATCTTGAAGCCTATGAAGAAAATGCTGCGTTAAGAGACGACTGGAATCTTGTTATGAATTATAATCCCAAAATCATCTGCTATTCTCATGCAAATGAAAAGGTGATACAGAGACAAACAAATTCCGATTTTATATGATGTTGCAGTCCCCAGAAAGGAGCCCCCATACCATGACCCAACTAACCCGTGAGCTGATCTCCTCCTGGCTCCCTGACCGCCCCGAGGACGGTCACAAGGGCACCTTCG
>OMVL01000032.1 GCA_900314485.1 uncultured Eubacteriales bacterium
GTGGAGGGCATCTTCTCTCAGCACCTGTTTGCCGTACCCGGAGTGAAGGCTGTGGGCTTTGGCGACGGCTTCGGCTTTGGGGCTTTGAAGGGCAGTCAGGCAAACGACCTGCTCTATATGCGAAACGGCGAGGTTACGTCGGACACGAATCACTCCGGCGGCGTCAACGGCGGCATTTCCAACGGTCTGCCCATCCTGTTTGAGGTCGCCCTGCGTCCCACCGCCAGCATCGCCCAGAGCCAGCGGACGGTGAATATGGATACCTGGACCAATGACGAGATCACCATTCAGGGCCGTCACGACCCCTGCATCGTCCACCGGGCCGTCCCGGTCATTGAGGCGGCGGCGGCATTGGCGACCTGCGAATTGCTGGGGATCTGACGTAGGGGTGCGGCTTGCCACACCCTGATTCGGGCGACCCACAGGCCGATTTACGACAGACCGTCCCGCCTCCAAACCACAGCACCCAAGAGTAAACAGATTCCCACCCCATCCCACACCAACCAAAAGGGGGAACCACACATGCAAGACATCAAATACCTCCGGGGCCAGATCGACATGATTGACAAGCAGATCGTTGACCTCTTTCAGCAGCGGATGGAGGTCTCTCAAAACGTGGCCCGGTATAAGATTGCCAACCACATCCCCGTTCTGGATCCCCAGCGGGAGCGGGAGGTGCTGGAGGCCAAGGCCGCCATGGTAGAGACGCCGGAATTGAAGGCGGACATAGCCAAGCTCTTTGAGACCATCATGTCCATGAGCAGGGCCAGCCAGCGCCGGGTGATGGACGCCCAGGAGCCGGAGCCGCCCGGCTTCTTCCGCCAGTACAGCCAGGTCTACGCCCCCGTGTCCCACCCGAGAGTGGTCTATCAGGGCATGCCCGGGGCATACAGCGAGGCCGCCGCCGTCAACTTCTTCGGCTATTCCGTCCGCAGCCGGGGCCTTCCCCGGTTTGAGGACTCCTTCGAGGCCCTTCAGAATGGCGAGGCAGACTACGCCGTCCTCCCCATTGAAAACTCCACCACCGGCGCCATCCGCCAGGTCCATGACCTCTTGGGCCAGTACGACTTCTTCATGGTGGGCGAGACGACGGTGAAGGTGGAGCACTGTCTCATGGCCCTCCCCGGCACGACCCTGGAGGACATCACCCACGTCTACTCCCACGAGCAGGGTCTGTTCCAGTCCGACCGGTTTTTGGACGAGCATCCGGACTGGGTCAGAGTGCCCCTTTTGGATACCGCCGGCAGCGCCAAGTATGTCAGCGAGACGGGAGATAAGACCAAGGCGGCCATCTGTTCCCGCCGGGCGGCGGAGGTCTACGGGCTGAATATTCTGGCAGAGCACGTGAATCACAACGGGGAGAACTATACCCGCTTCGCCGTCATCCGGGCAAAGCCGGAGCTGCGGCCGGGGAGCAATAAGATCACCGCCGTCTTTACCCTGCCCCACCAGAGCGGCTCCCTGCATGAGATATTGACCATCTTCGCCGTCAACGGCCTGAACCTGGTCAAGCTGGAGTCCCGCCCCATCCCCGACCGGAAGTGGGAGTACCAGTTCTATGTGGAATTCACCGGCAATCTCCACGCCCCCGGCATGGAGGCCGTGCTCCAGGAGCTGGACCAGTCCACCGCCCAGTTCCGCATTGTGGGCAATTACGCCGCCAATCTGGGCACAGGAGACGCCGTATGAAGAATATCGTCATCATCGGCATGATGGGCTGCGGAAAGAGCACCTGCGGCCGCAATCTCAGCGCCCTGACCGGCATGACGCTGGTGGACACCGATCAGCTCATCACAGAGCGGACGGGCAAGACGCCCAGTGAGATCTTTGCCGAGCAGGGAGAGCAGTACTTCCGGGATCTGGAGACAGACCTCTGCCGGGAGTTATCGACCCAGTCCGGCCTCATCATCGCCACCGGCGGCGGCCTGCCGCTCAGGGAGGAGAACCGTAGACTGCTCCGAGAAAACGGCGTGGTGGTCTTTCTCAACCGCCCGGTGGAGGATATCTTCAACCCGGAAAAGCTGAAGGACCGCCCCCTGGCCCAGATGGGCAAGGAGGACTTTCTCAAACGGTTTGCCGAGCGTGCCCCCATCTACCGGGAGATGGCGCACCACGAGGTGGAGATCGCCCCGGTGAAGGAGGAGACTGCCAGAAAGGTGCTGGCAGTGTGGGAAAAAGAAGCAGCGTTTTGAGTCAGACGGCTCCTCATCCGACAAAAACAGCCCCAGCGACGGGAATGGGTACCGCCGCTGGGGCCTGTCATTTACCGAAAAGATTACTTCTTGTTCAGCGCCTTGACCTTGTCAAAGGCCTCCGCGACCTCAGCCTGAGGAGCGGGGGTCACAAGGCTCACCACTACGCAGAGGAGCAGGCCGAACAGGAAGGCGGGCAGCAGCTCATAGATGGAGAACAATCCGCCCAGAGGCTTGACCAGATACTTCCAGACAAACACCATAGCGCCGCCGCCGATCATGCCGGCCAGAGCGCCCCAGCGGTTGGTCCGCTTCCAGAACAGGGAGCACAGCATCACGGGGCCGAAGGAGGCGCCGAAGCCCGCCCAGGCAAAGGACACGATGGTAAATACAGAGCCTTCCTCTCTGGCCCAGATGGCGGCAAAGACGGCGATGATCAACAGCGTGACCCGGGCAATGACAAGAGCGGTCTTCTGGCTGATCTTCAGGCCGAACACGCCCTGCAAAATGTCCTCAGACACGGAGGAGGAGGCGGCCAGCAGCTGGCTGTCGCAGGTGGACATAGTGCAGGCCAGAATGCCCGCCATGACCACGCCGGCCAGCAGTGCGGGGAAGATGCCGTGGGTGGCCAGCAGGTTTGCGATCTCAATGATGACCCGCTGAGAGGAGGTGGTGCCGTTGAAGCCCAGATCGCCAATGGCCCCGGCGCTGGTCATAGCCAGACCGACGATACCGATGACCACGGCCACAGCCATGGCAATAAAGACCCAGATGGTGCCCACCCGGCGGGAGACCTTGATCTCCTCCGGATCACGGATGGCCATGAAGCGGAGCAGGATGTGAGGCATACCGAAGTAGCCCAGGCCCCAGGCCATGGTGGAGACAATGCCCAGAATTCCGCCGTAGGAGACAGGGGCGTTGGCGGCGGGGTCATAGGCGGTGATGAGGGACAGATAGCCGTCCAGAGAGGCAGCGTGCTCTGCCACCACGGAGGGGCCGCCTGTCACGGCGGCGCCGAAGCAGAGGACAATGATCAGGGCAATGCTCATCACAATGGACTGGATAAAGTCGGTGGTAGAGGCTGCGTTAAAGCCGCCCAGTGCGGTATAGACCACAATGACCACGGCGGAGATGAGCATGGCTGTCAGGTAGTCGATGCCGAACAGGCTGGAGAACAGCGTGCCGCAGGCGTTGAAGCCGGAGGCGGTGTAAGGCACGAAAAAGACCACGATGACGAGAGCGGCAATGCCCAGCAGCAGGTGGTTCTTGTCCTTGAAGCGCTTGTCGAAGAAGGAGGGCACGGTGACGGCCCCTACCTCTTCCGAGTAGTACCGCAGACGCTTGGCCACGATGAGCCAGTTGAAATATGTACCGATGCCCAGACCCAGCGCCGTCCAGAACGGCTCGCAGATGCCGGAGAAATAGGCCACGCCGGGCAGACCCAGCAGCAGCCAGGAGGACATATCCGACGCCTCGGCGCTCATGGCCACCACGTAGGGGCCCAGCTTGCGGCCGCCCAGATAGAAGTCGCTGCTGTCTTTGGTACTCTTACTGTACCGAGCACCCAGATAGACCATGAAGCCCAGATAGATCACAATGGCGATCAGGATGCAGATTTGATCCCTAGTCATAGGAAAACCTCTCTTTCTAAAAGTTTCACTTTAGTGTATCACAGAATTAAATTGTTAGCAATGAAGAAAGCGTATAAATATTCAGGGATAGAAGGGGGTTGATTGTGGATTTTTGTGAGCCTCATCCACCATCGTCAGTTGATAGGCCGGCGGTGGTGGGTGAGGCCGACTGCCGCCGTTTTTAGACCAGATACACCTTCAGCCGATCAATGTTGTCCTTCTCGTGCTGAATCGTCTCCCGGGCCAGGCGAATGGCGGGGTTTTGGGCGTCCTGGGCAAACTGGGCCTCAGTCTGGCTCTGGGCGGGGTTGTCCTTGGCGCTGCCGTAGCTGTTCAGCACCCCGGTGAGGGTGAGAATGCCCATATTGCTCCCCTCAATCATGATCTTGGCCAGATAGCTGGTCTCCTGATTCATCAGCGTCTTGCAGCAGAGGGCGCTTTGAAGCATCAGCTGCTGGCTCTTGGTGATGGGCTGGGGACACTGGCCAAGATTGGCCAGCTCCTGTTCCGCCTGCTTGCCGGTGGCGTCATACTGCTCGTACTGGGTCTGCAAGTCGGACCGGAAGGCGGCGTTTTTCACCTTCGGCAGCAGCAGCCGAATGCTCTCCGTCCCCATCTGAGCGCCCTTCCAGATCTCCTGTAAGAGCGCGATCTCATTGGAAAATTCCATCGAAAATTCTCCCCTTTCCAGTGATTCTGTTCTATTTTGTCTCAGCCGTTGCAATTCATGCGGATTTCAGGTATGCTAACAGATGAAAAATTTTGTCAATTTGTGAGGGACTGACCATGGAACAGATTTGGCTGGAAGTAAGCATCGACACCGTCTCCGACTGCCTGGAGGATGTGGCGGCCTATTTGACCGCCCGGGGCATCGTCGGGCTGGTACTGGAGGACGAGCGGGAGCTCTGTCAGTTCGAGGACGAGAACCGGGACAGCTGGGCAAACATCGACGAGGGTTTGAAGGAGTCCATGAAGGGCGTTTCGAGAGTCAAATTCTACGTCACCGACGACGAGGACGGCCACGTCCGCTTAGAGGACGTAACAAGCGGCCTTCCCGCCTTCCGGCAGCGGGTGGGCAGGCCTTGCGGCACGCTGAATGTCTCCACCGTCTCATTGCAGGAGGAGGACTGGGCCCACAACTGGCAGAAGTACTATCAGCCCTTCCCGGTGGGAGAGCGGCTCTACATTGTCCCGGAGTGGATGCGGGGCCAGACCGTCCCGGCGGGGCGAATCCCCATCTATTTGAATCCCGGCCTCATTTTCGGCACCGGCTCCCACGGCACCACCCGGCTGTGTTTAGAGGGAGTGGAGCGGTACACCAAGCCCGGCGACCGGGTGCTGGACCTGGGCACCGGCAGCGGCATTCTCTCCATCGCCGCCCTGGTGCTGGGGGCGAAGGCGGCGGTGGGCTGCGACATTGACCCCAAGGCCAGCCGGGTGGCGGCGGAGAACGCCGCCTATAACGGCATCACGGACGGGTTCCGGGTGGAGACCGGAAACATCATCGCTGACCCAGCCCTCCGGGAGAAACTCGCCGGACAGTATGAGATGGTGCTTGCCAATATTATTGCCGACGTCATTATCCCCCTCATCCCCTATGTGAAGGACTTTCTGGCCCCCGGCGGCAAATTCCTCACCTCCGGCATCATCGACCACCGGGCGCAGGATGTGAAAAAGGCGCTGGAGACCCACGGATATACGATTTTGGAGCGGCACGACCGGGAGGGTTGGGTGTCCTATACAGCGGTGCGGCAGTAAAAGGCTTACCGCAGTCCCATCTATCGTACCCCGTCTGTGTCAAAATAGACCATAACGACCCATCGGGAGGGATCAACCATGCCGAGATCAGCCAACCAAAAGACCAAGCTGCTCCACCTGCTGCAAATCTTCTTTTACGACAGTGACGAGGATCATCCCCTGACCGTTCCCGCTCTGGTGGAAAAGCTGGAGGAAAAGGGCATCTCCGCCGAACGAAAGAGCATCTACAACGATATTGAGACGCTGCAGCAGATGGATTTTGACATCCAGCTCCGGCGGGGCAAGGGCTATTTTCTGGGGGAGCGGATCTTCCAGCTGGCGGAATTAAAGCTGCTGGTAGACGCCGTCCAGTCCTCCAAGTTCATTCCCGCCCGGAAGAGCAGTCAGCTCATTGAAAAGCTGGAGCAGCTCACCTCCCGGCATCTGGCTCAGGGGCTCCAGCGTCAGGTCTTTGTGGCCGGCCGGGTCAAGACCATGAACGACCGGGTGTATTACAATATTGACACCATCCATCAGGCCATCAGCCACAACCGGCAGATCACCTTTCAATACTTCAAGTACGACCGGGAGCGGAACAAGGCCTTCCGCCACGGCGGCCGGATCTATCAGGTCAGCCCCTTCACCCTGCTGCGCAGCGACGAGAACTATTACCTCATCGCCTACGACGCCCTCAGCGAGGAGATCCGCCACTACCGGGTGGACAAAATGACTCAGGTCACCTGTGACCGCCGCCGGCGCTCCGGCATTGAGGCCTATCAGTCCTTTGATCTGGGCGAATATACCCGCATCCACTTCGGTATGTTCCGGGGCCGGGAGGCGGATGTGCTTTTGCGGTGCGAAAACCGGATGGCGGACATCCTCATCGACCGCTTCGGCGACCAGATCTCCATGGCCCCCGACGGGGCGGATCATTTCACCTGTACCGTCCGTCTGGCGGTGAGCACCCAGTTCTTCGGCTGGCTCTTCGGCCTGGGCGACGGCATCCGCATTGTCGGCCCGGACTGGGTGGTAGAGGAGCTGAGAGAGCAGATGAAGCGGATTGGCGGGCTGTATGAGTGAGGGGGAAAAGGAAAAACCAAAATTCCCACACCACCGCCCCATCTACATTTCCACCAAGGACGGGGAACAAAATCCCCGTCCTTTTCTCTTTCCCTTTTCCTTGACGAGGGACAGGAAACAGGGTAGAATGTAGGCTAGGGAAGCGCTGATTAAATCGGCCGGATGGCTGGGCGAGGATATTTTTCGTCAGGCAGGGATAAAATTTCGCAGGAATCCTGACGGATTTCAAGAAATTATAGACCTGCATGGCGGAAAATAGACCGTCCAGACGCCGAGACGCATTTGATCAGCGGTTTCCTAAGTATGAATTGACACGAATTTCTGCGAAATGGGAGGAAATTTCCATGGGCGTTAAGCATATCTTCATCACCGGCGGCGTGGTCTCCGGCCTGGGCAAGGGCATTACCGGCGCCTCTCTGGGCCGTCTGCTGAAGCAGCGGGGCCTGAAGGTGGCCATGCAGAAGCTGGACCCCTATCTGAATGTGGACCCCGGCACCATGAGTCCCTATCAGCACGGCGAGGTCTTCGTCACCGACGACGGCGCTGAGACCGACCTGGATCTGGGCCACTACGAGCGGTTTGTGGACGTGAATCTGAACGTCAACTCCTCCGTCACCTCCGGCAAGGTCTACTGGTCGGTGCTGAACAAGGAGCGCAACGGCGACTATCTGGGCGGCACCGTCCAGATCATCCCCCACATCACCAATGAGCTGAAGGACCGGATCTATCGGATGGAGAAGGGCGAGGCCAAGGACGTCATCATCACCGAGATCGGCGGCACCGTTGGCGATATGGAGTCTCAGGCCTTTTTGGAGGCCATCCGCCAGATCAGCCGGGAATTGCCGAGAGAGGACTGCATGTTCATCCATGTGTCCCTGGTGGTCTCCATCCCCGGTACCGGCGAATTGAAGAGCAAGCCCACCCAGCACTCCTGCAAGGAGCTTTTGAGCGTGGGTATCCAGCCGGACGTCATCATCTGCCGGTCTGACGCCCCCCTCACCGACGACATCCGCAGCAAGATTGCCCTGTTCTGCAACATTCCTCCGGAGAACGCCATTTCCAACCTCACTGCCCCCATCCTCTATGAGGTCCCCCTCATGCTGGAGGAGGAAGGTCTGGCCGAGGTGGTCTGCAAGCGGCTGAATCTGAACACGCCCAAGCCCGACCTGACTGTGTGGCGCAATATGGTCCAGCGTGCCAAGGCCGCCGAGGAGACGGTGGAGATCGCCCTGGTGGGCAAGTACGTCGCCCTTCACGACGCCTATCTCTCCGTGGTGGAGGCCCTGACCCACGGCGGCATTGAAAATGATGTCAAAGTCAAGATCCGCTGGGTGGATTCCGAGCTGGTGGACGACACGAACGCAGCGGAAGTGCTCTCCGGCGCAGACGGCGTGCTGGTTCCCGGCGGCTTCGGCGACCGGGGCATTGAGGGCAAGATCTCGGCCATCCGCTGGGCCAGAGAGAACAAGGTGCCCATGTTCGGCATCTGCCTGGGCATGCAAATGGCTGTTGTGGAGTTTGCCCGCCACGTGCTGGGTCTGGAGGGCGCTCACTCCAGCGAGCTGAATCCCAATACCCCCTACCCCGTCATCGACCTCATGCCTGAGCAGCGGGACATCTCTGCCAAGGGCGGCACCATGCGCCTGGGCGCTTATCCCTGCCGCCTGACAGGTACCGATTCCAAGACCTACCAAGCCTACGGCGAGCCGGTGATCTACGAGCGTCACCGCCACCGCTGGGAGTTCAACAACGCCTATCGGGACCAGCTGACTGCCGCCGGACTGAAGCTGGCCGGCCTCTCCCCCGACACCCGTCTGGTGGAGATCGTGGAGATCGAGGATCACCCCTGGTTTGTGGGCGTCCAGTTCCATCCTGAGTTCAAGAGCCGTCCCAACCATGCCCATCCCCTCTTCCGGGACTTTATCGGCGCTGCGAAGCAGCTGCATGAAAGCAAGTAAATAGCATAAAAATGCGCCCCATCGTACGAAAACCGTACGATGGGGCGTTGTTTCTACGAAAAATCAGGTTTCGTACTCCTGCAGCGGCGCAATGGCGCCGAGAATCGTCTGCGCGGCCGCCGTCTTGCCGTACTTGGTGATCTCAGCGGTATCCTTGGGCAGATGGTTCAGGCAGGCCGGGCCGCCGATGCAGCCGTTTTCGCAGCACATGCCCTCGATAAAGTTGTTGGGCAGTTTGCCCGCCTGGGCTCTCATCAGTGTGGTCTTGCACTCGGCAATGCCGTTGCAGACGGCGGGGTTGGCCACAAACTCGTCGCCCCGCTCCTTATAGGCCTGAGCCACGGCCTCGGACACGCCGCCGGTACGGGCGAAGATGCGGCCGAAGTAGGAGGCGTTGTCCAGCGTGGAGGGCTCCAGAGTAGCCAGGTCGATGCCCTTAGCGGAGAAGAGGGCCTGCAGCTCCTCGAAGGTGATGACGGAGTCGATGTAATCCCTGACCCGATCCAGCTCGGTCTTTTTGGCGATGCAGGGCCCCACAAAGACGGTCTTGCAGCCGGGGTCCATCTGCTTCAGGCTCTTGCCGATCTGGGCCATGGGAGACAGGTTGTGGGAGACATGCTGCACCATCTTGGGGAAGCTCTTGTGGATGTAGTTGACAAAGGCGGGACAGCAGGAGGAGGTGAGGAAGCCCTTCTCCATCAGCTCCTGACTTTCCAGATACGCCACCATGTCAGCGCCCCAGGCGGCCTCGATAGCGGTGTGGAACCCCAGATTCTTGATGCCCGTGACCACCTTTTCCAGCGTCACGCCGGGCACGTGGTCATACTGGGCGGCGATGGCGGGGGCGATAATGGCATAGACGTGATACTTGGTGTTGTTTTCGCTCTCCCGGATCATGCGGATAACGTCGGTGATAAAGCTCTTGTCCACAATGGCGCCGAAGGGGCACTGATACACGCAGTGTCCGCAGGAGATGCACTTGTCCTCGTTGATGACCGCCTTCTGGGTCTCCCGGTCGATAGAGAGGGCTCCCGGGGTGCAGGCCCGGACGCAGGGGCGGACGTGGCGGACAATGGCATTATAGGAACAGGCGGCGGCGCAGCGCCCGCAGTCGATGCACTTGGTCTTGTCAATGACGGCGTGGCGGCTCTTCTCGTCAAAGTAGATGGCGTTTTTGGGACAGGCGTTCAGACACCGGTGAGCCAGACAGCCCCGGCAGGTCTCGGTGACCTTGATGCCGTCGGCGGGGCACTCGTCGCAGGCGATGGGCATCACCTGAACAATGGCATCAGGGCTGCCGCTGACGTTGCCGCCCATGGCCACCTGCACGCGCTCGCCCAGAATGGCCCGCTCCTTATAGATGCAGCAGCGCATGCTGGGCTTTGTGCCGTCGGGGATAATGGCAGCCGGGATTTTCAGGACATTGGCAGGAGTCAGCTCCTCATTGTAGGCCAGCCTTGCCACATGCTCCAAAGCTTTGTTTTTAATGGCCTGAACATCAGTCTCAAATAAGTTGGTCATACATTCTCACCTTCCTGATACCCGCTTCCAGATCGGATAGACACAGTCATCTCTATATCTCTTTTATGTCAGGGGGGATCTATATTATTCTTCTTTTACAGTATAGTATAGATTTGTTCAAAACGCAAGAAAAAACGGCGCATTATCTGTGGAAATCTGTGCAAATAGTTAACCGCTGCTAACTTTGGCGGAGGAACCGGGGGTTTGCTCTTGGGGCGGGATTGTGGTATGATGATAAAAAATTCTGAAAGGGGCCGCCTATGTCTTATATCTGTCTCATGGTCAACGAAAACGGCGCCGTGGCAGGCGCCGACAGCCGGGAGAGCTTTCGCTCCCTGGCACACCTGGACTGGCGGCGGAAGTGTTTCTCCCTGCCTGAAAAGCGGCTGATCTGGACCTGCTGCGGCCCCACCATCCGGCTGGGGGTGGACTTTTTCCGGGCCAGCCGGCTCATTTTCCGGGGCCGGGGCAGCACAGAGGAGCACTTAGGGCGCATCGGCAGGCTGGTGGCGAACGTCACCCGTGTCCCCATCCCCGGAGGAGATGTGTCCGGAGTGTTCTGCCTGCTGGCCGCTCAGTGGGAGGACGGGGGCTTTACCGTCTGGAACATGAGCGTCGCAGGGGGCAAGCCGGTCATCAAAAGGCAGCGGCCTGCGCCCGGGGAGGCAGTCAGTCTCCACGCCGGAGCCTGGCACAGAAAAATGCCGCCCCTGGCCGCCCAAACGCTTGTCCCCCTCTCCTACGAGGAACTGGAACAAAAGGCCCAGGAGCGGGTGGCCCTGGCCATCGAAATGGACGCCCGGCGGAAAGAAAAAGACCGGAAGTACCACCCGTCCATCGGGGGACGGGTGCGAACGACCGGTATCAGGGTGAAACATTAGGCTTCCAGAAAGCCCAGCAGGTGTTCGGTGGATAATGCCTCCTCAAACAGAAACGCTTCCGCCAGCGCCTCCATATTGTCGTCGGAATACTCCACCTCTTTGGAGTATTGGCGGCAGACCTCGATCTGATCAGCGAGGGAAAACCGCCCCGTCTTCTGCCACTGACGGACGCCCAGGGCAGCCATGACCAGCACCATCAAAATCATCTGCTTGATTTTCGTCAAGGCGTCCTCGTCGTAGACCGCCTTCAAAAAGTACCGGAAAACCAGATAGACGGAGAGATGCTCGTACTCATAGACCCGCTCTCCCAGCGCATCGAGAAATCCCCGCCAGTCCAGACCGTCCAGATGGGATGCCAGACCGGCGACAGAATCCGCCCAGTCCTCTTCCAAAACCTCCATCTCCCTGTGGACGGCAACGGCGGCGGCGAGGACAGTTTTCCAATCGGCAGGCTCTGCCGCCAAATCAGAAGGGGCAATGTCCTGCGTTGGCACCTCTCCCCGGTTCACCACGCCCTGCACGGCTGCCGTCAGCCGCAGGGCGTTTGCCATTCTCTGCCGCAGGGGGAGCGAGCGATCCTGCAATAAGTCAAACAGCCGATCCCGAAGGTCGAGAAGGGGCAGGTAGAGGGGAGCCTCCTCCCCGTCGTCATCGTCAGCGTCTGCGTCGGTGAGATAGGTCTCAAATTCCGCCGGGGCGGAGTCAGAAAGAATCAGCCGTGCGGCCTCCTCACAGCAAAGGCCCACGCCGATCTCCATCCGACCGGGAAACCACTCCCGATACCGGGGATGCAGGGTGCAGATGTCCCCAATGTGCTCCTCGCCCAGCTGAATCACCAGAGAGCAAAGGCCGCTCTCCGTCAGAAAGGGGCACTGACCGTTTACCGGACAAATGGTGTAAACACCCTCCTCATTTGCTGCAAGCCCGGCAAGAATCTCATCCCTCAGGGGCAGGGGCAGTGATTTGTAGTAGGAGACCGTCTCATCGTCCACGTCGATCTCCCAGCCCGTGCGGCAGCAGTTGTCCCGGCAGCGGTCGGCCAGACAGCGAAAGTCTTTGTAATATACAGGCGCAGTCAGTTCCATGGCAGATCAACTCCTTGAAAGAGAAGGCCGCACCCGTTTGGGTGCGGCCTGAATTTCTACACGAATCTAAATTACTTCAGCTCGGAGAAGTACTTGATGGTGCGGACCATCTGAGAGGTGTAGGAGTTCTCGTTGTCATACCAGGAGACGACCTGAACCTCGGAGGTGCCGTTCGGCAGATTGATGACCATGGTCTGAGTGGCGTCGAACAGGGAGCCGAAGCGCATGCCGACGATGTCGGAGGACACGATCTCATCGGTGTTGTAGCCGAAGGACTCGGTAGCCTGGCTCTTCATCTGAGCGTTGATCTCCTCCTTGGTGGGAGCGCCGTCAACGATAGCAGTCAGAATGGTGGTGGAGCCGGTGGGGGTGGGAACACGCTGAGCAGCGCCGATCAGCTTGCCGTTCAGCTCGGGGATGACCAGGCCGATGGCCTTGGCAGCGCCGGTGCTGTTGGGCACGATGTTGACAGCGGCGGCACGGGAGCGGCGCAGGTCGCCCTTGCGCTGGGGGCCGTCCAGAGTCATCTGATCGCCGGTGTAGGCGTGGATGGTGCACATAATGCCGGACTGGATCTTCCAGCCGTCGTTCAGAGCCTTAGCCATGGGAGCCAGGCAGTTGGTGGTGCAGGAAGCGGCGGAGATGATGGTGTCCTCGGGCTTCAGCTCGGTGTGGTTGACGTTGTAAACGATGGTGGGCAGGTCGTTGCCGGCAGGAGCGGAGATAACGACCTTGCGGGCGCCGGCGTCGATGTGAGCCTGAGCCTTAGCCTTGCTGGTGTAGAAGCCGGTGCACTCCAGAACGACGTCAACACCCAGCTCGCCCCAGGGGAGCTCAGCGGCGTTAGCCTTGGCATAGATGGTGATCTTCTTGCCGTCGACCTCGATATAGTCATCGCCGGCCACGACGGTGGAAGCCAGAGCGTAGGTGCCCTGAGTGGAGTCATACTTCAGCAGATGAGCCAGCATCTTGGGGGAAGTCAGGTCGTTGATTGCGACAACCTCATAACCCTCAGCGCCGAACATCTGACGGAAAGCCAGACGGCCAATGCGGCCAAAACCGTTAATTGCAACTTTTACTGCCATTTCAAATTACCTCCTGAAATAGGTTTCTAAATGGTTTTACCATAGCTTATTCTAATCCATTACAACGGATTTTACAAGACTTATTCCCATAATTTCACAAAAAATTCTTTTCTCCCGGCCCGGACGCCCCCTACGGCCCGGCGCTCATGTCCACTTTCGTAATTTCTTTTTTCAAATTCGCCCTTTTCCCATTGCTATTTCAGACGAGTGCGTATATAATAGGTATTGTTAAAGATTGAACAATCTCCATTCCAAAATTGACGAAAAACGGAGGTAAAACCCATGAAAGACATCTATGTAGTGAACTGCTGCCGTACCGCTCTGGGCAGCTTCGGCGGCTCCCTGAAGGATAAGACCCCCGCCGAGCTGGGCGCTATCGTGGTCAAAGAGGCGCTGAACCGTGCCGGTGTCGCTCCTGAGCACGTAGACGAGCTGATGTTCGGCTGCATCCTCACCGCCGGTCAGGGCCAGAACGTGGCCCGTCAGGTGGGCGTGAAGGCCGGCCTGCCTCTGGCCGCTCCCGCCTACACTGTGGGCATGGTCTGCGGCTCCGGCATGAAGAGCGTTATTGAGGCCGCCCGTGCCATCAAGGCCGGCGACGCCGACATCATCGTGGCCGGCGGTACCGAGGTCATGTCCGCCGCTCCCTATGCCATCCCCGCTGCCCGCTGGGGTGCCCGTATGTTCGACAATAAGATCGTTGACACCATGGTCAACGACGGTCTGTGGGATGCCTTCTACGGCTACCATATGGGCTCCACCGCTGAGAACATCTGCGACATCTGGGGCATCACCCGTCAGGATCTGGACGAGTTCTCCGCCGCCTCCCAGCAGAAGGCCGAGGCCGCTCAGGCTGCCGGTAAGTTTGACGACGAGATCGTTCCCGTCCCCGTCAAGGTGAAGCGCCAGATCGTGGACTTCAAGGTTGACGAGTTCCCCCGCCACGGCACCACCGTTGAGACCCTGGGCAAGCTCCGCCCCTGCTTCCCCACCACCGCCGACGGCGCTCTGGACAAGGTGGAGATGACCTTCGAGGCCACCGAGATCAAGGATCTGCCCGAGAACGTGGGTCAGGGCCGTGTCACCGCAGGCAACGCCTCCGGCATCAACGACGGCGCTGCCGCCATCGTGCTGGCCTCCGGCGAGGCTGTGGAGAAGTACGGCCTGAAGCCCATCGCCAAGCTGGTCTCCTACGGTCAGGGCGGCGTGGATCCCAAGATCATGGGTACCGGCCCCATCCCCGCCTCCCGTGACGCTCTGAAGAAGGCAAACCTGACCATTGACGACATCGACCTCATCGAGGCCAACGAGGCCTTCGCCGCTCAGTCCATCGCCGTGGCCCGTGAGCTGCACTTCGACATGAGCAAGGTCAACGTCAACGGCGGCGCTATCGCTCTGGGTCACCCTGTCGGTGCTTCCGGCGCTCGTATCATCGTCACCCTGCTGCATGAGATGCAGAAGAGAGAGGACGCCAAGCTGGGTCTGGCGACGCTGTGCATCGGCGGCGGCCAGGGTGTTGCTACCATTTTTGAAAAGGTGTAAGCCTTTAGGCTACTGCATGATTGAAACAACGACCCCGGTCAGCTACGCTGGCCGGGGTTCGGTTCTGTATGCCGCTGATTTTAGTGCCGCCCCGGCGGTTGGAACGCCGGGGTCGGAGCTAAAAATATGCCCCCGGCATATTTTCTTCACGCTCCGACAGTCGGCGGCGGCCAGGGTGTTGCTACCATTTTTGAAAAGGTGTAAGCTTTTAGGCTACTGCATGATTGAAACAACGACCCCGGTCAGCTACGCTGGCCGGGGTTTGTGCGTTTATACGGGGTTGGGTGGTTGACGTAACACGGGCGACCGCGGGTCGCCCCTACTATTTCGCTATCTCTAATTAGCAAGCTCTACGGTAAAGCCGTGTTCTCTGTCGCCGGAGAAATAAATCGTGTACGTCTTTCCGTACTCAGCTGCGATGTAAAGCCGCTCTGTTGTGGCGATCTCCGACGTATCGTCCTTCCCGTAGGGAGAAAAGTCAAAGGAAAGCTTGGATATGTCCGCTCCCTCAAAATAGTCCCTTGAAAAAGAGAAGGTCAGGTCTGTCTCCTCAGTGAGTTCATTCCCGTCCAGATCCGCCAGACCGCCCATGCAGAAAGATTCACCGTCTATGTAGCAGGTGTAATAGATCTGATAGATGTCCTTGCTCTGACACACCAGCCGGAAAGTCACGGTGTCATCCCCGTTACCGCACCCAGTCAGGCAAAGCAAAAGGGTGGCAAGCGCCGCCAATATACAGATCATATGTCTTTTCATCAAAACGCCCCCTCCTTATGCCTATTGTACAGCGAACGTATTAAGAATCAAGGCACAAAAACGTTAAGAGTGGCTTAAGACTTTGCCTGATGCACGATGGACACAACGACCCCGGTCAGCTACGCTGGCCGGGGTTTCTTGCATATTGAGCGGTAAACGAGAATTTGTCATTCAGCATATCTGCCAAAATCAGCAAGTAATCGGTTTACAAAACCTCTCAGATAAGTCTGATCAATCTCATTTTCAAAGTTTATTTCCTGTGTATAGCCAAAAGCGCTCTTGTTGTTTAATCGTCCCATGACTCTTATATGACCGCCAGTTTTAGCAACAAACTCGATATAATTATGAACGCTATATGGCTCTTCCAGCCTTGCTTCTCCTGACAGTGTTTCATAGAGGTCCTTCAACTGCAAAGCAAATTCAGCTATCCCCTGAACACCGACATCCATAAATGTGTCCGCTGAATACCCGTAACTTAAAACCTTCACGCCAAGATATACATTTACAGGATATGCAAAGTCTTGTTCATGAATTTCCGGAATAAACTCCAATATAAATGTGTCTGCTTCGATTCTGTACATTTTCTGCTCCACAACTTCCGATTTAACGCTCCCATTTACCCCCGAAAATACGCCCTCGTCTCCTCCGCATTCTGCAGTACCTCCTGGGTCAGTGTCTCCACATTGGGAAACTTCCGCTCCCCCCGGATGCGGTGATAAAATTCCACCCGCACCCGCTGACCGTAGAGATCTCCGTCAAAATCCAGCAGAAAGGCCTCCACATTGGGCTCGCTGACCGCCTCCACCGTGGGACGCACCCCCACATTGACGGCGGCGATCTGCTCCGACCCGTCCTCCAGATACACCTTTGCGGCGTACACCCCGTAGGCGGGGACGATGACCCCGGGCTGGAAGTGGAGATTCACCGTGGGAAAGCCCAGCGTCCGCCCCAGGCGCTTACCGGGGGTGACAATGTCGCTCAAAATATGGGGGTGGCCCAGAAATTCCGCCGCCCGCTCCATGTCCCCGGACTCGATCAGCGTCCGAATGTAGGTGGAGGACACCCGGATTCCGTCCAATTCAATCGCCCCGATGACATCACAGCCAATGCCCAGTTCGGCGCATTTCGACTTTAATCGTTCCGGATTTCCCTCGCCCTTCCAGCCAAAGCGGAAGTCATTGCCGCAGACCACATGGACGGCAGACTGCTCCCCCGCCAGATAGTGCGAAATAAAATCCGCCCAGTTCATCTGCACCATCTCGTCAAAGGAGGCGACTAAAATCTCCTCCATGCCGTACCGGGACTGCATCAAAAATGCCCGATCCTCCACCGAGGTGAGCAGGGGGA
Organism: uncultured Eubacteriales bacterium; assembly: GCA_900314485.1. Classification (GTDB taxonomy): domain Bacteria; phylum Bacillota; class Clostridia; order Oscillospirales; family Oscillospiraceae; genus Onthomonas. Next base: position 16,816 of record OMVL01000032.1, read on the forward strand.
CGCTCCTGGCGGAGGGATGGCAGTCAAAGGTAAAGGCGGCGGGGACGGCGTTTCGCTCTGCGGCCACCTCCTTCACCCGCCGGAGCAGTGCCCCGTGGGCAGTATGCACCCCGTCAAAAAAGCCCAGGGCAATGACTCGTTGGTTGGTTGACATAAAACTCTAAACCTCAAAAAAACTCTTTTTTGTCCGCATCACGCCGCCTGTCCGCTCTCCCAGCATGAGGAAAGCGCCCTCGGCGTTGTAGACCCGGTAAAGCCCATCCTCTCCTTTGGAGCGGAAGTCGTTCCCGTTCCGGCAGCGGCGCTCGGCCTCTCCCCCAATGGTGACGGCGGGATAGGGGCGGAAATACTGATCCACGGGCAGCAGCAAAGACGCCGCCGTCCCGTTTTCCCCGCCGCCATGGTCCGCCGGAGGGAGGACATACATCCCCCGCAGCCCAGAGCGTCCCCGATGTCCTGACAGAGGGTGCGGATATAAGTACCTTTCGAACATTTCACCCGGAGGGCGTATTCGTTCTCTCCGATCTGCTCCCCCAGCTCCAATTCGTAGATGGTAATGGGGCGGGGCTTTCGCTCTACCGTCTTGCCCTTCCGGGCCAGCTGATAGAGCTTTTGTCCGTTCACCTTAAGGGCGGAATACATGGGCGGGATTTGCTCAATATCCCCCCGAAAACGCCCTAAAACGTCCTCAATTTCCGAACGGGAGCAGGCGACGGGCTGCTCAGCCAGCACCTCGCCGGTGGTGTCCTGGGTATCGGTGGAGATACCCAGGCGCAGGCCTGCCAGATATTCTTTCTCCCCATGCTCGGCAAATTCAACCGCCCGGGTGGCTCTGCCCACAAAGACGGGCAGGACGCCGGTGGCCATGGGGTCCAGTGTCCCGGCGTGGCCCACCCGGCGCTCGCCATAGAGCCGGCGCAGCTTGCCGCAGACGTCCATGCTGGTCCAGTTCTGGGGCTTGTCTATGATGATGATTCCGGTGGGCATGGGCGGTCTCCTCCTCTGTGGTAGAGCTTGGGGCGTGGCAAGCCGCGCCCCTACATAGATTTGCTTCGTAGGGGTGCGGCTTGCCGCGCCCCAAACGCTGCCGGAAAATTTTGTGGAAAACTCGGGCCCTCACTGCAAATTTTTTCGAATGGCCTCCAGTACCCGCTCCACCATCTCCTCGTAGTCCAGCCCCTGCTGGCTGGCCCCGGAGGCGGCTGCATGACCGCCGCCCCCCAAAAGGGCGCAGGTCTCGGTGGCGTTCAGGTATTTCGGGTCGGTGCGGAGACTCAGCTTCCAGCTGTTCGGCGCCAGTTCCCGCAGCGTTGCGGCGGCCCTGACCCCCTCGATCTGCCGCAGCAGAGAGGAGAGATCCTCCGCATCGCTCTCGCCGGCCTGTACCTCTTTCATATCCTGTATGGAGATGCCGCCGATGGCGACCTTTCCGTCCTCGTAGTAGCGGGCGCTCTGCAATAGCCGGCTCTCCAGTTCCATGCGCTTGCGGCTCCGGGTCTGGAAGCAGCGCTTGTTGATCTCCCGGGCAAAGTCCCCGTACTCCATCAGGTCGGCAGCAATTCGGTGGCTGGTGGGCGTGGTGTTGCCGTAGACAAAGCAGCCGCAGTCGGTGGAGATGGCCAGATACAGGGCCTTTGCAATCTCCTCGTCCATGACGCCCAGCCCGTCCCTGCAGATGCGGTAGATCACCTCCCCGCAGGCGGCGGCAGAGGCGTCCAGACACAGGTGTTTCGCGTAATGGGTGTTGGAGGGATGGTGGTCAACGCACAGTTCCACCTTGCCCTTGTACGATTCAAACGCTTTGGGAAACAATCCCTCCGTGGCAATGTCCACCGCCACAATGTGCTGCGGAATGTAATCCTCCGGGGCAAAATAGGGGACAATATCCCCCAAATAGGTGGAGGTGACGCCGGGATTGGCCGCCGCCCAGGCGGTCTTGCCCAGCTTTTTCAGGGCAGCGCACAGGCCGGCGGCGCAGCCCAGAGTGTCTCCGTCCGGCCGGACATGGGTGAGAATGAGGAAATTGTCCCGTTCAGAGAGCCACCGGGCGGCCTCATTCTCCGTCACGGTCATGCTCTTTTTCCTCCAAATCGTTCATCATGCGGATGATGCGGGCGCCCTCGTCAATGGAGTTGTCCAAAATGAAGTGCAGCTCCGGAGTGTGGCGCAGGTCCAGCGCCCGGCTCAGTTCCCGGCGGAGATAGCCGGCGGCGGACTTCAGGCCCCGGCGGATGTCCTTTTCCACGCCCTGATCGAGAGCGCTGAGATAGACCTTGCAGTAGCTCAGGTCGTTGGAGGTGTCCACCCGGACGACAGACAGCATCCGGCTGCTGATCCGGGGGTCTTTCACGGTGCGCAGCAGGGCGGAGAGCTCCCGCTGGATGTCCTCGTTGATGCGGTTGATGCGATAGCTTGGCATGGTGTGCCTCCTTTGGTGTGGTGGGGCGTGGTACCCTCTTCGGGGCATTCCCGCCCCTGCGGGGCTCCTTACAAGCCGCGCCCCTACGCCTGTTTACCAAAATTGTGCCGTAGGGGTGCGGCTTGCCACACCCCGATCCACAGGATCATAATAAACAACACACAGGAGGCGGTCGGCGGCAACGCCAAACCCCGCCTCCTGCGTTGGTGGTAATGTGTTTATTCTGCCTGAAAACGTGGGAAAAAGTCTGGAAAATTATGCCTCGACCTGCTCCATCTGGAACACCTCGAAGATGTCGCCCACCTTGATGTCGCTGAACTTCTCCAGGCCGATGCCGCACTCAAAGTTGGTGGCGACTTCCTTCACGTCGTCCTTGAAGCGGCGCAGGGAGGCGATGGTGCCCTCGTGGATGACCACGCCGTCCCGCACCAGACGGATCTGGGCGCTTCGAACGACCTTGCCCTCCTTGACGTAGCAGCCTGCAATGACGCCGGCACCGGTGATCTTATAGACCTCCCGGACCTCCACACGGCCCAGCTCCACTTCACGGAACTTGGGCGCCAGCAGGCCCTTCATGGCGCTCTCGATCTCCTCAATGCAGTCATAGATGACCCGGTACAGCCGCACGTCTACCTTATCCCGCTCAATCATATTCCGGGCCACGTTGTCCGGACGGACGGAGAAGCCCACGATAATGGCGTTGGAGGTGGAGGCCAGCATCACGTCGCTCTCGTTGATCGCGCCCACGCCGGAGTGGATGACCCGAACCCGGACCTCGTCATTGGACAGCTTTTCCAGATTCTGACGAACTGCCTCGGCGGAGCCCTGGACGTCGGCTTTGACGATGACCTTCAGCTCCTTCACCTCGCCCACCTGGATCTGGCTGAACAGGTCGTCCAGGCTGACCTTCTTGGCGGCAGGGGCGGCAGCAGCGTCCTTTTTCTCCTGCTTGCGCTGCTCGGCCAGCTCTCTGGCCATGCGCTCGTCCGCCACGGCGTAGAAGTCGTCGCCCGCGCCGGGCACTTCCGCCATTCCGGTGATCTCCACCGGGACGGAGGGGCCGGCGGTCTTGACGGGCCTGCCCCGGTAATCCACCATGGCACGGACACGGCCCACGGCGGTGCCGGCGATGATAATGTCGCCCTGCTTCAACGTGCCGTTTTGCACCAGCAGAGTGGCCACAGGGCCGCGGCCCTTGTCCAGCCGGGCCTCGATGACAGCGCCACGGGCAGCCCGGTTGGGGTTGGCCTTCAGCTCACGCATCTCGGCCACCAGAAGGACATTCTCCAGCAGCTCCTCAACGCCCTGGCCGGTCTTGGCGGAGATGGGGCAGATGATGGTGTCGCCGCCCCAGTCCTCGGCCAAGAGCTCGTACTGGGTCAGCTGCTGCTTGATGTTGTCGGGATTGGCCCCGGGCAGATCCATCTTGTTAATGGCGACGATGATGGGGATCTCGGCGGCCTTGGCATGGTTGATGGCCTCCACTGTCTGGGGCATGATGCCGTCGTCGGCAGCAACCACCAGAATGGCGATGTCGGTGACCATAGCGCCTCTTGCCCGCATGGCGGTAAAGGCCTCGTGGCCGGGGGTGTCCAGGAAGGTGACCACCTTGTCGTTCACGTTGACCTGATATGCGCCGATGGCCTGGGTGATGCCGCCGGCCTCCCCGGCGGTGACGTTGGAATTGCGGATATAGTCCAGCAGAGAGGTCTTGCCGTGGTCCACGTGGCCCATGACCACGATGACGGGGGCACGGGGCTCCAGATCCTCTTCCCTGTCCTCGGCGGTGTCGATCAGCTTCTCCTCGATGGTGACGACGACCTCACGCTCCACCTTGCAGCCCATTTCCTCGGCCACAATGGCGGCGGTGTCGAAGTCGATGATCTCGCTGAGAGAGGCCATAACGCCCATCTTCATCAGCTCTTTCACCACGCTGGCTCCGGTCTTCTTCATCCGGCTGGCCAGCTCGCCCACAGAGATCTCGTCGGGAATCTCCACCTTGACGACAGCCTTCTTTGCCACCTCCTGCTGGAGACGGCGCATCTGCTGACGCTGCTCCTCCTGACGGCGCTTCTGGCCCTGAGCGCCCTTGCGCTTTTGCTGGCTGCGGTTGCTCTTCAGCTTCTGCTTGCCCTGCTCCATCCGGTCGGCCCGGTCGGGGGCCAGCTCGTCCAGATGGGCGTCGTACCGATCCAGATTGACGTCGGCGCTCTTCCGGGTGTTGACCACCTTTTTCTCCGGCACCCGGCTCTTGGGCTCCTGCTGCTCCTTCTGGGGCTGCTGAGCCTGCTGCTGAGGAGCGGCAGCGTCCTTGCTCTCCTGCTGAGGAGCGGCCTGGGGCTTGGAAGCCTCCTTGGCCTTGGGAGCCTCGGGGACCTTTCCGCCGGTGGCGGCCAGGGCGGAGTCCAGATCAGCCACCTGGTTGTGCTGGGTCAGATACTCAAAGATCAGGCTCAGCTCCATCTCGTTCAGGGCAGCCATATGGCTGGAGGGGGCCTGGGCGTACTTGGTCAGGATCTCCGTCACCTTCTTGGAGCCCACGGCCTTGCCCTTGATCTTGAAGTCCTTGGCGACCTCGTGGACACGGTATTTCAGTTCGATACCCATGAAAATACCTCCTTCATGTCAGGCTTGTGCCAACGGGGAAACCCCGCCCAAACGGGACTTGCCCGCCGGCACAAACGGTTATTACATCATTACTTGCTGTGCTTGCCCGGCTTGCGCTGTTTCCGGGCAGCGATTTTGTCCTGCTTTTCGATGAGCGCTTCCAGCACAGGGCGGTGGGACGCATCACAGCGCACCATCTTCTCTGCCAGAGCGATGGACATTTTGAGATCGGTCATAGCGGCCACAGCGCAGCTGGCCCAGCCGAGGGCGCTGCCCAGTGTCTGCTTATCACTTTGGAGATAGAGGATGGGGAGCCTGCCCTGAGACCGGTGCTCCATATGCCGGACGGTCTTGTCTCCGGCGTCAGCGGCCAGGATCAGCAGCCGGACCTTGCCGGTCTGGAGGGCGGCCTCTACGGCGTCCTCTCCGGCGGAGAGCTTGCCCGCCCGCTTGGCAAGGCCCAGGAAGCCCAACTGCTCACGCATTGTCCTGCTCCCCAGCCATCTGCTGTTCCAACTGGTCATAGACCTCAGCGGGAATCGCCATGGAGAAGGCCCGCTCCAGCCCCCGGCTCTTGCGGACTTTGGCCAGACATTCCGCCTTGGGGCAGACATAGGCGCCCCGGCCCGGCTTCTTGCCCCGGAAGTCCAGAGAGATCTCCCCCTCCGGGGACTTGACCGCCCGGATCAGCTCACGCTTGGGCTTCATCTCCCGGCAGCCGAGACACTGGCGCATGGGAATTTTTTTCGGCATGGCTGGTACCTCCTAGATCAGAAGATCTCCTCTTCCGCTGCGTCCTCCTCGGCAAAGAGGGCGTCCGCCTCTTCCTCGGCCTGGGCGGCGCCGGAGACGCTCTTGATGTCGATCTTATAGCCGGTGAGCTTGGCGGCAAGCCGGGCGTTCTGACCCTCCTTGCCGATGGCCAGGCTCAGCTGGTCGTCGGGGACAATGACCCGGCAGCTCTTGCCCTCCTCCAGCACTTCCACGCTGACCACGTCGGCGGGAGCCAGAGCGGCGGCCACATACGCAATGGGATCCTCGCTGTACTTGATGATGTCCACCTTTTCCCCGTGGAGCTCCTCCACAATGGTGTTGACTCTCTGACCCCGGGTGCCCACGCAGGCGCCGATGGGATCCACTTCCGGGTTGTTGGACCAGACGGCCATCTTGGTCCGGCTGCCGGCCTCACGGGCAATGGAGCGGATCTCCACCACGCCGTCAAAGATCTCGGGGACCTCCAGCTCGAACAGACGCTTGACCAGACCGAAGTGGGTCCGGGAGATGAGCACCTTGGTGCCCCGGGTGTCCCGGCGGACCTCCACGATGTAGACCTTGATCCGGTTGCCCTCGGTGTAGTGCTCGCCCTTGACCTGCTCGCCGGCGGTGAGCAGAGCGTCGGTAAACTCCTTGCCGGAGCTGAGACGGACGTGCAGGGCCCCGGTAATGGGGTCGATGCGGGTGACGGTGCCGGTCATCAGCTCCTGCGTCTTGCCGCTGAACGCATCGTAGACCATGCCCCGCTCTGCCTCACGAATGCCCTGAATGATGACCTGACGGGCGGTCTGGGCGGCGATACGGCCAAAGTTCTTGGTCTTGACCTCGCTGGAGACCACGTCGCCCAGGCCCACGTTGGGCAGGCTCTTGCGGGCGTCCTCCAGAGAGATCTCGGTGTAGGGGTTATCCACCGTCTCCACCACGTCTCTGCGAATAATCATCCGCAGAATGTTCTTTTCGGGGTCTGCCTGGATGACGATGTTCTCCTCAGCGCCCTCATGGTCCCGCTTGTAGGCGGAGACCAGGGCCTGAGTGATCTTCTCCAGCATATACTCCTTCTTGATGCCCCGCTCCTTTTCCAGCATATCCAGGGCCAGGAAAAACTCCTGTGCGTCTTCCTCGGGGGTGGGGCCCTTCTTCTTGCTGATCCGCTTTGCCATTTTGCTCACTCCTTATCTGTATCCTGTTTAAAACATCACGTCGAGACGGACAAGGGCGATCTCCTTCTTCGGGAAGGTGCGCTCGCTGCCGTCAGAGAGCTGTAAGGTCACATCCCCGTCCTCATAACGGGTCAGCGTCCCGTGGAATTCCTTCCGGCCCTCCTGGGGACGGTAGAGCCGCAGCTCCACTTTGCTGCCCAGGAAAGCGGCAAAGTGCTCGGGCTTTTTCAGCGGCCGGTCGATGCCGGCGGAGGAGACCTCCAGGACATAGCTGCCCTCAATAGGGTCCGCATCGTCCAATGCGTCCGAGAGGGGACGGCTCACCGCCTCGCACTGATCTACATTCACGCCGCCGGGGCAGTCGATATACACCCGGAGAAACCAGGTGCCGCCCTCCCGGACGTACTCCACATCCCACAGCGTGCAGCCCGCCTCCTCAATAAAGGGCAGAGCCAGCTCGGCGGCGACTTCTGTGACTTTTTTCATAGCCATCGGTAACCTCGTTTGACGAAAAGAAAGAGCGGGGCAGGCCCCACTCTCAGGTTGATACTTTCTAGTTACAGTTGCAGTATAGCACTTCCAAATCCGGATTGCAAGGGTTGATTTGAAAATTTATCCGTCATTTGTGACAAAAATACGCCAAAAAACATAAAATGGCATAAAAGTCAGGAGGGATATGCCATGCAGGACCGTTTGGACACACCCCAAAGCGAGGGGGAGGCGTTTCGCCGTGTTTGGCAGCGGGTACAGGGCCAGCCGGGTCCGGGGGACTATCTGATCCCCGAGGGACCGGGGGAGCGCCCCCTGCCTCCCGCCCCGCCAAAGCCCCAGCCTCCGCAGCCCCCCTCCGGGCCGCCCCGGCCCCCGGCGGGACCGGACATGGAGGGACTGCTGCGCCGGATCATGGAGGAGCTGAGCGAGACCGCCTGTCTCTGCCGCCGGTGGCAGCGGCTTTGGGGCATTGCCCGGCGGTGCGACGGGCAGATTCGCCGGCTGTCGGCGGCTCTGTTCCTCCTCACGGGACGCCGCTGGCGGCCGGGAACGCTCCGCTGTCAGGCCGGCGGCTTTCCGGAGTGCTGCCGCACCCTCTACTTCCGCTTCCAGACGTTGGAGCAGGACTGCCGCCGGGGGGCGGAGGAGACGGAGGAGCCGGAACTGCGCAGTCTGTTTCGTGAGCTGGCGCAGGAATGCCGCATCAGCCGGGAGCAGCTGCGCAGGCTGGTGGAGGAGACGGTATAAAAAGGAAACGGGCTGTCAGCCTTGGCTGACAGCCCGTTTGAGACTGTCAAAAAAGTGTTTTTGGCAGTCTCTCGCCGCCTGACGGTTTACCCGTCAGACGGCGTTTTTGTCAGCGTTTCCTCGATCAGTCCAGGGGAAAGGCCTGCTTTTTTCTTCGGAAGTGATTCATCTTGGCCTGGATCCGGTTG
>OMVL01000044.1 GCA_900314485.1 uncultured Eubacteriales bacterium
AAATCCATCTTCATGAAGCCAGGTCTCAGAATACATCCATTCCCTGTCATCCGGATCGGAATATCCGCCGTATCCGTGCTGAAAATTCTTTTTGCAGTGTTCCCACCAGAGGATGGATGAAACGCGATAACCTTCTTCATAGATAAAATCCAGGAACGCTTCCCAATCCCTGAAAAGGTACTCTGAACAGAAAGAATGATCCTCTATATATTTCTGAACTCTGTGATTTATCATTTTTACCTCTCAAACTCCGATTAGTAATATATAAGCGAGGGTTTTACAGCCTTCGCTTTTCCTTTATGATGAAGGTGGATTGGCTGACGAAATTCTCGATTTGTCGAGATGGAGTATACCATAAATCATAGGCTTTCGGAAGATGCTTTATATATCCATAAAAACGCCTGTATCTGCAACGGTGATCCGTGCGGTACAGGCGTTTTGTATTTCTAATTGGTGTCATGGCGGGCTTGGTGTGTTGATACAAAAGGTGTAAAATTTGCGGTTGGTCTTTGAAGGAATAGAAAAAGACAGGTTTTTCAAGGCATTGCGGCTTTGCTCAGATGCTGTCAGCTATTATCCAGACATACTTACAATTCCAATGGCAAGATGAGCCTTCTTTTCCCATATTTTCCCTGGTTTGTGAGGTGCAAACGGGGTGTAAACTGCGTGAGGGATGGTCAAAAGTGCTTGATTTTACAAGGAAAATCGGCTTTTGTTAGAGGCTTGCCGTGGCAAACGAAAAGTATCTTTGTCAAATTCGATCAGCCTCCTGAAAAGCCGTATTCTGCCCCGTTTTGCCGCGATTTGCCAAGTATACTTTTGCTTGTTTTTCGGGGTCACAATGTCAGACTTAAGCCGAAATGGGGCAAAATGCGGCAAGATGAGACAAGATGAGGCCGTCAATGGTAGTCAAATGGTAGTAAGAATCGGGGTGGTTTACTAGCGCTGGATCAGTGATCTGACTTGAGCCCCGCGCCGCACATGGTGATGAGGCAGTCCGGCGCCGGGCCGTATTTCTCCACATAGGCGAGATAGGCCGCGTAGTTCGCCGCCGTGGTGTGCTCGCAGTAAACGCCCCTGGCCGCCAGCTTCGCCCGGGCGTCCAGGATCTTGTCCTCCGGGGCGTGGATGAAGCGGACGCCGTATTTTCCCGCATACGCCAGGATCTCTTTGCCTCGCATGGGCTTTCCGATGGCGATGCCCTCCGCGAGGGTGGGCTCCGGCATCACGTCCACGGGCTCTCTCAACCCCTGCTCCGCCGCCCGGAGCAGGGGGTCACAGGTCTCGGTCTGCAGCGCGGTGATCTGCGGCATGTGGTCGATGCAGCCCGACGCGAGAAGCTCCTCCAGACCGTGCATCACACCGAGAAACAGGGTGCCGTTGCCCACCGGGATCACCAGGTTTTCCGGGACGCGATGGAGCTGCTCATACACTTCATAGATGTAGGTCTTGGTGCCCTCGTAAAAGAACGGGTTGTAAACGTGGTTTGCGTAGTACACGCCCTGCCGCTCCACCTTCTCCCGGCACACGTCCGCGCAGTGGTCACGGCTGCCCGGGACAACGGTGCATACTGCGCTGTGAGCCCGGATCGTGTCGATCTTCTTGGGGCTCGTCCCCTCCGGGACGAAGATCTCGCAGCCGATCCCCGCCTTGGCGCAGTAGGCCGCCACGGAGTTACCCGCGTTGCCGCTGGAATCCTGCACGACGTTCTCCACGCCGATGGCCTTGCAGTGGGCGATCAGCACCGCTGCGCCCCGGTCCTTGAAGGACAGCGTCGGCATGAAATAGTCCATCTTGAGAAGCACGTTCTCATCCAGCCGGACGATGGGCGTCATGCCCTCGCCCAGGGTGATGGCCCGCCAGGCGGCGTCATTGTCCAGCGCCATGAAGGCCCGGTAGCGGAATATATTCCACTCGTCCCGGTCGATCTTACTCTCGTCGAATTGGGGCGGCGTGAAATCCAGCTTCCACAGCCCGCCGCAGTCACAGTGGGCTTTCCGCATCATGACAGGTTCCCGCTTTCCGCATTCGGAACAATAAAACTCCATAGTCAGTTCTTCTCCGGCATTTCCGCCATGGCCTCGATCTCTACGAGCGCGCCGTGGTGAAGCTCCGTCGTGGGAACGACGACACGTGCGGGCTTGTGATTTCCGAAATACTCCGCATATACCCGGTTAACCTCGTCCCAAAGCTTCCCATCCGGGACGTAAACACGGCACAGCACGACGGATTCTTTTGTAATGCCTGCCGATTTCAGTACTTGCTCTATGTTCTGCCAGCGCAGCTCTCGTCTGCTCCGTGACACCGCCCGACACAATGCTCCCGTAGGATCATATCAGCTCATTGCTTTTGCCGTGGCTGATTTTTTTCATACAGGATTTGAAGACCCACAATGAGAAGATTCGGCTCCAGGTGGATCTCCCGCTTACAATAAGGGGCGACAAGCCGGCTCAGTCCGCCGGTAAGTACTGCTGACACCGGCTCGCCCAGCGCATCTTCCAGCCGATCAATCAGGCCGTCCATAGTGGCGGCACAGCCGTAGATGGCGCCTGCCTGCATACTCTCCACGGTGTTGGCACCGATCAGCGATTTGGGCCGGGTAAGATTGATATAGGGAAGCTGAGCCGCCTGAGCGGACAGTGCATCCACCGACACCCTCAGCCCGGGGATGATCATGCCGCCGATATAATCTCCTTTTTTGTCGATGACAGACATAGTCGTGGCGGTACCCATGTCAAAGATGGCAATAGGGGTAGGGTATTTTGACAGCGCAGCGACAGCGTCCACCACCAGGTCACTGCCCAGAGCGGCAGGATTTTCTGTGCGAATGTTCAACCCTGTTTTCAGACCGGAACCCACAACCAAAATATGCTTCCCTGTCAGAAGATAGATGGCGCGGGGGATCACAGTGCGCAAATATGGCACCACAGAGGAGAGAATGCCCCCCTCAATATCCGTTACAGCCACACCGTGCATTGCCAGTATGCCCTGAATCGCCAGAGCATACTCATCCTCCGTCTTATTCCGATCACTGGCGCACCGGGCAGAGAACACCTGTTTTCCGCCCTCAATGCCGCCCAGAACAATGTTGGTATTGCCCACATCAATCGCTAAAATCATACCGAAGCTGCCTTTCTCTGTAAAAACCGTCTCGTTAACGCATCACTTTTTCAGTGCCTGGGCAACGCCCTTGGCTACACCGCCGCCGATGACCGCACCGGTAGCCGCCTCAATTAGCCCCTGTACGCCCACGGACAAAAGAATGAATGTAAGGGGCCCGGTGGCGCCCAGTACGGCGACCCGCTCCTGAATGAAGTCAGAGCGGTAAAATACGAGCACAAGATAGCTCATAAAGAGGACGGTGTTCAACAGCGGGGTGCATAATCCTCCCAGGAAATAGCACACCGTACGGGTGGGGTCCTTCTTTTGAAACAGGCGAAACAGCCAGCCTGCCAGTACACCCACTAAAATACGCATCCCCACGCACAGAATAAAGGTGTGAATGGGGCTGAGCTGAAAGAAAATGCCCGTCATCACCGAGGCGCCAGACACAGCATCGTAAAAACTGGTAAAACCGTAAATCATGCCCAACACACCGCCGGCCATCGGCCCCATCAGCATAGCGCCGATGGCGATGGGCACCATAGTGAGCGTCATGTTCAGCGGTCCCACGGGGATGCTGGAAAGGCCGGTCAGCTTCATGACCAGTATGATGGCCACCAGAAATGCCAGCTCTGTCAGATAACGTACATTAAGCTTCTTTTCCATATGAAATTACCTCCTGCTGCCGCTCTGCCCTTTTGTCAGATACAGCGCAAAATTAGATGTGCTGTGTCAGCCTGTCTCTGTGTCTCCTGCCGCCCCGAGTGGGTACAGCGGAAAGAGATGCCTGCACAACGTAAGCATTATACGAAATCATTCTGGGAAAATCAATCTTTTTCTTTGTAATTTGAAATTGGTGCGATTGCATTTCCGGGCCTGCCATGTTATTATGCCATCATAAGCGATTTCTGATTTTGGAGGACTTTAGATATGCTTCGTGGAAAGACGGTTGTCTTGGGCGTGACAGGGGGCATCGCCTGTTATAAGGCTGCCTCGCTGGCCTCTGCACTGGTGAAGCAGCATGCCAATGTACAGGTGCTTATGACGGAAAATGCCACCCGGTTCATCTCTCCCATCACCTTTGAACAGCTCACCGGCAACAAGGTACTGGTAGACACCTTTGACCGCAGTTTCCAACACAGTGTAGCCCACGTCTCCGTTGCCGACCGGGCGGATTTTGTCCTGATCGCTCCGGCGACTGCCAACGTGCTGGCTAAGCTGGCGCACGGCTTGGCGGACGATATGCTGACGACCACCGTTCTGGCCTGTAACTGCCCTAAGGCAGCTGCGCCTGCTATGAACACCAAAATGTACGAAAACCCGGTGACCCAGGACAATATTGCCGCACTTCGCCGCTACGGCTGGGAGATCGTAGAGCCTGCTTCCGGCCGGCTGGCCTGCGGTGCGGTGGGGAAGGGCAAGCTGCCTGAGCCGGAGCAGCTGCTGGAGGTCTGCCTCCATCAACTGGCGCACAGCAAGGACATGATTGGCAAGCGGGTGCTGGTCACTGCCGGCCCTACCCGGGAAGCGCTGGATCCGGTCCGCTATCTGACCAATCACTCCTCCGGCAGGATGGGCTATGCGATCGCCAAGGCTGCCAGCAGCCGCGGGGCAGAGGTCACCCTTGTCTCCGGTCCCACAGCGCTGCCCCGCCCAGGCTATGTGGAGGTGGTAGACGTTGTCTCGGCTCAGGACATGTATGCGGCTGTCACCGACCGGGCAGATGAGATGGACATTATTATCAAGGCTGCCGCAGTGGCGGATTACCGCCCTGCCAATATAGCGGATCAGAAAATGAAGAAGTCTGATGACGAGCTCTCCATCCCGCTGGAACGGACGAAGGATATTTTGGCGGAGCTGGGTGCCCGTAAACGGCCGGGACAGTTCCTGTGCGGCTTTTCCATGGAGACGGAGCATTTGTTGGAAAACAGTCAAAAAAAGCTGGTCAAAAAGCATTTGGACTTGATTGCCGCCAATAACGTCAAAGTCGAGGGAGCGGGTTTTGGCGTAGATACCAATGTGCTCACCCTCATCAGCCCTGACGGTGTGCGAAAGCTGCCTCTGCTCAGTAAGGACGAGGCTGCCAACGCTCTGCTGGATGAAATTTTGCTTCGGATGAAATAGGAAAAGATTGGAGCAGAATCTCAAAAGAAAATCCGAACTGACCATACAAAGATCAGTTCGGATTTTACATATTAGATAATAGTATTAGACCTGGTTTGACGCAACGACCTTTAAGATCAACCGAATGACCAGCCCGCCGAGTATGTTTCCGATCATTACGGTGACCAATCCCAGCACATCTGTCAGCGTGACCGCCGCCGTCTTGGCTCCCAGATAAAAGGCGCAGACCACGCAGTGGGGGATGTGCAGGTAGACAAAGGAGAACATGAGCATGATGGTCACCGCCACAGTGTACTCGCTCTTGTGCTTGTTGACGGCCGATACCAGACCGATGACGATACCGGTGGCAATGGCCCCCACAAAATCAACGGGGATGGCATCCGGAAAGGTGCCGCAGCTGCGGAGCAGCCATCCGGCCGCATAGGCCACCAGAAAGTTGACGCCCGCCGTCATGCCGCACTGGGGAGCAGAAGCTCCGCTGGGCACCGCTCTTGTGATAAGACCGAGATCAAAGACGACGACCAGGATGATCCCCAGGGAAAACATCAAAGGGGAGAGGTACTGATGATTGATATTGTTGGACAGTACCGTGCCGAACACGATGGAGAGTGCGCCGATGGCGCTTGTCGTGCAAATACGGGGATAATCGATGGTTCGTTTTGACGGAGCAAGTGTATTCATTTTGTTTCAACCTTCTAACTTAATGGCTGTAAAAAATCCTGTAACCAAGATCGGTTACAGGATCTCTTGGGAATGGAGACTACTGGACTCGAACCAGTGGCCTCATGCGTGTGAAGCATGCGCTCTAACCAGCTGAGCTAAGCCTCCATATGACCCGTACGGGAATCGAACCCATGTTTCCGCCGTGAAAGGGCGGTGTCTTAGCCGCTTGACCAACGGGCCATGGGGCACTTCCCCAGAGCGTGGGCCCTGGGGAAGTGAATAGCGGCGACTGGATTTGAACCGGTGACACTACGGGTATGAACCGTATGCTCTAGCCAACTGAGCTACGCCGCCATGTGATCAGGAAAGCCTGCTTGCCACAGCGCAGATATTATTATATGCAAATAACCGCCTATTGTCAAGTGTTATTTTGGGATTTTTCAGGAAAATACCAAAAGGGGAGACCGAATGTCCCGGTCTCCCCAAATTCGTCACTTCACCAGCGCGAAGGAAAACTCTGCGGTCACGCTCAGTTTTCCGTTCACATAGCCCTTGGCCTCGCACCAGTAGAAGGGTCCCTTGCTCTTGGTGATGGTGCTCTGGCTTTCCAGCGTGTCGCCGGGCTTTACGGGGCTCTTAAAGCGCACCTTGTCCAGACTGGTGAACATGGGCGTAGCGCCCTTCAGTTCCGGGCTGGTGGCCAGCAGGACAGCGGCGCCCTGAGCCATCATCTCGCAGAGAATGACACCGGGGACGACGGGATTTCCCGGGAAATGGCCCTTGAGAAAGAACTCCTCGCCGGAGACGTGATATTTGGCGTGAGCCACGCCGTCAATGACCTCCGCCTCCTGCACCAGAAGCATATTGTCCCGATGGGGGAGGATCTCCATGATCTCCTGTTGATTCATCCTGACGACCTCCTTTAGTCCTTCACCTTGCGGAAGGCCAGACAGCCGTTGTGACCGCCAAAGCCCAGAGAGGTGGAGAGAACGGCGTCCAGCTCCGCCTTGCGGGCAGTGTTGGGGACGATGTCCAGATCGCACTCCGGGTCGGGCACCTGATAGCCCAGCGTGGGAGGTACAGTGTCATTTGTGAGTGCCAGTACCGAGATGACTGCCTCCGTCGCTCCGGCAGCGCCCAGCATATGGCCGGTAGCGCCCTTGGTGGAGGAAACCAGCAGCTTGTAGGCGTTCTCCTCGCCAAAGGCACGCTTGATTGCCTTGGTCTCAATTTTGTCGTTCATGGGGGTAGAGGTGCCGTGGGCGTTGACATACACCCGGCTGGGGTCGTATTCCCCAATGCCGGCCAGCGCCTCGGCAATGGCGTCCGCGCCACCCTCGCCCTCCGGATCGGGAGCGGTGATGTGGTGAGCGTCGCAGGTGGTGCCGTAGCCGACCACCTCTGCGTAGATCTTGGCGCCCCGGGCCTTTGCGTGTTCGTACTCCTCCAGAATGAGTGCGGCGCTTCCCTCGCCCATGACAAAGCCGTTGCGCTCCTTGTCAAAGGGAATGGAGGCACGATCCGGATCCTCGGAGGTGCTGAGCGCCTGGCAGTTGATGAAGCCGGCCACACCCAGCGGGGTAATGGTCACCTCGGCTCCCCCGGCCACCATGGCGTCAGTATAGCCGTGGAGGATGTTCCGATAGGCCTCGCCCACAGCGTGGGTGGAGGAGGCGCAGGCGGTGGCAATATCCATGCAGGGGCCCTTGCAGTTGTGTTTGATAGCCACAAATCCGGCGCCTGCATTGCCCATCATATTGGTGATGGCATAGGGGGAGACCCGGCGGGGACCCTTGCTGAGCAGCTTGGTCTGCTCCTCTACCATGGTGGTCATGCCTCCGATGCCGGAGGAGAAGTAGCATCCGATCCGTTTGGGGTCGATGTTGCCCTCGATTCCGGAGTCCTCAAAGGCCTGCTGAGCGGCGGCGATGGCGTACTGGATATAGAGATCATGGCGGCGCACCTCGCTGCGGTCCAGATACAGCAGGGGGTCGAAGTCCTTGACCTCTGCCGCCAGAGTAGCCCGGAAATCTGTCAGATCAAACCGGGTGATGGGGGCGATGCCGTGCTTCCCGGCGATCAGATTCTCCCACATGGTGGGCACGTCGTTTCCGATGGCGTTGACAGCGCCAAGTCCGGTTACAACAACTCGTCTCATAGTGATTTCCTTTCTAACTAAAGGGGAGGGATAAATTACATGGCAATGCCGCCGTCGACCCGAATGACCTCGCCGGTGATATACTTGGCCCGGTCGCTGGCCAGGAAGGCGACGCACTCGGCAATGTCTTCAGGCTTGCCCATCCGGCCCATGGGGACGGTGGAGAGCAATGCCTTGAGGGCGTCCTGATCCATGGAGGCGGTCATGGGCGTCTCGATAGCGCCGGGAGCCACTGCGTTGCAGTTGACGCCCCGGGAGGCCAGCTCCCGGGCAACCGTCTTGGTCAGGGCAATGACGCCGCCCTTGGCGGCGGTGTAGTTTGCCTGGGCGGCGTTGCCCATCAGGCCGGAGACGGAGGAGATGTTGATGATCTTGCCCGCCTTCTTCTTCATAAAGTTGCGGTAGCAGGCCTTGATGGTGTTGAACATGCTCTTGAGGTTGATGTCCAGCACCAGATCCCAGTCCTGCTCGCTCATGGCCAGCAGCACCTTGTCCCGGGTGATGCCTGCGTTGTTCACCAGAATGTCCACACCACCGTAGGTCTTGATCACATCCTTGACGGCGGCCTGAACGGCCTCGTAGTCAGAGACGTCGCAGCGCCGGAAACCGGTCTTGACGCCGTAGTCAGCGGCGATCTGCTCGGCAGCTGCAATACCCGCCTCTTCCGGGCAGAGGTCAAAGAGGACCACATCAGCTCCGTTCTCTGCCAGCTTTGCGGCGATGGCGTTGCCAATGCCCCGGGCGGCGCCGGTGACAAGAGCTACCTTTCCTTGTAAATCAGCCATTGGTTACCTCCTGTATCGTTGCGCTGAGACTGTCAGCGCTGTCCACGTTGTAAGTCTTTACGTTGGGGTCGATCTTGCCGATGAGACCGGTCAGGGTATTGCCGGGGCCGACCTCGATAAAGGTGTCCACGCCGTTTGCAATGAGATCTTCCACAATGCCCTGCCAGCGCACCGGGCTGATGACCTGACGGGAGAGCATGTCTGCGTAGGTCTCAACGCCCTCATAGGGTTTGCCTGTGACGTTGGAATACAGGGTGTACTTGGGGGCGGCGAAGGTGTACTTCTTCAGCTCCTCAGCCAGCCCCTGGGCGGCAGAGGCCATAAAGGGGGAGTGAAACGCACCTGCCACCCGCAGGGGGATGGCCCGGCCGCCGGCCTCCTTGACGGCGGCCTTGAAGCCGTCCATGGAAGAGGACAGGCCTGCGCAGACCGTCTGGGCAGGGGAGTTGTAATTGACGGGGTAGACCTGGTCAAACCGGGCGGCCAGCGCCTCCACCTGGGCGGGGGAGAGCTTGACCACAGCGGTCATGCCGGTGTCGGCGGCGTTGGATGCCTCCTGCATCAGCTCGCCCCGGCGGCAGACCAGCTGAAAGCTGTCAGCCACAGACAGGGCGCCGGAGAAGGCCAGCGCGCCGATCTCACCCACAGAAAAGCCTGCCAGGGCGTCGGGGGTGATGCCCGCCTCTACCAGAGCGGCGGCAGCGGCGACTTCCACGGCAAACATATCCGGCTGGGTGTTGGAAGTAATGGTCAGCTCCTCTTTTGTGCCGGTAAAGCACTGGGCGCTGGTGCCGGGACGAATGCTGTCGCAGAGGTCAAAGACGGCCTTTGCGGCGCTGCTGGCGTCGGCCAGCGTCTGGCCCATACCGGGGTACTGAGCGCCCTGACCGGAAAAAACAAACGCAATTTTTTTCATGGGATCCTCCATAAAATGAGGGAGTGGATCAAAAGAAGAATGGCCGCCGCAGTCATAACGGGCGGCGGCCATCATATTCTGCTATGGATCTGTCCGTTGGACAGGGGGAACAGGCGGAGAGATTACTCAGCCAGCTTCTTCTCAATGAAAGCGACCAGCTCGCCGACGGTAGAGACCTTTTCGTCCAGCTCCAGCTCGGTGTCCAGCTCCTCCTCCAGCTCCATGACCATCTCGACGGTCTCCAGGGAGTCGATGCCCAGGCTCTCGAAGGTGGTGTCGGGAGTGAACTCGGAAGCGTCGCGGCCGGTGTGATCAGCCAGGACCTCAGTCAGCTTTGCAAAAATATCCATGATTACGTCCTCCTAAAATGAAGATTCTTTTGGTTTTTATCTGAAAGCCAAAACACGGCTTAACAGCGGGGGATTGGCGGGATGATTTGCCGCGGCTTCCCGGCTGTCTGGGACAGAGCTGCGGCAGACAGATAAGAGAATCATCCTATCTATCAAATCATACTCATACCGGTCCGGAATGTCAAGAGGGAATTGTGAAAAGGGCGCTTATTTAAAGGGAGAAGGCGGGTAGCCCCATGCAAAATGTGTGAGAAACAGATTGACAAACGAGAGAAGGGTGCTATAATAGCCGCATGACAATGAAACAGCCTTATCAAGAGTGGCGGAGGGAATGGCCCGATGAAGCCCGACAACCTGCTGATGCGCAAGCGTCGGTAAGGTGCCAAATCCAGCGGTTTTTCGTAAAGATGAGGACGAAAGCACGATGCGTATCCGCTGCGGATGCGCTTTTTTTATGCACCGGGTGAACGTCAAAAGGCTGTGTTGTTGAAAATTGATCCATCGGAAAAGAAAGGAACAAGCAACCATGGCCAATCGAATTTTTACATCTGAATCCGTCACTGAGGGACATCCCGATAAGGTCTGCGACCAGATCTCCGACGCAGTTCTGGACGCCATGCTGGCTCAGGACCCCATGAGCCGTGTGGCCTGCGAGACGGCCACCACTACCGGCATGGTCCTTGTCATGGGGGAGATCACCACCAAGGCCCAGGTAGATATTGCATCCATCGTCCGCAGGACAGTGGCAGACATCGGCTACAACGATCCCTCCTACGGTTTTGACGCAAACAGCATCGCCGTCTTCACCACGCTGGACAAGCAGTCTCCCGACATCGCCATGGGTGTAGACACCTCCTACGAGCTTCAGTCTGGCGGCGGTGACGAGGCGGACCGCACCGGCGCCGGCGATCAGGGCATGATGTTCGGCTATGCCTGCCGGGAGACGAAGGAACTGATGCCCGCTCCCATTGCGCTCAGTCACAACCTGACCCTGGCCCTGGCCCGGCAGCGCAAGAGCGGCGCGCTCCCCTGGCTTCGCCCTGACGGCAAGAGCCAGGTCACTGTGGCCTATGACGAGAACGGCCAGGTGGAATGGTGCCCCGCCATTGTGGTCTCTACCCAGCACGCTCCCGACATCTCCACCAAAGACCTGCGGGAGGCTGTCATTGAAGAGATCATCCGCCCCAACCTGCCCAAACGCTATATCCGCCCGGAGACGAAGTTTTATGTCAATCCGACCGGTCGTTTTGTGGTGGGCGGCCCCGTGGGCGACTCCGGTCTCACGGGACGAAAGATCATCGTGGACACCTACGGCGGCGCTGCGGCTCACGGCGGCGGCTGTTTCTCCGGAAAGGACCCCACCAAGGTGGACCGCTCAGCTGCCTATATGGCCCGGTATGCGGCTAAGAACCTGGTGGCCGCCGGCCTTGCCGACCGGTGCCAGATCGAGTTGGCTTACGCCATCGGCGTGGCAAAGCCGGTCTCTGTTTTGGTGGACACCTATGGCACAGGCGTTGTGGCCGATGACCGTCTGGCAGAGATCGTCCAGCAGGTCTTTGACCTCCGCCCCTCCGGCATCATCCGGGCATTGGACCTGCGCCGGCCGATCTACCGGCAGACAGCGGCCTACGGCCACTTCGGACGGCCGGATCTGGATCTCCCCTGGGAGCGGCTGGATAAGGCGGAGGCGCTGAAGGCGGCGCTCTGATTACAGCTTCCTGTCAACGGGTGATCAACAAATCGCCCGTTGACAGTTTTTCTGGGCATTTTATCATTTTGTTGCAACAATTCACCTTTGCCAGACGTATAGAAAAGAGAGAGGAGGAAGCCTCATGCCTGGTCATCAATATTCCCAGTCTTCCTTTGAAGAACTGGTGGGGCGGCAGGAGAATCGGATCTATCGCACTGCCTTGGCCATTCTGGGCAATGTGCAGGACGCCGAGGACCAGACCCAGGAGACCTTCCTCCGCTATTTGGAAAAGCACCCGGCCTTTGAGAGCGAGGCCCACGAGAGCGCATGGCTCATTACCGTCACCCGCAACGGCTGCATCTCCCGCCTTCGCTCCAAAGCCCGGCAGAACCTGCCGCTGGACACAGACATCCCCGTACCAGGTCCGGAGGAGCGGGAGGAGATCGAGGAGCTGTTTGCCCTCCCGGCGGAGGACCGTGAGGTCATCCATCTCTATTATTACGAGGGCTACTCCACCGGGGAGATCGCCAAGATGACCCACAGCCGGGAGAGCACGGTGCGCAGCCGTCTCAGCCGGGCGAGAGGCAAGCTGAAAGCGCTGATGGAGGTGGAAGCATGAAGACGGCCTATCAGGAATACATGGATTGGCAGACTGTCTCCTCTGACCTCCACAGCAAGTTGCTGGCACTGGAGCTGGAGCAGAAAGCGTCTGTGCCGGCACCCGTTCGTCCTCTCAAATTGTCCCGACACGGCTGGCATAGGGTGGCGGCGCCAGTTTGGTTCTGGTTGTGGGGCTGGGCTTCTTTGTGGCGCAGAGCGGTCTGCCCGACAGGGCCGGAGACTCCTCCGCTATGGAGAGCGCCGTAGTCACGCAGGCGCCTGCCGCCGCAGAAGCATTTGAGGGAGAGGCGGAGCCCGGCAACAATGCCGTCGATATGGGATCGGCGGTCGAGGAGGCGGCGGCAGAGGCGCCAACGGCCGATACCGCTCAGGAGGCGAGTATGCCTGCGTTTGAGGAGCCGGCAGAGGCTGCCGATGATAGAGCGTTGGAATGGGCAGAGCAAAACGCCGCACTTCTGATGGAAACCTTGTCCTTTAGCGATGAAGATGCCGTTCTGGGCGCTGCGCAGCGTCTGGAGCAGGCGGGCTGCGGCCGAATTACGGAGATTGCAGTAGAGGAAGACGATGGCCGAGTCTATGTGCTGAATCTGACAGATGAGGAGCAGAATGTGTTTCACACTGTCATGGACTATGAGGGCTATATCGGCCCGATTCAGGATGAGGACGGCAACTATTTATATGCACCCATCGAATAGAGCGTTATGACGGCATGATGCTGAGTGCGTCGAACTTCTCGTGGAATCTGGCGGATATTGAGTCTGATTATTGGGCTTATAATGATTTTGAGGTGTTCTACGACGGAAGAATCCGCCTGACAGTAAACTACAACCTCAGCGGCGCTGTGGTAGACTGCGTACGAGCGGCCGCTGAGTTATCCCTAAAGTTAAAAGGAAGCAGACATGATCGGGTGTCTGCTTCCTTTTATAGCAAATAAAATTATGTCAACTTATATTCCTGCCGCCCGGTCTCGTAGAGACTGTTTCCGTCAGCGTCCATCGCTACGGTGAGAGGCAGGTCTTTGACAGTCATCCGCTTGACGGACTCGCAGCCCAGATCGTCAAAGGCAATGACCTCCGCCTTTTGGATGCACCGAGCGATCAGCGCTCCGGCGCCGCCCACAGCGGCAAAGTAACAGGCGTGGTTTCGGACAATGGCGGCCCGAACATCGTCGTCCATCTGGCCCTTGCCGATGATACCGGCAAGCCCCAGATCAAGGAGCCTTGGCGCAAAGCCGTTCATCCGGCTGGAGGTGGTGGGGCCGCAGGCGCCCACAGCCATGCCCTGCTGAGCAGGGGTGGGGCCGGCATAGTAGATAATAGCGCCCTCCAGGGGGAAGGGGAGGGGGTTGTTCTCATCCAGAAGACCAAAGATGCGTTTATGTGCTGCGTCCCGAGCGGTATAAATGGTACCGGAGAGGATAACACGGTCACCTGCGGAGAGCTGAGACGCCATATCCGGCAGTTGATCGGTGGTGAGATGGTAGGTCTGGGGCATGGCTCAGTCCTCCTCGCCGCAGAGATCATCTACGGCATGTACATTCTCCTCAAAGGTGGTGCGAAGATCCAGCAGCAGCTGCCGCACCTGGTCTACCTCCCGCAGGGCGGTGGAGACGCTGGACTTGAGGTCGTCGCTGCTGATGCTAAAGTCCCGGCGGGTCCGCTCCAGCAGCTGTCGGCGTTCTTCCTTAGCGTGGCGGGCGTCGTCCTGAGCGTCTGCACGGACGTGATCTGCCTGCTGCTGAGCCTGCTCAATGATCTGGGCTGCCTTGGCTGCCGCATCGGTCTCCGACTGACGGGCTTTGCCATTGGCCTGCTCCAGAATGAGGGCAGCCCGCTGACGGGCGTCCAGCTCGATCTCGGCATAGTCGCTCTTGAGCCGCTCATAGCCCTCGGCCTGGGAGCGACTGTCATTCAACTGCTGTTCCAGGGCAGCCCGGGCCTCCTCCGCCTCACGGACGGTCTGCTCTGCCTCGTCCAGCCGGGTGCGGAGCTGAGCTTGTTCCTCTTCGGCTTTTTTCAGAGACTTCTGAAGCTCCTCTATCTGATCTTTGTGGCGCTCGGCGGTCTCTTTGATATAATCCAGGACATCCTGACGGTGAAAGCCGCCAAAACCGGCGGTGCGGAAGGAATGATTCTGTTCCACGGGGCGTCCTCCTTGCTTGTTTTTCTTTTGTGCAGTATAGCATGGAACTGCTTTTTTTACAAGATTTCCGAAAAAAACTCTTGCTTCTCCGTGTCGTAAATAGATGTGAGACAGATTTCCCAAAAAGCACCTCAATGGTGATACGGCGGCGATGCCGCCTTGATTACACATGAGCATAGCCAGATGGGATGTCAAGGCCGGCCATCGGCCGAGGCAAAGCCGGTGATGTTTGTCGAAGATCGCCTACACGAAATATTCTGGGGTGCCGGACTAGAGAAGCAGACATTTAAAATGACCGGT
This sequence comes from uncultured Eubacteriales bacterium, assembly GCA_900314485.1. GTDB lineage: Bacteria > Bacillota > Clostridia > Oscillospirales > Oscillospiraceae > Onthomonas. The sequence goes on from OMVL01000044.1 coordinate 14,852, forward strand.
CCTGCCGCCACAGCAGCAAATCTGGTTTGGCGTGGAAAGGCCATGTCTATGCTTGCAGCCAATTTCTTTATGGTTGCTCTTCTTGTTGTTTTAGGTGCTTTGTTGTTCAAGGTAAGTCTTTTAAAGGCAGTGTTGTTATTTATAGATGCCTTTGTTGCTTTCCCGGTATTCTTTGAGCTTACTGATTTGCCCGAAAGCAAAAAATACATCTGGCAGATTGTTAGGCTAGTTGCTGCAATTGCTATTATGTTGGTTGTAGCGATTCGTGTTTGAGGATTTCATCCGGCAGCAGCCCACCACCATCACGGAGTTTGACGAGACGCTGGTCAAGCGCCTGATCACGAAGATCACAGTTTTCGAAGATCACTTCACCGTGGATTTCAAGTCCGGCATCACAATTGACATCGAAGCATAAAACAAGGCTCCCTTACTGCCGATGATGGCTGTGTGGGAGCCTTGG
>OMVL01000030.1 GCA_900314485.1 uncultured Eubacteriales bacterium
ACCGTTCCCGCCTTCAAATGTCAAGGCAAAACAAGAAGAGTTCAGGAAATCTTCACGTTCCCCGCCCACACACAGCAAAAGCCCCGACGATTTGTCGGGGCTTTTATGTAATCTGAGCTTACTTGTCGCTGCCGAGCATAGCCTCCAGGACGCTATCCTCCGATTCGTTCAACGTATGGGGCATAGCAAGGGCCTCATCCATATCCATATCGGTGATCGTGCCTCCCCGGTGAACGACCACACGGTTGGTCTTGCCTTTCGCCAGGCACTCCACTGCCCAGTAGCCCATACGTGTGGCAGTGACACGGTCACGGGCGTTCGGAGCACCGCCCCGCTGGATATGGCCGAGAACGGTGACACGGGGATCAATTCCCAACTGGTCCTTGATCATCTCTGCCACCTTCATGGCACTGCCGGGATGCTTCATGATCTCATCGTCATTGAATGCACCTTCTGCCACGATAATCATAAAATGGGTACGGCCATTGAGCCGTGCGGTACGGATGCGCTCGGCCACGTCCGTTTGGAAGTCCCAGTCATGCTCCGGCACCAGAACAGCGGTGGCACCGGTGGCAATACCCACATACTGGGCCAGGTTGCCTGCCCGATGACCCATGACCTCTACCACGGAGCAGCGCTCGTGGGACTGCATGGTATCACGTAGCCGGTCAATGGCCTCAATGGCGGTGTTGGCAGCGGTATCGTAGCCAATGGAATAGTGGCTGCATCCAATGTCGTTATCGATGGTGCCGGGAATACCGACCACCGAAATGCCATGTTTGGCAAGGGCCAGGCAGCCTCTGAAGGTTCCATCACCGCCAATTGCGACGATGCCGTCAATGCCCAGCAGCTTGCAGGTGGCAACCGCCTTCTGCTGGCCCTTCTCGGTGCGGAATTCCTCGCTGCGGGCAGTGTACAAAATAGTACCGCCCCGATTGAGGATATGCGCAACAGAATTGGCGTCCATCCGGGACACATCGCCGTTAATGAGACCGTTCCAGCCGCGCCGGATGCCAATGACGTCGATGCCCCGATACAGAGCGGTACGCACGACAGCGCGGACAGCTGCGTTCATACCGGGAGAATCTCCTCCGCTGGTGAGCACGCCGATTCGCCTAACTGCATTGTCCATAATGATCCCTCGCATTCTCAGATTTTCTCTGTCAACCATTTATAAAAATGCTTTTCACATATCTATATCTTAATCCGTTTCCGCCCATATTGCAAGGGAAATCTGCAATTTTTATTTTTGCACCCGAGCCAGCAGCGCCTCCCGCTCATTGGGACACTCCCCTTCGATGACCAGTTCCAAAAGTCGATTCAGTTCCCTGCCCAGACCGGGTCCGGCGGGCACACCCAGGGCCATCAGGTCCTTTCCCTTTACTGCCAGATCTCCCAGGGCGAAGCAGGCTTTCTCCGCCCGCAGCCGCTCCAGTATCTCCTCAGCCTGCCCAATGCGCTCCAGCTTTTCCGGCAAGTAGGCGGGCGCCTGCGCCATGGCGTCTGCCCGATGGACCTGCAGGGACCAAAATGCCCCCTCTTCCCCCATGCGTCGGAGGAAGCGTCTCCCCTCCCGCTCATTTTGCGGCAGGGGCAAGTCGTGCCAGCGGACTTGGTGGAGAATCTGCTCCTTCAGCCGGTTATCACAGCGGAGCCGGTTCAGCATCTCTTCCGCCAGCTCTATGCTCCGCTTGGCGTGGTCATAAAAGTGATCGATCCCCTTTTCATCCCGGCTCCAGCAGTCCGGCTTTCCGCTGTCGTGAAAGAGCATGGTCAGACGCAGCAGCTCTGTGGGTGGAACATGTTCCACAGCGCAGACCGTATGCCGCCATACGTCATAGCAATGGTGGGGATTACGCTGCTCAAAATCGAACATCTTGGCAAGAGGCGGAAGGATCTCGGCCATCAGATCCCTATATTCCAGCAGCAGCGGACCGACGCCCTGCCCCACCAGAAATCCCTTCAGCTCCGCAAAGATGCGCTCTGCTGCGATCTCGTCCAGAAGCTCTTTGTTTTCGTGCATAGCCTGTCCCGTCCGTTCCTCCAGCCGGAAGCCAAACCGAGCGGCAAAGCGGAGGGCGCGAAGAATGCGGAGGCCGTCCTCCTGAAAGCGCTCATTGGGGTCGCCCACGCAACGGACGATTCCTGCCCGCAGGTCCTCCCGGCCCCCGAAATAGTCCACAACGCCCCTGTCCGGGTGGTAGGCCATGGCATTGATGGTAAAGTCCCGGCGGGCAAGGTCCTCCTGAAGGCTGGAGACAAAGCGCACTTCATCCGGATGCCGGTGATCGGAATAGCTCCCCTCTGTACGGAAGGTGGTGATTTCGCAGCCCTCTCCCCCAACGATGACCATGACAGTCCCATGCTGCAGACCGGTTTTTGCCACATTGCAGTCAGAAAAGAGGCTCAGCACCTGTTCCGGCTTTGCGCTGGTACAGATGTCCCAGTCATGGGGGGTAATGCCCAAAAGGGCGTCACGGACGCAGCCGCCTACCGCATATGCTTCAAAGTCGGCATCGTTGAGCCGACGCAGTAACTGAGCAGGTGCTGCGGGTATTTCGATTTTCATGGGCTCACCTCGCTTGGCCAGAACGACCCTGAGAACTGGCACTTGTTCTCAGGGCCGTCGGATGCGGATATTTCACTTAGTTTTCGTTATCACCGTTTTCGCCGAACCAGTTATCGAGCAGGTTGTCAATAAAGGGGGCGGCGCAGGTTACTTCCACACTGTCGCTCTTATCGCCGGCGTGTACGGTAATGGTACAGGTGCCGGCGCCTACCCAGTGCACCTGTCCGCTATCAGAGACAGTGGCCACGCTGGGATCGCTGCTGACCCACTCCAGCTCGCCCGGCCACTCGGCAGGTGTGACAGCCGCCGTGAGCTGATAGCTCTGATTCTCGTCCAGGTCGATATGGTCTTCCTTGATCTCCACCTTTTCGATCTCCGGTGCATGGCAGGTGACGGTGCAGGTAGACGTCCTGCCGTCAGCTGCGGCCGTGATAACGCACTCTCCTTCGCCCTTCCAATAGACAGTGCCGTCCTCTACCGTTGCCACGTTGGGGTCGCTGGTTGTCCATGTGACGTTCCCCTTCCAGTTAGAGGGCACAACCTTGGTCTCCAATCCATCATATTCCATAAAATCCAGTTCCAGCGTACCCACATCAATCTTGATAGACGAGATACCCACATAGCCGCACTCGACCTGGCAGTCGGAAGCTGCGTTGCCTGCCTTTGCGGTAATATAGCAGCTGCCGGAACCCACCCAGGTGATCAGGCCGTCAGAAACCACTGCCACACTGGGATCACTTGTGGTCCACTCTACCTTGCCGGTCCAGGCGCGGGGCTCCACAGAAGCAGTCAGCTGATAGTGCTCATTGCCGTCCAGCACCACGCTTTGGCGGCTGAGCGTGACAGATTGGGCCTCGGGGCTTTTGATCGTCAGGGCAGTACGGAGAACCGCCTCATTTCCGGCGCTGTCTGTGACCGTGTAGATAATGGGATATACGCCGGCTTTTGTCTCGTCGATCTGGCTGGTATCCACCTGGATCTTTCCGGTCAGGTTGCCGTCCATCTCGTCCTCTGCTGTCACACCGGTCCGGTAATCCACCCGGTCGCCCAGGGAGATGGTGATGTCTTTTGCATAGATCATGGGAGGTTTCGCATCGGTCACCTTGACATTGACAGTCTTTACCGTTTTATGCCCCCCTGTATCTTCGGCAGTGATCTCCACCGCAGCATTACCGGCCTTGAAAAAAACGGTGGAGCGGCCGTCAGCGGAAATCTGGCCGCCGTTGGTGATGCTGACAGTGTACTCACTCTCGTCTGAGACAGCCCGTACCAGATCATACAGGCCGATCTCCTCGCCATAATTGGCCTCATAGCTGTTGACCAGCGTCAGGTTGGGGCCGCCGTGGTCTCCGCTGGAGTAGACAAACACAATAATACTGATGACCAGCACTACGGCCGCAATGCCTGCGATCATCCCAATTTTTCTCTTCTTATCCATAGGAACGCTCCCGCATTCAAAAAGATTACTATGCTTATCATACCACATCTTTTGGCGAATTTCTACCGGTTTGTCTGTATTTTCATAAATTTTTGCCCTTGCATTCGTGTATCAGCGCGTCCGGTCGCCTGTTTCAGTATGTCCGTGCCGCCGCAACTTTAGCCGCTGCCGTTTGCGCTGCATACGAGTCTGCAAAAACAGAGGATATCCCCTCAGAAGCAGTTGCCTTTTTCGGCTTTTTGTGATACTTTATAGTAACTGTTCTTTGATTAAGATGAAGGAGTATGGTCAAGCATGAATATTACCATCGTTGGCTGCGGAAAATTTGGCACCGCATTAGCGGAAGCCCTCAGCCAGGAGGATCATGATATTACAGTCATCGACATTGACCGCGGCAAATTACAAAAGGTGTCGGACAACTTTGATGTGATGGGCTTTGTCGGTAACGGCACCAGCTTTCAGATGCTGGAGGAGGCCGGCGTAGACCGGACTGACGTGCTCATTGCCGTTACCGGAAAAGACGAAGTGAATTTGCTCTGCTGTGTCGTAGCGAAGAAGGCAGGGCGGAACATCACCACCATTGCCCGTGTTCGGGACTTTACCTATTTTCAGGAGCGGCGCTATCTCCAGCAGAGTCTGGGTGTCTCCATGATCGTCAACCCGGAGCTCTCCGCCGCAACGGAGATCGCCCGGCTTCTCCGCACGCCCAAAGCCATTGAGATCTCCACCTTTGCCAAGGGCCGGGCAGAGCTGCTCACCTTCTGTCTGGACGGACGAAGCCCATTGGCAGATCTGCCCATCGCCAAGATGAACCGGAAGCTGGGAACCGACATTCTTGTCTGTGCCGTAGAGCGGGACCACAGGGCCATTATCCCAAAGGGTGACTTTGTCTTCCGGAAGGGCGACCGGGTGTCCATTTCCGGCTCGCCCCGGAACACCTCTCACTTTTTCCGAAAAATCGGACTTTCCACCGGCCAGGTGCAGGACGTCATTATTGTCGGCGGCGGAAAGATCGGCTATTATCTGGCCTATCAGCTGGCAGGCACCAGCGTCTCGACCAAAATCATAGAGGCGGATGCCGACCGCTGTGAGGAGCTGAGCGAGCTGCTCCCCTCCGCCCTGATTATCCACGGAAGCAGTCTCAACCGGGGACTGCTCATAGAGGAGGGACTGGAGACTGCTCAAGCTGTGGTTTCCCTCACCAATTTTGACGAGGAGAATATGATGCTCTCTATGCTGGCATCTATCCGCAACCCGGAGGCCAAGGTGGTGACCAAGGTGTCGCATCTGCCCTTCCAGGAGGTTTTGGATCGCATGGATCTGGGCAGCCTCATTTGCCCCAAGGAGATCACTGCGCTGAGCATTGTCCAGTACATTCGTGCTCTTCGTAACTCCCGGGGCAGCAATATCGAGACGCTGTACCGCATTCTGGACGACAAGGTAGAGGCGCTGGAGTTCCACATTCAGGCTCCCTCTGCGGTGCTGAATACGCCCCTTCAGACCCTCCCTCTGCGGCCCGACCTGCTCATCTCCACCATTATCCGGGATGGGCGGGCATTTACGCCGCGCGGCAACGATCAGCTCAAGCTGGGTGACGGCGTGATCGTAGTCACTACCCACAGCGGTTTGAGAGATATTACCGATATTCTCCAGCATGGCGTAAGGGCCGGGAGGGACGAGGCACAATGAATCCGGGCATGATTTTTTATATTCTCAGCTGGGTCGGCTGTTTTTCCGGTTTGTTTCTGCTGCCCTCCTGCATTGTGGCCCTCATCTATCATGAGCCGCAGGGCTTTGCCTACCTGGGCGTGGCAGCTTTTTACATTCTCTTCGGTTTTCTCCTGACCCGTCGAAAGCCCTCCTCCAATCGGTTCACTGCTCAGGACGGTTATGTGACGGTTGCGCTCACCTGGGGGCTGATCAGCCTGTTGGGTTCGGTCCCCTTCTGGCTCTCCCGGGATATTCCCAATCTGGTAGATGCCATTTTTGAGACGGTCTCCGGCTTTACCACCACAGGCTCCACCATCTTGCAGGACATTGAGGCCCTCTCCCATTGCAGCCTGTTCTGGCGCAGCTTTACCCACTGGCTGGGCGGCATGGGAATCCTTGTCTTTGTCATGGCGGTGCTGCCTCTCTCCAGCGGGAAGAATATCCACCTGATGCGGGCGGAGTCCACCGGCCCTTCCGTGGAAAAGCTGGTACCCAAGGTGCGGCAGACGGCGGCGCTGCTCTATCTCATCTATGTCGCCCTGACAGCGGCAGAGTTTATACTTCTGCTGCTGGGCCGGATGCCGCTCTTTGAGGCCATTACAGCCGCCTTTGCCACAGCAGGTACCGGCGGCTTTGCAGTGCTCAACACCAGCATGGCTTCTTACAGCCCCTATCTGCAGTATGTAGTGACTGTCTTTATGCTGCTCTTTGGCGTCAGCTTTAACGTCTACTTTCTCATTCTGGTGCGGAAGTTCAAGTCAGCCTTTTTCTATGAGGAACTGCGGTGGTATCTGACGGTGATTGCCGGAGCGACAGCGCTGGTGGTCTGCGATATTCGGCACCTCTTCCCCACCTTTGAGGAGGCATTCCGGCAGGGATTTTTCCAGGTAGTTTCGGTGATCACAACCACCGGATATGCCTCTACTGACTATGACGCCTGGCCGGTGCTCTCCAAGTCAGTGCTCATTCTCATCATGTTCATCGGCGCTTGCGCCGGCAGCACCGGGGGCGGCATGAAGATCTCGCGCTTTCTGGTGGCCGGAAAGTATCTCAGAGCAGAGATCTCCCGATTCCGCCACCCCCGTCAGGTGAAGGCCCTGTGGCTCAACGGCGCTAAAGTCAGCGATGATCTTCTGCGGTCGGTATTGGTCTATCTGGTGGCGTATCTGCTCATCTTTGTCCTCTCGCTGATGCTGCTGACGCTGGAGGGGCATGACCTGGTAACCAACTTTACCGCCGTTGCCACCACCTATAACAACGTAGGCCCCGGCTTCAATTTGGTGGGGCCGGTGTGCAATTTCAGCTTTTTCAGCCCGCTGTCCAAGCTGCTGCTCTCCTTCGATATGCTGGCAGGGCGTCTGGAGGTGCTGCCGCTGGTGGTGCTGTTTTCCGCTGTGGTAGATGCCGCCTCAGGACGGCTGCGGCGGATGAAGGCAGAGAGGTAGATCCGGTACTCACTGAACGGCAGCTGCCTGATACCACAATTCAGGGTATCAGGCAGCTGCCGTTTATTTTACTCATTGAGTTGCCGGATGGCCTGCATAACGGCGGGCACCAGCTGCTTTTTGCGACTGAGCAGGCCCGGAACCCGAATGGAGCGATTGCCCTGTGCGGGACCGAAAGCCCGCTCTACCACTGCGGCTGCGTCTGGGCCGGAAAAGAGCAGTGTGCTGGACTCGTCCAAAATATTCGTCATGAGGAAGAGAACGATGTCCAGCTGCCGCTCTGTGCGGACCTTCTCTACATAGGGCTCCATCCGCTGGCGGAGGTCCTCCAGCTGCTCCGGGCTGACGGAGCTTACCTGCCCTGCGGCAATCTCTATGCCGTGGCAGACAAAGACTTTGCAGTCCCGGTCAAACAGCTCCTGCTCCGTCTTCTCCCCCAGATCACTGCCGGCCCGGAACATGGCCAATGCCAACTCCTCCAGATCAACTCCGGCAAGCTCTGCCAGTTCCCGGGCCGCCTGTTCGTCGGCAGTGGTGCAGGTGGGAGAGCGGAACATGAGGGTATCGGACAGGATGGCCGCCAGCATCAGACCCGCTGTCTGTGGGTCAGGTGCGGTGCCCTTTTCGTGGTAGATCTGATTCAGAATGGTCGCCGTGCAGCCCAGGGGCTGATTACGGAAATAGACAGGCTGCATTGTCTCGATATTTCCCAGGCGGTGGTGGTCAATGATCTCCAAAATTTCCGCTGACAGCACGCCGTCTACTGCCTGGGCACGCTCATTGTGATCCACCAACACTACTCTCTGTCGCTCCAGCTCCAGCAGATTGCGCTGGGTGACCATGCCGATATACTTACCATCCTCATTCAGCACGGGGAAGCAGCGAAAGCGGCGGCGGGCCATGACGGTGCGCATCTCGGTGACAAAATCGTCCTCATCAAAGGTGACAATGCCCTCCGTCTTCATAATGGCCCGGACGGGAATGGCCTGTCCCAGCATACGGGAGGCAGTGTAAATGTCATAAGGGGTAACGATCAGGGGACAATTGCGCTCCTGAGCCAGATCCAGTACTTTATCCGAGACGGCGGCAGAGGAGCAGACGATCACGCCGCCGGCTCCGTCCTTGAGGGCGTCCACCTGATCCTTTTTATCCTCCCCTACCAACACCAAATTGCCCGGCTCCTGACCGCCGGAGTTATGAACAATGACCCGCTCCTGCTCCATGCGCCCGGCAGGGTCGCCGGAGAGCATGCGGCCCGCCAGAGTCTCCATCAGATTGCGATAGCGGGTCCCCGCTCTGGAGAGGGCGGTACAGTCCAGGTCCTTCCAGTAGGCCTGAGCCAGGTCTCCCAGGGTGACGATGCCCAACAGGCGGTCTTTTTTGACCACACCCAGGGTATGGATTCCCTCCTGAACCATCTGCTGCCAGGCCTGAAGCAGGCTTGCGTCAGCAGAGATGCCGGGCGAGCGGTGAAATGGTACATCCGCGGCCCTTGGCTCCAGGGTCTCCAAAAGGGGCGGTGCCTCTACCCCAAAGCGTTTGAGCACATAAGCAGTCTCCTCATTGACAGCGCCGGCCCGACGGGGCCGGTAGTCCTGACCGGTGACCATGGATTTTAACCGTGCGTAGGCAATGGCGGAACAGATGGAGTCAGTATCCGGATTTTTGTGTCCGATGACGTAGATGGGATTCATGTCGTACTCGCCCCCTTTCCCGGGATATAATGCAGCGGGCGGGCATGGCAACCCGTCCGCTGCAGCGGTTTATTTCTCTGTAGGATCCTTTCGCTTGACATAGCGCTGCTCGTCCTGCTCCACATAGTCCAGATGGACATAGTCCTCCATATCCAGACTCATCTCTTTCTTCCTCAGGCGTTCGTTGACAAACTCCTCTGCCAGAGAGCTGATGACCGCATAGAGCGGCACGCCAACGATCATGCCGACAAAGCCGAAAATGCCGCCGAAGATGATAATGGCAAAGAGGACGCCAAAGGCGCTGACGCCGGTGGCGTTTCCGAGAATACGGGGGCCGAGGATATTGCCGTCGAACTGCTGCAGTGCCAAAATGAAGATGACGAAATAAACGCACTTGATGGGGTCTGCCAGCAGAATGAGGATACCGCAGGGTACGGCGCCGATGATGGGGCCAAAAAACGGGATCACGTTGGTGACGCCCACCACCACGCTGACCAGCAGCGTATAGGGAAGGCGCAGCAGGCTGGCTCCAATGAAGCAGAGAAAGCCGATGATAATGGAATCGAGCATCTTACCCTGAATGAATCCGCCGAAAATCTTGTGGATATAGCGGATGCGTTCCAACGTCTCGTTGCCCCGCTTGGCGCCGGTAATCGAATAGATCAGCTTCTTGCCCAAAGCGGACAGGCGCTCCTTCTCAGCCAGAAGATAGGCAGCGACAATAAAGCCAATGATGACATTCTTCAGCGCGTTGAACAGGGCGATCACGCCGGTATAGACGCTGCCCAGCACTGAGTTCATACTGTTTTGCAGATTTGGGAGCAGGTCGGTGGTCAGCCAACGCTGAAAATCACCGGAAAAGCTGTCATAGGCCGCCTGAATACCGCCGTCGGAGAATCCGTAGTCAACCAGAAAACGATCCAGCCATTGCCCGACCTCATCCAGATAGCTGGGCACGGAGTCTACCAGCCCCATGATGCTGGAGATCAGTTCGGGGACAACAAGGGCAATCAGTCCGCTCACGACGCCGATGGCCAGCAGAATGGACAGCAGGACGGCAAGGCCCTTGGACACCTTTCGGCCGCTTTTGCGCTTGAGCTTGACGCAGAGATAATAGTCCAAATTCCGGCAGAGCCAGTTGTAAATCGGCGTCAGCAGATAGGCAATCACTCCGCCGATGATAAAGGGCATGAGAATGCCCACCAGTCCCGACAGCATGCTCCTGACCGTGTTGATTTTATACATCAGGAAAAAGATGAGGATACTGGCGGCAATCACAGCCAGTGCGGTCAGGCCGATCGCTATATAATTGCCGTACTTTTTCTTGTTCACAAAGCGATCTTCCTTTCCTGTGAGTTACACGGACAGCTCTACCTGACGGCCGTCAAGAGCGGCGGCGTACTGCTTCAGCACCGGTTTTACATCGTTTTCCAGGAATTCAGCCACCTGATCGGGGCTGCGGCCAATATAACGGCTGGGCTCCAGATGGGCGACCAACTCCTCACGTGTCATGCCGAAGAGGGGATCTTCCGCAATGAGGTCAATAAGATTGTTTTCAAGACCCCTGTCCTTGACGTTGCGGCCTGCTTCCAGAGAGTGGACACGGATGCGCTCATGGAGCTCCTGGCGGTTGCCGCCCCGGAGGACAGCGTCCATCATGATGTTTTCGCTGGCCATGAAGGGCAGTTCCTCACGAATGTGCTTTTCAATGACCTTTTCATGGACAATAAGGCCGGCAGTCACGTTCTGACATATGCTGAGAATAGCGTCTACTGCAAGAAATGCCTCGGGGACGGAGAGCCGCTTGTTGGCAGAGTCGTCCAGCGTCCGTTCAAACCACTGGGTGGCAGAGGTGATGGCAGGGTTGAGCATGTCACTGAGGACATAGCGGCTTAGGGCGCAGATACGTTCGGAGCGCATGGGATTGCGCTTATAGGGCATAGCAGAGGAACCGATCTGCTTCTTTTCATAGGGCTCCTCCACCTCCTTCAGATGACTGAGCAGACGGATGTCCGTGGCAAATTTGCTGGCGGACTGGGCGATGCCGGCAAGGGTGTTGACCACGAAGGAGTCCATCTTCCGGCTGTAGGTCTGGCCGGAGACGGGAACGACACCGTCAAAGCCCATCTCGGCGGCGATTTTGGCCTCCATCTGCTTGATCTTATTCTGATCCCCCTCGAACAGCTCCATGAAGCTGGCCTGGGTGCCGGTGGTGCCTTTGCTGCCCAGCAGCTTCAGCGTGCTGAGCCGATGCTCCACCTCATGAAGGTCCAGTAAAAACTCATTCATCCAGAGACTGGCGCGCTTGCCCACGGTAGTCAGCTGGGCGGCCTGGAAGTGGGTAAAGCCCAGGGTGGGAGTCGCCTTATACTGATCGGCAAACTTTGCCAGGTTATTCAGCACACGGACCAATTCATCCCGGATCAGCTCCAGCGCCTCTTTCATGAGGATCATGTCGGTATTGTCGCCCACATAACAGCTCGTGGCGCCCAGGTGGATGATGGGCATGGCCTTGGGGCACTGGTCACCCCAGGCATGAATATGAGCCATGACATCGTGGCGGAGCTGGCGCTCATACTTGGCGGCGGCTTCAAAGTCCACATTCATAATGTTGGCTTCCATCTCGTCGATCTGCTCCTGGGTGACGGGCAGACCCAGCTCCATCTCTGCCCGGGCAAGGGCGATCCAGAGCTTTCTCCAGGTGGTAAACTTCTTGATGGGAGAGAAAATGTACTGCATCTCATCACTGGCATAGCGGCTGCTCAGCGGGCTTTCGTAACGGTCGTTCATCTGGGAGATTCCCTCATTTCACATAAAAATACAAATAGATTATAGCATAAGGCGGGAGATTTGGGAACAGATTTTAGCCGCTGTTTGGAAAAAATCTGGGGCACCCCCGTTTTCCCCTTCCTCGTTGACGTCTCTGCCCCTTTGTGGTACACTGTGGACGCAGAAATGACCAATGAAGGATGAGATTTGAATGATTCAGCCCGTTGATTTCAGGGCAGCAAAGCAGCTTCTGGACCAGATACCCGGCATTCTCTTTTTTGACGTCCGGGAGGAGGAGGAGTATATCTCCGGCCACGCTGTGGGGGCAGAGCTCTTTCCTGTCGGCACCATTGACCGGGTGTCCGCCGCAGAACGAATCCCCTCCCTTGACACGCCCATTTTGATCTACTGCCGCACCGGGCGGCGGAGCCTTCGGGCGGCAAACACACTGGAGTCCCTGGGCTATAAAACGATCTATGACCTGGGCAGTCTCGCCGGGTGGCCGTATGGGATCACCTACGGAGAGTAAGGAATCGGCCGGAACAGCCGTCGGAGCAACGGAAAGCTCCGACGGCTGTCTTGCTCCAGTTCAACGCAACTCCACCGAGAGTGAGCTGCCTCTCTCCCCGTTTCGCACCCGGATTTTCTGGGGAATACTCTCCTCCAGACGGCTGACGTGGGAAATGATACCCACCAGCCGGTTGCCCTCAGTCAGCTGATTCAGGACGTCGATGGCCTTGTCCAGCGCACTGTCGTCCAGAGAGCCGAAGCCCTCGTCGATAAAGAGAGCGTCCAGCTGCTTTCCGCCTGCGTGGTTCTGCACCACATCGGAAAGCCCCAGGGCCAGCGCAAGAGAAACCAGGAAGGACTCACCTCCGGAGAGAGAGGCGGAATCCCGCTGTTTCCCGGTATTGACATCCAGCACCTGAATGTCAAGTCCCGCCTTTGCGTTCCGGCGGTCGGCGCTGACCTGATGGACCAGGTCGTATTTTCCCCCGCTCATCAGATTTAAGCGGCGGTTTGCCATTTCCAGAATCTCCCGGAATACGGTGCCCATCACGTAACGGTCAAAGCTTAGTCTGCCGCCCTCACTGTTGACGCCTACTGCCAGATTGCCCAGCTTTTCCAGTCGGTGCCATGCCTGCTCTGTTTTTTGCAACTCCGCCTTGGCGGCAGCCGCCTGTTCAAAGGCACTCCTGTGGTTTTCCAGCTGCTTTTCCAGCCTGAGACAGGCAGCATTTGCCGCATGATAGCGCTGATCTATCCGGTCCAGCTCCTGCTGGAGTGCGCCAAGTTCAATATGCGTTAAGCCTCCGGTCTGGCTCTCAAGCGTGCGGATGCGGTCGGATGTGTTGGTCAGGTCATTTTGATAACCGGTCAGCCCGTCCCGTTTCTGCTTCAGCCAGCGTTCAGCGTCCTCCCCGTCTGCAAGTCGAAGCGCTTCTCTGGCGTGATCCAGAGCGGCAAAGCCGTTTTCATTCAGCGCAAGGCCCAGCGCCTTTTCCGCATCTGCAAGGCTCTGCTCCATCTGAGGCAGGGCGCTCTGCCTGCCCCTCAGGTTGCCGCTGATGGAATTGTAGTCCGCCTTTGCGGTGTCCAGCGCTTTCTCGTGCCGCTCGATCTCTACGTGAAGCAGGCGCTGCTGCTGTTCCAGCGTGCCGATCTGCCCCTCTGCCCCGGCACGGTCCGGGTATGACAGGTGCTTTTGCAGTTCCCGGATGGCAGTTTTCAGGCTTTGAATTTCCAACGCCCGTGTCTGAGCCTGCTCAGTCAGGATTTGACGCTGATCGTCCAGTTGGGACAAAACACTCTGTTCTCTCTCCTGCGCTTTCTTCAGCTGCTCTGCTCTCTCCTGCTGCCCTGCTGCGGCAGTGTAGGCGCCTTCGGCCTCCTCTGCCATTCGCCCAAAGCGGCGGACTGCGTCAGCCAGATAACCCTCTGCGCTCAGCTCCTCCCAGCTTTCACAATTCAACAGCTGGGCAGCAGCGTTGACCGCATGGCTCCGTCTCCCGGCAATGGCGGCAGAGCGCTCCGCCACCTGTTCCGACTGCTCCCCTCTTTTTTTCTCCCAGCGGTCATATTCCGCTTTGGCTGCGTCCACATGGTCAGACGTGGGCGTTCCCGCTACCAAAGGGGCAAACTCATGTGACTCATTGGCGCAGAAAGCGGTACGGCAGACCGGGCAGACTGCCCTCCCCTGCTCCTGCAGCTCCCGTCTCAGGTCTCCGGCCAGAATACCCGCCTGGCCGCTGAGGAAGGACTGATAGAGATCGTGGTGGCGCTGCTCAGCGGCAATGGCTTTTTGGGTCATCTCTTGCAGCAGCGCCTGCTCCTGCTTTAGTTCTGAGGTCTCGGTGTCGATCTCTTTTATCTGTATTTGCACCGCTTTCAGCGCATCCACATCAGACTGTGCCTTATCCCAATTGCTTTTCAGGGTGATGACTTTGACGTCAATACCCTCCAGCTCATTCAGATCACGGCGGATGGTCTCGAGGTATTCCGCACGTGCCACCCGTTTTTCCTCTGTCTGCTGTTTCCGCTGCTCGGTCTCCCGGGCGAGACGCTCAGCAGCTGCCAGACCTTCCTGCTTTTGACTCAGCTCCTCATATCGAGGCAGAGCCTGACGGAGGGTATGGATCTCTGTGCTGAGCCGTTGGGCTGTTTCTCTTTGCTCGCTGTCAGCGTCTACGGCAGCCTGTGCCGCCTGAACGGCCTCAGCCTGATTGGTCCGCTTTGTCAAAAGGGCGGCGATTGCTTCTTTTGCCTCCGTCAGCTGCCGCTCTGCATCGGCCAGCCTGTCCGCCTTTGGCAGCACCTGATGCAGCGCCCGCTCTACGGTATCCCAGTCCGCCTGCAGCCGCTCCATATCCGGCTTTCGGGCCTCCAGCGCAGCCAGATGGATCCTGCACCGGGCGAGTTCCTCCAGCAGACGGTTATTGCCCTCTGCCGCTCCCTTCTGTTCTGCCAATGCTGCGGAGCGGATGCGGTATTGTTCCCGCTGTGCGCCCATGGCCCGCAGAGCATCCTCGTCTGATTTCACCAGTGCGCTTAGGTGCTCTGTCAGCTGGGGATGGTCAGGCAAAAAGAGGTTCCGCTCCTCACCGGTCATCTCCTCTGGGAGCACAAACAGGGTATTCATAACTGTTTTGACATGCTCCTGCTGCTCTGCCCGCCGGTTTCTCAACTCATCTCTGGCGCCGGCCAGCAGGTTTTGAAAGCGGATGTAGGTCGAATTATCAAAGAGTTTGCCCAGAATCTCGTTTTTCTTGTCACTGTCGGCCTTGAGAAATTCCTTAAACTCCCCCTGGGCCAGCATTACGATCTTCCGGAACTGCTCCGGGTTGAGCCCCAGCAGCTCAGTACACCGGGCAGTCACCTTATTGGCCCCCTCCGTGGGGTCCCGGTCCGGCTCTCTCAACTCAGCACCGATCGTTCCGTCTCCGTACTGACCCAATCCACCCCGCTTTTTCGGGTAATGGATCGTTCTGGTGACCTGATATTGGCGACCGCCCTGCCGGAAGGTCAGCCTGACAACGGTATCTACTGACTTCTCCGCAAAATCGCAGTGCAGCATCTCCGGTGTCCGGTCCGGGCCGCTGGCAGTACCGTAGAGGGCGAACATGATGGCATCGAAAATGGTGGTCTTGCCGGCGCCGGTATCTCCGGTGACCAGATAGAGACCGTGCTTTAAATCCGCAAAGGGGACGGTCGTTGTTCCGGCATAGGAGCCGAAAGCAGTCATTTCCAGGGTAATTGGTCTCATACTTCCGCCTCCTGTTCCATTATGAATTGAAGGAGTATTTCTACCCCATCGGCATCCTGCTCGCCGGTAGATTGGGCATGCCGCACATGCTCTCCCGCAAAATGCAGCAGAGCCAGGTCGTCCTCCTCCGGAGCAGTGCCGTCGTTGCGGGCTGCATAGAAGTCTGAAAACAGTTCCTCCACCGACTTTTCCGTCTGTGCCTGGCCCGGATGTGCAGAAGACACCTCTCTGAAGGGATCGTATTCCGAGGTGATCTCCATGAGGATGCTTCCCCGGTTTTCGCAGAGTCCCCGAAAAAAACCGGCGATCTCCGGCGATATGCGCCGGTCGGTAAGGACAATGCGCAGATACTCGTTCTCCCGGGCCTGGCCCAATTCGCTGTCCCGCAGCTGCTCCCAACTGCCCTTCACTTCCCGCATAGGGTGCAGGGGCGGGATAAGACAGGTTTGGATTTTAGGCTCCTCCCCTTTCACGCCCAGTTCAACCAGGACAGGGCCTTTAGTGGGCTGTCTCGTCTCGGAAAAGTGATAGCATAGAGGTGATCCGGCGTAGCGGACGGATGCCCGCCCTACATGGTAGGCGGCATGGATATGACCCAAAGCCGCATAGTCAAAGCCGTCAAAGGCGGTATAGTCCACCTGGCCGACGCCGCCTACCATAGACTCAGAGCCCCCACGAAGCGCTTCAGCACCGTTTTCAGTCACGTTTTGATGGGCAACGATAACATTTCGCTGAGTGAAATCCACATTTTGAGCTGCCAGCAGTTTTCGAACGGCAGTGTCATAGTCCCGAATATCCTCGTCCTCCAGCACCTGCGCCGCCAGCGCCGGGAAGATATAGGGCATGAGCCAGAAAGTGACAGGGCCGTGTCCGTCCGGGTCAGGAAGGGTGACATGCGTCAGCTCTTTGGAGAGGACGCCCGCAATGTAAATATTCTGCCGGGCCAACAGGCTGCCGCCGAAGGAAAGGCGCTGGCCGGAGTCGTGGTTACCGGCAATCATCATGACGGGGATATGGCGCTCTGCCAGCGCTGTCAGCAGACAGTCCAGCAGGGCGACCGCATCACCGGAGGGAGCGCTTCTGTCATAGACGTCGCCTGCGACGACAACGGCATCCGGCTTTACCTCCTCTGCCAAACGCAAAAAACACTGCACCCAGGCTGTTTGATCCCCGTTTTCCAGCAGGGAGACACCGTGGACACTCTTTCCAAAGTGCAGATCTGCTATGTGCAAAAATTTCATTCCACTCTGACCTTTCTGTCATTTGCTGATTGCTTTCCTCATTATAGCATGATTTTATCCGTTCGGAAGTACCATTGTCGGGACTTTTCCCTTTCTCACTTGCGGCAATGGCCCTTCCGCATTATAATAGTTCCATAGAATGACCGAATTTTGGGGGCAGTTATCATGGCTCATCCGCTGAAAAACACCGAACATATTATTACCCTGACCAGCTGCACCAGCGGGGGCGAGGGCGTGGGCCGTTTGGAGGATGGCCTGACCGTCTTTGTCCGGGGCGGACTGACGGGCGAGACGTGCCGCATCTCATTGATGAAGGTCTCCAAGCGGTGCGCCTGGGGGCGGCTGCTGGAGGTGCTGACCCCCTCCCCTGCCCGCATTGTGCCGGACTGTCTCCACTATCCCAAATGCGGCGGCTGCCAGCTGCGGCATCTTACCTATGAGGAAGAGCTGCGGCTCAAAACCGAACGGGTCAACGATGCCTTTCAGCACATCGGCGGACTGTCGCTGCGCATTGACTGCATCCATGGGGCAAGGGCGATCGTGGGCTATCGGAACAAGATCCAGTTCCCTGTTGGGGGTACATTGGAAACCGGCATCCGGGTGGGATTTTACCGCCAACACAGCCACGACGTCATTGACGCCCCCTGCTGTCTGCTGCAGCCGGAGGTGTGCAATCAGGCAGGGCGTATTATCAAAAATTGGATGGAGCAGTTTGGCGTACCGCCCTATCAGGAGGCGGACGGCTCCGGGCTGATCCGGCATATCTTCTGCCGCATCAACCGGGAGCAGGAGGTCTTGATCTGCATTGTCGCAAACAGTGAGCGTCTGCCCTATGAGAAGGCTCTGATCTCCGCCCTCCGGGCCGGTGTAGAGGGGCTGGTCGGTGTAGTGCTGAATGGGAACACAAGAGATACCAACGTTATCCTAGGCGATTTTTACCGCACATTGTGGGGACAGGACTTTTTGTATGACAGTCTCTCGGGGCTTTCCTTCCGTCTCTCCGTCCCCTCTTTCTTTCAGGTCAATCGGGACCAGGCAGAGGTGCTTTATGGACGGGCGCTGGAGTTTGCAGGGCTTGCGGAAAAAGAGACAGTGCTGGATCTCTATTGCGGCACCGGCACAATCAGTCTGGTGATGGCAAAACGTGCCGGCCGGGTATTGGGTGCGGAGATCGTACCGGAGGCCATTGAGGACGCAAAAGAAAACGCCCGTCGGAACGGGCTTTCTAACGCCGAATTTTTCTGTGCCGACGCCGGTGCGGCAGCAGAGGAGCTTGCCCGTCGGGGTCTTCGGCCGGAGGTCATCTCCGTTGATCCGCCACGGAAGGGGTTGTCCGGGCAGGTGATTGACGCTATCTGCCGAATGGCACCGGATCGGGTGGTGTATGTCTCCTGTGATCCGGGGACGCTGGCAAGGGATCTGAAAATTTTGGATGCGCGGGGGTATCGAGCCGTACGGGCGGAGGCGGTGGATTTGTTTCCGAGGACGGGGCATGTGGAGACGGTAGTATTGATGTCAAGGAAAGACACATAAGGCCGTCAAAAGTGCCGTATTTCCGGACTTTTTGGGCATCAGGACATCAGTGCCGGGGAGACGGTTTGACCGCAAAAATCGCTCTATCAGAACATATCAACCGCTCTGGACGAAGGGTTGAGTAGGCCGTTTAGATGTCATAGGGTTGAGTTGCCGGTTTAGATGTTTTTACGGTAGGGTTGAGTTAGTGATTTGGATAACGGCAGGTTGTGGCTGTGATTTAGATGTCAGCGCGACAACTCGAAGTTTGTAAGGGTGAAGAAAATGAATTATAAAGTAATTGACAAAGAGACATATTATCGTAAAGGCGTATTTCGCCACTTTACGGAAGATTGCAAG
>OMVL01000031.1 GCA_900314485.1 uncultured Eubacteriales bacterium
CCCAGCCGATCCCCTACAAGCTCGTCCCCATGGATCGTGGCCTGATCCCCCAAATTGCAGCATTGGAAAAGCTCTGCTTCTCCGTCCCCTGGACGGAGGAGATGCTCACCGAGGAACTGGAGAGCATGAACTCCACCTGCATCGTGGCGGTGACGGACGACCGCACCGTGCTGGGCTACGCCGGCATCACCGTGGTGCTGGACGAGGGCTACATCAACAATATCGCCGTTGCCCGAAAATACCGCCGCATGGGTCTAGGCTCTGACCTTTTAGGGGTTTTTCTCCGCTTTGCCGAGGCGCAAAACCTGTCTTTCCTGACGCTGGAGGTGCGGGATACCAACCTCGCTGCCCGTGCCCTCTACCACAAATTCGGCTTTGAGGAAGTGGGACGCCGGAAAAACTACTACGACAAGCCCACCGAGGACGCCATTTTGATGACGAAATTCTTCCGTAAAGAGGGGAACGCTCAATGATTATCCTTTCCGTTGAATCCTCCTGTGACGAGACCGCCGTCGCCCTTGTCCGGGACGGCCGGGAGGTTTTGGCCGACGCCATCGCCTCTCAGATCGAGATGCACACCATCTACGGCGGCGTTGTGCCGGAGATCGCCTCCCGCAAGCACTTGGAGGCCATTTCACTTATGGCGGATCAGGCCCTCTCTCAGGCGGGGCTGACCCGTTCTGACATCGACGCCGTGGCCTGTACCTACGCCCCTGGCCTGATTGGTGCTGTGCTGGTGGGCGTCAACTTCGCCAAGAGCGTGGCCTACGGCTTAAATGTCCCGCTCATTCCCGTCCACCACATCCGGGGGCATATTGCGGCCAATTACATCACCCACCCGGATCTGGAGCCGCCCTTCCTCTGCCTCTGCGTCTCCGGCGGCAACACCATGATCGTGGACGTGGAGGACTATACCCGCATGACTCTGTTGGGCGCTACTCGTGACGATGCGGCGGGGGAGTGCTTTGATAAAGTGGCCCGGGTACTGGGCATCGGCTATCCCGGCGGCGGGCCGATGGACCGGCTTGCACAGGGGGGAGACGCTGCAAAATACCCCCTTCCCCGCTCCAAGGTGGACGGCGCCCCGCTGGATATGTCCTTCTCCGGCCTGAAAACGGCGGCGCTGAACACCATCCACAATGCCGAGCAGAAGGGGGAGAACCTCGATCTGCCCTCTTTCGCCGCATCCTTCGGTCAGGCGGTCAGTGACGAGCTGGTGCCGAGGGTGATGGAGGCGGCGAAATTGACCGGCCGCACGAAAATCGCCGCCGCCGGAGGCGTCTCCGCCAACAGCCGCATCCGGGGAGACTTGGAGGCGGCCTGCGCAAAAGAGGGCTGTCAGCTCTACCTGCCTGAGCTGAAACTCTGCGGCGACAACGGGGCCATGATCGGCAGTCAGGCGTATTACGAATTTTTGGCCGGCAACCTGGCAGACAGCGCTCTGAACGGCTATGCAAGCCGTCCGATCGACAGATAATTGTTATGTTGACCGTTGATTGACATAATATTTTTGCCCATAACGAAAAGCAGCAGCGGGGCGGAGCGTGGGAAACCCTTGTAAAACCTTGTATTTGCCTGTGCAAAACCCTGTGGACAATGTGGATAACTTTACACACATCCCCAGTTGCAGCGGAAATTATGATGCAGAAAATCAGAATTCTGTCAAGAGTGTTTTTGGATTTTCTACGTCGTCAGATAGGCAAAAGTCTCCCGTCTGAGAGACGGTGGGATTTGGGTAAAATTTGCATTGACAGGGGAGCGGGGGGATTCTCCGGAATTCGACCATATTTTGCCGCCCTGCTCATTGCGAAGGGCGAAATCTTGTGGTATAATCCACCCTGAGTTGATATTTGCCGCAGGGTCTGAAATGCTCTGCGTGGAAAAGGACGTGTCTGAAATGTCTGATATGGAACAGAAACAAGTGATGCTCTCCGGCATCCAGCCCAGCGGCGAGCTGACCCTGGGGTCTTATTTGGGTGCCATCCGCAACTGGGCGGAGCGGGCGGACCAGTTTGACTGCTATTATTTCATGGCCGATATGCACACCATTACCGTCCGTCAGAATCCTGCTGAACTCCGCCGGCGGACGCTGACTCAACTGGCGGCCTATATCGCCTGCGGCCTGGATCCGGAGAAAAACACGCTGTTCATCCAGAGCCATGTGCCGGAGCACGCACAGCTTAGCTGGGTGCTCAACTGCTACACCATGTTCGGCGAGCTGACCCGCATGACCCAGTTCAAGGCCAAGAGCGCCCAGCACGCTGAGAACATCAACGCCGGACTTTTTGACTACCCGGTGCTGATGGCGGCGGACATTTTGATCTACCAACCGGACTTCGTCCCTGTGGGCGACGACCAGAAGCAGCATGTGGAGCTGTGCCGGGACATTGCCGAGCGGTTTAACGGCATCTACGGCGATGTGTTCAAAGTGCCCCAGCCCTATATCCCCAAGGTGGGCGCCCGGGTCATGAGCCTGTCGAGCCCGGAGAACAAGATGAGTAAGTCCGACCAGGATCCCAACGGCTGTGTCTACATTCTCGAGCGGCCGGAGGACATCGCCCGGAAGTTCAAGCGGGCCGTCACCGACAGCGAGATGAGTGTCCGGTTTGACCCGGAGCAGAAGCCGGGCATCTCCAACCTGATGCAGATCTATTCCTGCGCTGTGGGCAAGACCTACGAGGAGATCGAGACTGAATTTGCCGGGCAGGGCTACGGCGTCTTTAAGAAGACCGTGGGCGACGCCGTCATTGAGATGTGCCGTCCCATCCGGGAGGAGACGGATCGGCTTTTGAAGGACAAGGCCTATCTGGAGCAGGTCTACCGCTCCGGTGCCGAGAAGGCAAGCTATATCGCCTCCAAGACACTCCGCAAAGTCTATAAGAAAGTGGGCTTTATCCCTCGCTGATCGTCCGGGAGACGTATTTTCGTGACGAATAGGGAGCATGATCTGATATTATGAAGCTGATCAATTACCATTCTCTGGCAATCGTGGTGGCAGCCCTGGTGGTGGCTCTGGTGGTGACCATGGTAGTCATGCCTCTGGTGCGCCGTCTGGCCATCCGGCTGGGGGCGATTGACATGCCGGGCAAGGCGGGGACGGACAGCGAACGGCATCTCCACACCCAGCCCACTCCCAGAATGGGCGGTCTGGCCATCTTTCTGGGTTTTTGCATTTCCATGGCCCGTTTTGTACAGTTGAATTCCCAGCTGACCACAATGCTGGCAGGGGCGCTCATTATCGCCGTCCTCGGCATGGTGGACGATGTGAAAAATCTCCCCGCCTGGCTCAAGCTGATTTTCCAGATCGTGGCGGCGGTGGTGGCCGTCTCCGGGGGCAGCGTCATCCGCTACCTCAGTGCGCCTGCCTGGCTCGCTGAGAGCGGACATCTGAATTTGGGCATCTTTTCCGTCCCGGTGACGGTGCTGTGGGTCGTCCTCATCACCAATGCGGTCAATCTCATCGATGGTCTGGACGGTCTGGCTGCGGGCGTCAGCGCCATCTCCTCCGTGTGCCTTCTGGTGGTGGCTCTGGGCTATTCCGATATGACGGTGGCTGTCATCTGCAGCGCCTTGGCGGGCAGCTGTATCGGCTTTTTGCCCTATAACATCAGCCCTGCCCGTATCTTTATGGGTGATACGGGCTCTACCTTCATTGGCTTTATTCTGGCTGTGGCCTCCATTCAGGGCCTGTTTAAGATCTACGCCCTGATCTCCTTTGCTGTCCCCTTTTTCATGCTGGGCCTGCCCATCTTTGACGTCTGCTTTGCCGTCATCTCCCGGGTCAGCCACGGCGAGAGTCCTATGAAGGCGGACCGGAAGCATGTCCACTACCGATTGCTGGATATGGGCCTTACCAAGCAGCAGACAGTGGCAGTGCTCTATATCGTCTCCGGTATCCTGGGCCTTGTGGCGGTGCTGCTCAGCACCTCGGACGGCATCCGCTGGCTGCCGCTGGTAGTGGCGGTCATTGTGTTCGGCTATGTGGCCCATCAGTTCTACCGCCACCGGAGAGCGGTGCTGAAGGGTGACAACCGCAAAAAGCAGGACGCACACACCGGCAAAAAAGAGGATGCAAAATAAAACTGCTCACGGGATCATCCCAATCCCATGAGCAGTACCAGGGCGAGAATGATGAGCCATTCATCGTCCTCGCTCTCCCGAAACAAGTAAATGAGCACCAGCAGCAGGAGGATATCCCCCTTGTCCAGTTGGCCCAGTCCAAGTTTCTCCAAAATGCCGGTTCCGCCGGCATTTTTTTCACCTCCCAGAAGGCTTCGGAGCAGGGAGAGGGGACTGCTGCCCCGGTCAGAGGGGCGGCCGGACGCCTCCTGCTCCTCCTCCAGGGGCTGAAAGCCCTCCCGGGGACCGTATCGGTTATACATCCCCATTCCCTCCGAACATGTTCATGGCAGAGCGGATGACCCGGCTCAAGCGAGTGATCTGGACCGCCCGATCCAATTTCGACTGCCGTTCCGGCCTGAGAAAGGGCTTCATCGCCTCCAGAAGCCGGGTCTTTTCGTCCGACCCGTTCTGATAGGTAGAGAGAAGTGTCATGACCTTGGAGATCATCTCCGGGTCCAGACTGCCCAAAAGCCCGCTCAGACCGCCGGCAGAGGGGAGAGACAGCCCCTCGGATGGGACAGACTGCCCCTCAGGCGGGGCGGCCGGTGTCTCGCCCTCTCCGGAGAGAGAGCTTGCCAGAGACATGATCTGCTCCATGGCCTGGGGAGAGGAGAGGATCTGATTCAGTTTTTCCTCAAATTCCGCCATAGAGCCCTCCTTTCAGGGAATGTGCTTACTTGCCCAGCCGCTGCTCCAATTGAGAGAGCACTTGCCCTCCCTGACTGCTTTGGCTGACAGCGCTGAGCATATTCTGCAGCTGGGATACGTTGCCCTTTTTTGCCTCTTTGGCGGCGGCGTTCAGATCCCCCTGCTGCTGGAGCAGGGCGATGAGCTGCCTGGCCTCCTGAGACTGCATCAGCCCCCGCAGGGCAGTGGGATCCCGAAAGAGGGCGGCGGCTTCGGGACTGTTCAGCGGGGAAGAAGATTTTTGATTCATGGGAAACCCTCCTGTGAGATCGGTTTTGCTTTAGTATATGCGACAGCGAGAGGAGATGTGCTCCAATGAAAATCGTGATCTTTTCCGATTCCCACGGAAACTGCGGCAATATGCGGGAGACGCTGAAAAAGGAGCGGCCCGGTATGGTATTCTACCTGGGAGACGGCCTGAGCGACATTGAGCAGGTGATGGAGCGGTTTCCGGAGATCGAGCTGCATAAGGTGGCGGGCAACTGTGACTGGCGGCGGGACTGCCCCAATGAGGAGCTGGTCCTGGTCCAGGGCATTCCCATGCTCCTGGCCCACGGCCATCTGCACGGTGTGAAGTCCGGCTATGAGAGCTATCTCCGATACGGGCAGAAGCGGGGAATGAAGGTCCTCTTCTCCGGCCATACCCACGATGCCTGCATCTGGGAGGACCGGGGCGTGACCATCCTCAACCCCGGCTCTGTGGGCAGCTACTATGCGCCCACCTATGGCGTTGTGGAGGCGGAGGACGGGCTGATCCGCCGCATGGCGATCCGAAAGGTGGAGCATCCTGTCTATGAACGGTGATTTTCCTGTTGGACACCGCCCGCATTCGTGCTATAATATCTGTCAGAGCAGAAGGATGCTGAATTTTATGCCGTTTTGCTCGCCCCTGACGGGCATTGATGCCATAATATCATAATATAGGATACAGCAAGTTTTTTTGAAAATGGAAAAACTGACAGGAGGATCAGGATGGGATCATTCGATCAGCTGAAAACAGAACTGCACCGGGTCTGCCCGGGGCTTTTGATAAAAGAGCAGGAACCCATGAGGGACTATACCTCCTTCCGCATCGGCGGCCCGGTGGCGGTGATGGCGCTGCCCCAGACCACGGAGGAGACCATTGCCTGCATTCAGGCTGCCCGCAGACTGGACATCACCCCCTTCCTCCTGGGACGGGGTACCAATCTCCTGTGCGGAGACGGGCCGCTGGACTACTTTGTCATCAAGACCAACCCCGGCCTGAATCAGCTGGAGCTGGTGGGAGAGACCGCCGTCCGCTGCGGTGCCGGCGTTCCCATGCGGCAGGCGGCCTGTTTTGCCCAGCGCAGCGGGCTGACCGGTTTTGAATTTGCCCACGGGATCCCCGGGTCCATGGGCGGCGGCGTGGTGATGAACGCCGGCGCCTACGGAGGAGAACTGGCAAACGTTGTGGTGCAGACCATTGCCCTGAACAAAGAGGGGGAGGTAGTCACCCTTCGGGGCGAAGGGCAGAAGTTCGGCTACCGCCACAGCGTCTTTATGGAGGAGGACCTGATCGTCCTGGAGGCAAAGGTACAGCTGATGCCCGGGGACCCGGTGGCCATTCAGGAGCGGATGGACGATCTGCTCCGCCGCCGGAAGCGGACCCAGCCTTTGGAATACGCCAGCGGCGGCTCCACCTTCAAGCGCCCCGTGGGAGCCTATGCCGCCGCTCTCATTGACCAGTGCGGCCTGAAGGGCTATCAGGTGGGTGCGGCCCAGGTGTCTGAAAAGCATGCCGGCTTTGTCGTCAACAAGGGCGGAGCCAGCTGCGCCGATGTGCTGGCGCTGGTCAATCATGTGAAACAGGTGGTCTTTGACCGGACCGGCTTTCAGCTTGAGCTGGAGATCGTCACCATGCTCTGAAATTTGCGATAGAGAAACACGAGAGGAGGATGCAGTATGCAGTTTGTCATTATTTCGGGCCTCTCCGGCGCCGGCAAGAGTAAGGCGGGCGAATTTCTGGAGGATGCCGGCTTTTACACCGTGGACAATATGCCCGCGCCCCTGATGCCCCGCTTTGCGGAGCTGGCCCTCAGCGGTTCCAGCGGCAGCTACGAGCGGGTGGCTCTGGTCAGCGACGTTCGGGGCGGTCACAGCTTCGAGCCGCTGTTTCAGGCGCTGGACGAGATGAGAGCCATGGGCTGTGACTGCAAGCTCCTGTTTTTAGAGGCCTCTACTCAGGCGGTCATCGCCCGATATAAGGAGACCCGCCGGATGCATCCTCTGGCAGAGCCGGGAGAGAGTCTGGAATCTGCCATTGGCAGGGAAAAGCAGCTGCTGGCTCCCGTCCGGGCCAGGGCGGACTATATTCTGGACTCCACCAACTTCAATACCACGGCAAAGCTGCGGGCCGCCCTGCTGGAGATGTTCAGAGGCGCTGCGTCCAGCAGGCCCAGCTTTACTGTGAGCGTCCAGTCCTTTGGCTTTAAATACGGCATCCCAATGGATGCCGACTGGGTGATGGACGTGCGTTTCCTGCCCAATCCCTTTTATGTCCAGGAGCTTCGCCGCAAGACGGGACTGGACGCGGATGTGGTGGAATTTCTGGATCAGTATCCCGCCACCCAGGAGTTTCGGGACAAGATGGAACGGATGCTGGCGTTCCTGCTGCCCCTCTACGAGGAGGAGGGGAAGAGCAATCTGGTCATCTGCATGGGCTGCACCGGCGGACAGCACCGCTCTGTGGCCATGACCCACGCCGTTGCCCAGATGGTAGCGCATTTAGGCTATCCCGTCTCAGAACAGCATCGGGACATCAACCGGGAGCGTAAGTGAGATGGAAGAGGAACTGAGCCGCATTCCTGCCGGCGGCGGCCCTCATATCGTAGCCATTGGCGGCGGCACCGGCCTTTCCACCATGCTGCGGGGCCTGAAATACTACACGCACAATATCACCGCCGTGGTCACCATGGCGGACGACGGCGGCGGCTCCGGCGTGCTCCGCCACGACCTGGGCATGCCGCCTCCCGGGGACCTGCGCAACTGCCTGGAGGCTCTGGCAGATGTGGAGCCGATCATGGAAGAGCTGCTGAGCTACCGTTTTCACGATGGCTCGCTGGCGGGCCAGAGCTTCGGCAACCTGTTTCTGGCGGCGCTGGACGGCATCTCCCCCTCCTTTGAGACGGCAGTGGAGCGGATGAACCAGATTCTAGCCGTCAAAGGCAAGGTGCTGCCAGTGACGGCAGATACGGTGGACATTGTTGCCGAATTTGAAAACGGCACCTCTATCCGGGGGGAGAGCAAGATCTCTGCCTTCAAGCGGAGCCAGCACTGCCGCATCCGCCGGGTACGGATGGAGCCGAAAGACCCGAAGCCCCTGAAGGCGGCCCTAGACGCCATTGCCCGGGCGGATGTCATTCTGCTGGGTCCCGGCAGTCTCTATACCAGCATCATTCCCAACCTGCTGGTCCCCGGCATTGCAGACGCCGTTGCGGCATCTCCGGCCCTGCGGATCTATATTGCCAATATCATGACCCAGGAGGGAGAGACGGAGGGCTATACGCTCTCCGAGCACCTGCAGGCATTGGCAGACCACGGGCGGTCCGGCATGATCGATCTGGCCTTGGGCAATTCCGCCATTATTCCTGCCAACATCCGGGAACGGTATCAGACGGAAAATGCCTTTCCCCTCATGATCGACGGAATGGCAGTCCGTCGTATGGGGGTGGAGCTGATCTGCGAGCCCCTGTCCGACATCAGCCGGCATAACCACGCCCGCCACGATCCCCGCAAACTGGCGGAGGCCGTTATGAGAGTGGTAGACGCCCGCTGCGTCCGCACCTGGACGGATCAGGGTATCCGATACATCCGAGAGCATTGAACGTGGAAGGAAGGGGAAGGACCGTGGGAGAAAAGACCTTTTCCGGCGCCGTCAAGGCGGAGCTGTGCCGGGACAAGATCAGCCGGGGCTGCTGCGCCCGGGCAGAGGCCTATGGCATCCTGCTGTTCTGCAACACCTTTCTCAGCCGGGAGATTCGCATTGTCACCACCTCCGAGCAGGTGGCAAAGCGGCTCGGGCGGCTGTTTCGCAAAGCCTTCCAGATCACCTTTGACCAGCGGCCTCAGGAGCTCCTGCCGGGAGGAAAATATATTTTTTCCATCACCGACCCGGACAAGCTGAAGATGATTCTGGACACCTACGGCTATTCTGAGGAGCAGCTGTCCCACCATGTGAACTACGCCGTGCTGGAGGAGAGCTGCTGCCAGATCGCCTTCTTCCGAGGGGCCTTTCTGGCGGGGGGCTCCATTTTAGACCCCCGGAAGCGGTATCATCTGGAGTTCACCACCTCCCATTACCATGTGGCCAGAGAACTGCAGCCCCTGATGGCGGAGCTGGACCTGACGGCCAAGACGACAGTCCGGGGAGCCAACTACGTAACCTATTTCAAAAAGAGCGAGACGATTGCGGATTTTCTCACCACCATCGGCGCTCCTCTGGCGGCTATGGAGATTATGAACACCAAGCTGGAGAAGAACGTGGTGAACAAGGTCAACCGCCGTTCCAACTGCGACATGGCCAATCTGGACAAGTCGGTGGCTGCCGCCCAGAAGCAGATTTCCGCCATCCAGCGCCTGCAAAAGTCCGGACAATGGGACGCACTGCCGGATAACCTGAGAGAGACGGCAGTGCTGCGGGTGGAAAACCCGGAACTGGCCCTCAGTCAGCTGGCAGAACTGGGGGGCATCTCCAAATCCTGTCTCAATCACCGGCTGCGCAAGCTGACAGAGCTGGCGGAGCGGCATTGGCAATAAGCAAGAAACGGAAAAGGAGTCCTTATGTCCTTTGTACACCTCCACGTCCACACCGAGTTCTCCCTGCTGGACGGCGCATGCCGCATCCAGGGGCTGGTCCAGCGGGTGAAAGCGCTGGGCCAGACTGCCGTTGCCATCACGGACCACGGCAATATGTACGGCGTGGTGGACTTTTACCGAGCATGCAAAAAGGAAGGCATCCATCCTGTCATTGGATGCGAGGTCTACGTGGCCCCCAGAACACGGTTTGACAAGAGTCATGACCTGGATCTGGGGGCCCGCCATCTCATACTGCTGTGCAAAAATGAGACGGGCTACCGCAATCTGTCCTACATGGTGAGCCAGGCCAATATCGAGGGCTTTTATATGAAGCCCCGCATTGACCTGGATCTGCTGAGAGAGCACCATGAGGGACTCATTGCCCTCTCTGCCTGTCTGGCAGGCGAGATTCCCCGCCGCCTGCGCAACGGGGATTACAGCGGCGCCAAAAAACACGCCCAAATGATGAAAGAAATGATGGGCGACGGGAATTACTATATTGAGATCCAGGACCACGGTATTGACGACCAGCGGGAGATCCTGCCGGATCTGGTACGCCTTGCCGGAGAACTGGACTTGCCCCTTGCCGCCACCAATGACGCCCATTATCTCACTCGGGAGGACGCGCAGGCCCAGGACGTGCTGATGTGCATCCAGACGGGAAAGACCTCGGACGACCCCAACCGGATGAAGTTTGAGACGGAGGAATTTTATATCAAGTCCGAGGAGGAGATGCGCCAGCTCTTTTCCGCCTACCCGGAGGCCATTGAAAACACGGCTAAGATCGCCCGACAGTGTCAGGTGGAGTTTCAGTTCGGCACCTATCACCTGCCGGAGTTCCGCTACCCCAAGGGCTATGACGGAGAGAGCCTGCTGCTCAAGCTGTGCGGCGAGGGCTACCAGCGCCGCTATCCCGCCGATCCCCCCGGCTATCGGGACAGACTGGACTACGAGCTGGACATGATCCGCACGATGGGCTTTGTGGACTACTTCCTCATTGTGGCGGACTTCGTAGGCTATGCCAAGCGTCACGACATTCCCGTCGGTCCCGGCAGAGGCAGCGCCGCCGGCTCTATGGTGGCTTACTGCCTGGACATCACCGATGTGGATCCCATGAAGTACGAGCTGTATTTCGAACGCTTCCTCAACCCGGAGCGGGTCACCATGCCGGATATTGACATGGACTTCTGCTACCGCCGCCGGGGCGAGGTGATTGATTACGTCAACCGAACCTACGGCGAGGATCATGTGGCCCAGATCGTCACCTTCGGCACCATGGCGGCCAGAGGCGTTCTGCGGGATGTGGGCCGGGTGCTGGGCATGCCCTACGGCGACGTGGATCAGATTGCAAAGCTGGTCCCCACCATGCCGCTGCACATCACGCTGGACGAGGCACTGAAGGTATCCAAACCCCTGAAGGACCGATATGACAGCGATCCTCAGGTGCAGCTGCTGATCAATACCTCCAAGAAGATCGAGGGCATGCCCCGCCATGCCTCCAAGCACGCCGCCGGCGTGGTCATTACCAAGCGGCCGGTCTATGAGTACGTCCCCTTGGCGAGAAATGACGAGAGCATCGTCACCCAGTATATCATGACCACCCTGGAGGAGCTGGGGCTGCTCAAGATGGACTTTCTGGGTCTGCGCAATCTGACGGTGCTGGACGATGCGCAGAAGATGATCCGGCTAAAGAACCCGGATTTTGACCTGAAAAATATCCCGGATAACGACGGGCCGACCTTTCACATGCTCCAGCAGGGCCAGACTTCCGGTGTGTTCCAGATGGAGTCCGCCGGCATGACCGGCGTGTGCGTCCAGATGAAGGCCTCCAGCATCGAGGATCTGACGGCCATTGTGGCCCTCTACCGTCCCGGCCCCATGGAGTCCATCCCCCGATTTGTCCAGTGCAAGACCGATCCATCCAAGATCCGCTATAAGCATCCCATGCTGGAACCGATTTTGTCCGTCACCTACGGCTGCATCGTCTATCAGGAGCAGGTGATGATGATCTTCCAGCAGCTGGCGGGTTACTCGCTGGGCGGAGCGGACATGGTGCGCCGGGCCATCTCCAAAAAGAAGGCCAAGCAGATCCAGCAGGAAGAGCACGCCTTTATCTACGGCGACCCTCAGCGGGGCATCAAGGGCTGCGTGGCAAACGGCATCCCGGAAGAGACTGCCAAGGCCATCTACGGGGAGATCTACGACTTTGCAAACTACGCCTTTAACAAGGCCCACGCCGTCTGCTACGCTATTGTGGCCTATCAGACCGCATATTTTAAATGCCACTATCCACAGGAGTATATGGCCGCCCTGCTGACCAGTATTTTGGACTCCAGCTCCAAGGTGGCGGAATATATCTCCGCCTGCAAGGATATGGGCATCGGTCTGCTGCCTCCTGACGTCAACCGCTCCGGTGCGGACTTTACCGTTCAGGGCGACGACATCCGCTTCGGCCTGGCCGCCGTCAAGGGCGTGGGCCGCTCAGTGGTGGAGCGCATTGAGCAGGAGCGGCGGGAGAAGGGCCCCTTCACCTCCTTCCAGCAGTTCTGCG
This sequence comes from uncultured Eubacteriales bacterium, assembly GCA_900314485.1. Taxonomy (GTDB): domain Bacteria; phylum Bacillota; class Clostridia; order Oscillospirales; family Oscillospiraceae; genus Onthomonas. Next base: position 12,176 of record OMVL01000031.1, read on the forward strand.
AGCGGACCTTTGATTTGGATTTGAACCGCCGGGCGCTGGAGAATCTGATCCGCTGCGGCGCCTTTGACAGCATGGGCTGCAAGCGCAGCCAGCTGCTGTATGTGATGAACACCGTGGTAGACGCCATCGGCGACAGCCGGAAAAAGAACGTGGAGGGGCAGTTTGACCTCTTTGGCGGCATGAGCGCGGGGGAGGAGGCGGCCAATCAGGTGCCAATGCCCAATCTGCCGGAATTTGCCCCGGCAGAGCTGATGAGCATGGAGCGGGAGATGACCGGTCTGTACCTCTCCGGACACCCCATGGACGAATATCGGGATATTGTCCGCAGAGCCAATGCCGCCCCCATGGGCCGCATTTTGGCGGACTTCGGTCAGGAGACCGGCCCCACCCAGTTCCATGACGAGCAGCGGGTCCGGCTGGCGGGCATCGTCCTGTCAAACCGTACCCGTACCACCCGAAATAACGCTCTCATGTCCTACACTATGCTGGAGGATGACACGGGCAGCATGGAACTGATCGTCTTTGCCAGAGCCATGGAGCAGTTTGGCAGTCTTCTGGCGGTGGGCCACGGGGTCCTGGTGGATGGGCGCATTTCCGTCCGGGACGAGAAACAGCCCCAGCTGATTGTAGAGCGGATCTTCCCCCTGGAAGAGGAGAGTATCCCCCTCCTGGACCAGTCCTCCTTTCGCCGGACAGACCGGTCGGTGGGCGTTCAGAGACAGCCAGCGCCCGTTCAGGCTGCGCCTGCCTCCGGCGTCATCCCGGGGGCGAGAAAGCTCTATCTGAATTTTGAGACCAGCGCCGACCCCAGAGTAAATAAGGTGCGTCAAATGCTGGTCATGTTCCCCGGCACGGGACAGATGGTATTCTATTTCCAAGACACGAAAAAACGCTACGGCATGCCCTGCCTCATCCATACTTCACTGGTTCGTGAGCTGAAGGCGCTGCTGGGCGAGAAGAACGTGGTCGTCAAGTGATAAAAGGAGCAGTATGAGCAAAAAGACACCTCAACAGAGATATGACAGCAAACGGCAGGGCCTGTTCAGCCGCATTGCCCGGCTGCTGACCCACCGTATGCCCATTGTCAGCGTGCTCATCATCCTCCAACTGGCGCTGCTGGTGGTGATGGTGGGGTGGTTTTCCACCTACTTTGTTCAGTTCTATTTTGTCTGCATTTTTATCAGTATCTTTGCTGTGCTGGCCATTGTGGGCCGTAACGGACACCCGGACTACAAGCTGGCCTGGACCCTGCCCATTGCCGCCTTTCCCGTCTTTGGCGGCCTGTTTTACCTTCTCTTCGGCGGCAGCCAGCTCTCCAAGCGCAGCCGCAGGCGAATGGCGGAGCTGGGGGAGCTGAGCCGGGCGGCGCTGGAAGGGCATGTGGCCCCGCCGGACCTCTTCGGCGGCGACGGGCAGGCGGAGAGCCAGTCCAACTATATCAGGGCAGCCTCCCACTGCCCGCCCCACGGCAATACCCAGGCGGTCTATTTCCCGTTGGGAGAAGACCTGTGGCATCGGCTGCTGGAGGAGATCGACAAAGCGGAGCACTTTATCTTTCTGGAATACTTCATCATCCGGGCGGGCGTCATGTGGGATGCCATTCTGGAGCGGCTGGAGCGAAAGGCAAAGGCGGGGGTGGATGTCAGGATCCTCTATGACGACGTAGGCTGTCTCTTCACCCTGCCCCGGAACTTTCGCAAACAGATGGAGGAGCGGGGGATCCGCTGCGGCGTGGTCAATCCCTTCCGGCCCGTTGCGTCCATCCGGCTGAATAACCGGGATCACCGGAAAATCTGTATCATTGACGGCCATACCGCCTTTACCGGCGGCATCAATCTGGCGGACGAGTATATCAATGCCGAAGTGCGCTATGGTCACTGGAAGGACACAGGCATTTTGCTGAAAGGGGCGGGAGCCTGGAATCTCGCGGTCATGTTCCTCTCCACATGGGACTACACCTGCTCAGAGCGGGAGGACTATGACCAATACCGCCCGGAGCGCTGGCAGAAGGAGCCCATCTCCGCCCCCGGTGTGATCCAGCCCTACGAGGACAATCCCCTGGATCAGGAGGCAGTGGGCTCCAACGTCTATCTGAATCTGATCAGCCGGGCCACAAAGTATGTCTATATCACCACGCCCTATCTCATTCTGGACTATCCCATGGTTCAGGCGCTGATCGTGGCGGGCAAGGCCGGCATCGACGTGCGTATCATCACCCCCCATATCCCGGACAAAAAGTCTGTCTTTGAGGTGACTCGGGCCAACTATCCCGCCCTTTTGGAGGCGGGGGTGAAGATTTACGAGTATACTCCCGGCTTTATCCATGCCAAGACCTTTGTGGTGGACGGGCAGTACGCCGTGGTGGGTACCATCAATCTGGACTACCGCAGTCTCTACCTTCACTTTGAGTGCGGCGTATGGATCTACAACCATCCGGTGATTGCCGATGTCAAGCGGGATTTTCTGGAGACCCAGGAAAAGAGCCAGCAGGTGCTGCTGGAGGAGACGACTCGGCTGAGCTGGCTGAAACGGCTTTGGCGGGCAGTGCTCCGGCTGCTGGCACCGCTGATGTAAGAAACACACACCGTCTGTCTCTGCGCCTATGGGCAGGACAGACGGTGTTTTCCGTTCCGCTCACTTATTGCTGGGAAACAAGGGCATTTTTGTGTAACTTTCAGCAGTGGAAACCTTGTATGCGGACGGAAAGTTATGTTATAATGGCCGAGTATGCAGGTAGTATATATTGCGCTGAAATATGCGCTTACAATAAGCAATTTGGAAAGGAAGCATTACTGTGGGATTATTTCAGACCCTTTTTGGTACCTCATCCTCCCGTGAGGTCAAGAAGATCACCCCTTTGGTGGATCAGATCGAAGCCCTGGGCGATGAGTATAAGGCCCTTACCGACGAGCAGCTGAAGGCCAAGACGCCGGAGTTTCAGCAGCGCTACGCAAACGGCGAGACGTTGGACGACCTGCTCCCTGAGGCGTTTGCCGCCATTCGGGAGGCATCTGACCGTGTGCTGGGCATGCGGCCTTACCGGGTGCAGCTCATCGGCGGCATCATCCTCCATCAGGGCCGTATTGCCGAGATGAAGACCGGCGAAGGCAAGACCCTGGTGGCTACCCTGCCCGCCTATTTGAACGCCCTCAGCGGCGACGGTGTGCATATCGTCACCGTCAACGACTATCTGGCCAAGCGTGACTCGGAGTGGATGGGTAAGGTCTACCGCTTTATGGGTCTCAAGGTGGGCCTGATCGTCCACGGCCTGACCCGCAAGGAGCGCAAGGATGCCTATGCCGCCGACATTACCTACGGCACCAACAATGAGATCGGCTTTGACTATCTGAGAGATAACATGGCCATCTACGACCGGGATCTGGTCCAGCGGGGCCAGAACTTTGCCATCGTGGACGAGGTGGACTCCATCCTCATCGACGAGGCCCGTACCCCCCTCATTATCTCCGGCAAGGGCGACGAGTCCAACCAGCTCTATCAGATGGCAGACCGCTTTGTCACCGGCCTGCGCCGCTTTGTCATCGCCGAGAGCGACGATAAGGAGATTGACGAGGAGGTCAACCAGAACTACGACTACGTGGTGGAGGAAAAGCGGAAGCAGTGCACCCTCACTGCCCGGGGCATCTCCAAGGCGGAGGAATACTTCAACGTGGAAAACCTGGCCGATGCGGACAACGCCAGCCTCAACCACTATATTAACCAGGCCATCCGTGCCCATGGTGTCATGCGCCGGGACGTGGACTACGTGGTCAAGGACAATCAGGTCATCATTGTTGACGAATTTACCGGCCGCCTGATGTACGGCCGCCGCTACAACGAGGGTCTGCATCAGGCCATCGAGGCCAAGGAGGGTCTGGAGGTCGCCAACGAGAGCAAGACGCTGGCTACCATCACCTTCCAGAATCTGTTCCGCCTGTACAGCAAGCTCTCCGGTATGACCGGCACCGCCATGACAGAGGAGGAGGAGTTCCGGTCCATTTACAGCCTGGACATTGTGGAGATCCCCACCAACCGCCCTGTGGCCCGCATCGACCAGCCCGACTGCGTCTACAAGACCGAGGCCGGAAAATACCGGGCTATCGTCCAGCAGATCATCTCCTGCCATGAAAAGGGCCAGCCCGTGCTGGTGGGTACCGTCTCCATCGAGAAGTCCGAGCGGCTGAGCCGGATGCTGAAAGCCAAGGGCGTGCCTCATAACGTCCTGAACGCCAAGAATCACGAGCGTGAGGCGGAGATCGTGGCTCAGGCCGGTAAGTTCGGCGCTGTCACCGTGGCCACCAATATGGCCGGTCGTGGTACCGACATTATGCTGGGCGGCAACGCCGAGTATCTGGCCACAGCAGACCTGAGAAGAAAGGGCTATGAGGACGAGGTCGTTGCAGAGGCCACCGGCTTTGCCGACACGGACAACGAGGAGATTTTGGAGGCCCGGAAGCTCTTTGCCGAGAAGATGGCGGAGTACAAGGGCAAGATCTCTGAGGAGGCGGAGCAGGTACGCCAGGTGGGCGGACTGTATATCCTGGGCACCGAGCGCCATGAGGCCCGGCGCATCGACAACCAGCTTCGCGGCCGTTCCGGCCGTCAGGGGGATCCCGGCGAGAGCCGCTTCTTCCTGTCACTGGAGGACGATATTCTCCGTCTCTTCGGCTCTGAGCGCATTTCCCGC
>OMVL01000033.1 GCA_900314485.1 uncultured Eubacteriales bacterium
TCTCGCCGGGCATCCTTTCCCCATTGTTCCATGACAACGCCCCCTTTCCCTTATTATACAGGAATCGGGGGCATCTGGGTAGTTTTTTGACAGGCTGAAAATCGCATCCTCTTTCGAGGATGCGATTTCATATTGAGAGGCAACACCCGGATTCGAACCGGGGAATCAGGGTTTTGCAGACCCACGCCTTACCACTTGGCTATGTTGCCATATGTGAAAACAGGAGCAAGCTGCTCCTGTTTTCTCTTTTGGAGCGGAAGACGAGGCTCGAACTCGCTACCTCCACCTTGGCAAGGTGGCGCTCTACCAGATGAGCTACTCCCGCAGGTGCTTCACAGATGTGAAGCATGGTGCCTCCGATCGGAATCGAACCAATGACACGGGGATTTTCAGTCCCCTGCTCTACCAACTGAGCTACAGAGGCATAAGCGACCCGGAACAGGCTCGAACTGTCGACCTCCAGCGTGACAGGCTGGCGTTCTAACCAACTGAACTACCGGGCCAAAATGGCCACGTCTTTCAGACAGTGAATGGGAACAACAGGACTCGAACCTGTGACCCCCTGCTTGTAAGGCAGGTGCTCTAACCAGCTGAGCTATGCTCCCGTTCCCGTTGTGCCCTTTCATCGGACGCACGTATTATTATACTCATCGTCCGCCCCATTGTCAACTGTTTTTTTCGGATTTTTCAGTTTTTCTTTTTCATTGTCATTTTCTTCTTTTCCGCCAGAATGGACCGGAGTTCTCCCTCGGAAAAGTGATATTTCTTCCCACAGAACTGACACTTCAGCTCTATGCCGCAGGGATCCTGGGAAAGCTCTGCCAGGTCCTCCTCCCCCAGGCTGAGGAGCGCTCTGCCGTACCGCTCCCGGGAGCAGGTGCAGCGGTATTCCACCGGGGACTCATCCAGAAACTCCACCTCAAACTCGGACAAAATGGCCTTCACCATCTCTTCCGGGCTCATACCCTCCTGCAAGTGAGGCGTCACGCTGCCAAACGCCTGCACGCCCCGCTCCACCTTGTCAATGTCGCTGTCCATGGCGCCGGGCAGGAGCTGGATCAGGTAGCCCCCGGCGGCGGAGACAGACTGGTCCCGCTCAACCAAAACGCCCAGGGCGCAGGCAGTGGGGAACTGCTCGCTGACGGCAAAATAGGAGGTGACATCCTCAGCAATCTCGCCGCTGACCAGAGGAACAGAGCCGACGTAAGGCTCCTTCATGCCCAAATCTTTAATGACGGTCAGCGTACCGTCTGTGCCTACGGCGCTGCCTACGTCCAGCTTACCGGGGTATTTCTCCATCAGGGGGACGTGAGGCTCGTCCACATAGCCCCGAACGTTGCCGGAGGAGTCGGACACGCAGGTGATGGCCCCCAGCGGGCCGCCGCCCTTGAATTGGAGGCTGACCGTGTCCTTTTCCCCCTTGAGCTGGTTTCCCATGAGGGAAGCCGCCATCAGCGCCCGGCCCAGCGCCGCCGTAGCGACGGGGAGCGTGGTGTGCATTTGACGCGCGGTCTCTACCATGTTCTTTGCAGTGATGGCGGCAGCCATGACTGCGCCGTCGGTGGTAATGGCTCGAATGATTTTATCTGACATCGTTGTAATACTCCAAATTATGATTTGCGGCAGGCAAAATAAACTCGCTCGTCTCGTTCATCCGGCCGCTTTTTTCTGTCCGCGCCGTAGACTTCGATCTCTCCAAAGCCCTGCCCGGTCAGCACTTCCCGCAGGAAGTCTAAGTCCCAGCCCCGCTCCCGGTGTTCCTCCTGACTGCGCAGCCAACGGCGGTCGGCGTCCTGTTCGAAAAGGTCCAGGCCGTAGGTAATGACCCGTGTCCGCTTGTCGTAGTTTGCCCGCCAGAGACACAGGGTATCCTCGTCCTCGTCCACAAAGACCTGTCCGTCCCGCCGGGCAAACTCCCAAGCCGGGATGACATCAAACAAAAACAGTCCCCTAGGGCGGAGATATTGGGAAATACCGGCAACCGTCCGTCTCAGCGCCCGCTGATCCGTCAGGTAGTTCAGGCTGTCCAGTGAGCAGACCACAGCATCCACCTGACCGTACAGGGCAAGCCGATCCATAGACTGACAGAGGAGCAGGGGTCTCTGCTCCTCCTCCAATTCCAATGCCTTGTCCATGGCCTGAGCCAGCATATCCGGGGATGCGTCTACGCCGATGAGGTCATAGCCCTCTTTTGCCAGAAGACAGGTCAGCGTTCCTGTGCCGCAGGCCAGATCCAGCACCGTCTCCACCGGCTCCTTCTCTTTTCGGAGCCACCTGAGATACCAGCGGAGCCAGAGCGTATAGTCCACATCGGCAGTCAGCCCGTCATAGCTCCCCGCCAGACCGGTATAGGCGTTCACGCCTGCTCCTCGGCCTTTTGACGGGCAAAAATGTCCTTATAGCCGCCCACGCCGTAGTTCAGGGAGCGGTTTACTCTGCTGATGGTGGCGCTGGAGGCTCCGGTCTTGTCCAGAATGTCGTTGTAGATCATGCCCTTTTCCAGCAGGACGGCCACGTCATAGCGCTGCTCCATGGCCCGAAGCTCGGACACGGTGCAGAGGTCCTGAAAAAACCGATAGCACTCGTCCAAATCTTTCAGCTGCAAAATGGTCTCGTAGAGAGCCATGCTGGGCTGCTTGCCCATTACCTTCGACATATTCTGTTTCCTCCTGTGGTCCGTCTTTGCGGCAAACGCCGTCTCTAACTTCTGTATTTTACCATTTTAGCGCACGAAAGTAAACACCCTTTTCACCAAAAATCTGTCCTCTCATAGACTGGTACAGTTGAAACGGGAGGCATTGCACATGGACGCAACTTTCATCACCCCCCAGGAGTGGGAGCATGATTACCTCTGGGAGGAACAGCCTGTCCTCACCTGCCGCTGCTCCCTGCCCCAGTTTCCCGGAAAGAGCCGGGCGGAGCGCAGAATGGAGCGGCACTGGCGGCATGTGGAGCAGGTGCTCCGCCGGTGGCTGGAGACTTACCACGCCCGCTGCTGTGTGCTGGCGGAGGAGGCGCTGGAGGCATCAAAGCCACTTCCCTCTTATTCCGTCTCGGTCAGCTATGAGGTAATCTTTCAGGACGACCGGCATTTATCCCTTCTCTGGCGGGTAGAGACGAAGGGAATGCGCACCCAAAAGGCAGAGCTATGGGACCTCCGGACGGGAACGCCCCTGAACTGCCGCAGACTGCTTCCCCGGAAGGCCAAAAAGAAGCTGCGCGGGAGATCCTGTCTGCTGACAGAGGCAGGCATTGTGGCCCTGGACGGGAGCGGAAGCGAGCTGATCTGGGAAAAGGCGGTGCCATAAGATGGGAGCCGAACGTATTTTATGAAGTTTTCCTTGAATTGGAACAGGCTATCGTCTATAATAAATTCTGTACGGGTCTTCCATCTACTTTTTCCGTACAGAGGAGCAATACATTATGGTAAAAGCAATCGTAGGCGCAAACTGGGGCGACGAGGGCAAGGGCAAAATCACCGATATGCTGGCGGAGACCTCCGATGTTGTCATCCGCTTTCAGGGCGGCGCCAATGCCGGTCATACCATCATCAACGACTACGGCAGATTTGCACTGCATATCCTCCCCTCCGGTTCTTTCTATCCCCATATAACCAATATCATCGGAAACGGCGTGGCGCTGGACATCAAAAAACTGGTCACAGAGCTGAAGAGCATCACCGACCAGGGCGTGCCCGCCCCCAATCTGATCGTCTCTGAGCGGGCGCAGCTGCTGATGCCCTATCATGTGCTGCAGGACGGCTATGAGGAGGAGCGGCTGGCCGGCCGGGCCTTCGGCTCTACCAAGTCCGGCATCGCCCCCTTCTATTCCGATAAATACGCCAAGACCGGCATTCAGGTCTGCGACCTCTTTGACGAGGAGCGGCTGCGCCAGCGGCTGAATGCCGCCGTGGAGCGGAAGAACATCATGTTCCAGTACCTCTATCACAAGCCCCTGCTGGACGCCGAGGCCCTTTTTGACGAGCTGATAGAGTACCGGGAGCTGATCCGTCCCTATGTGGGGGATGCCGTCACCTTTGTACACCAGGCGCTGAAGGCAGGCAAGACCGTCCTGCTGGAAGGCCAGCTGGGCTCCATGAAGGACCCGGATCTGGGCATTTTCCCCATGACTACCTCTTCCCACACCTTGGCCGGCTTCGGCACCGTGGGCGCCTGCGTCCCCCCCACCGCCATTGAGGATGTCATCACTGTCACCAAGGCCTATTCCTCCTGCGTTGGCTCCAAGACCGAGCCTTTTGTCTCCGAGCTGCTGGGCGAGGAGGGCGACGAACTCCGCCGCCGGGGCGGCGACAAGGGCGAGTTTGGCGCCACCACCGGCCGTCCACGCAGGGTAGGCTGGTTTGACGCTGTGGCCACCAAGTACGGCTGCATGGTCCAGGGTGCGACTCAGGTGGCCCTGACCTGTCTGGATGTACTGGGCTATCTGGACGAGATCAAAGTGGTCACCGGCTATGAGATCGACGGTGAAATCACAACTACCTTCCCCACTCCTTCCCGTTTGGAGCGGGCCAAGCCCGTCTTTACCACCCTAAAGGGCTGGAAGAGCGACATCCGCGGCATCACCGACTATGACGTCCTGCCGGAGAATGCCAAGGCCTATGTGGACTTCCTGGAGCAGCAGATCGAGGCACCCATCACCATCGTCTCCACCGGTCCCAAGCGCCATGAGACGACCTACCGGATTTCTAAGCTGTAACTCATTACAACAGCAAAAATCGGAGCGGCTGCGGCATGCAGCTGCTCCGATTTTCTTATATATTCTCAGCCGGCAGTGCAAAATGACCGCCCTCAAAGACAATGTCCTGTCCGTTTCGATCTGCAAAAAATTACCCGATTCCGCTCATTTGCACTGCAGCACATCCCGATAGAACTGATCCAGTGCCTCCTGGGTAGGCAGGTTTGCCACATACATCTGGTTACCCATAGCGCCGGCCAGCACGTCGGGGATGCGGCCCACCATCTTCATCTGGGGGCCGTACAGACGCATAATATCCTCGTGGCTGTAGACGAAGTTCTTGCCGTCCCTCCGTCCCGCATAGGCGCAGAAATTGTGCTCGCCCTCCGGCACAGTGCTCTTGTCAAAGGCGATCATGTCCGCCCAGATCTTATACACGTCGGTACTGTGGGCGAAGTCCATCATATCCGGTGAGAAGCCGCCGCTGGGGCGCATATTCACCTCCAGGGCCACCACGTCCCCCTTTTTGCCGAGACTTGGCTGGTCCTCCGTCAGGCGGAAGAACTCAAAGTGGATGAAGCGGCTCTTGACGCCAAAACTCTTGACGGTGGCCCGGCCGGCGGCACGGACATCGTCGGGCAGCTCCTTGCGGATATAGTAGAGAGAGTTGCCGTTTTCATTCACAATGTCCATAATGGACACGGGAGATACATTGCCGGTCTCAAAGAGAGGCTCGCCCTGAGCGTTGATAATGGCGTCGTAAGAGTTGACCTCGGCGTGGACAAACTCCTCCATAATATAGGAGACGCCGGGCACCTTGGCTTGGAAGAAGTGCTCCAGTTCGGCATCATTCGACAGCTTATAGGTGTCATTTGCCCCCACGCCGTTGTCCGGTTTGGCGACCACCGGATAGCCCACCTCGTGGATGAATTTTTTGCAGCCCTCCACCGTGTCCACGATGTGATAACGGGCCACAGGGATGCCCGCCTTTCGGTAAAACTCCTTCATCTTGCTTTTATACTTGATGCGGGGCATATCCTCCACCTGAAAGCCGCTGGTGATGTGGAAGGCAGTGCGGAGCATGGCGTCCCGCTCCAGCCAGTATTCGTTGTTGGACTCCAGCCAATCAATGGGGCCGTGCTTGAAAATCAGAAACGCCACTGCCCGATAGACCTCGTCATAGTTCTCCAGATTGCTGACCTTGTAATATTCGTTCAGGCTGGCCTTCAATTCTGGCGCCAGCTGGTCATAGGGCTGGTCTCCGATCCCCAGGACATTAAGACCGTTTTTCTTCAATTCCCGGCAAAACAGCCAGTAGTTGGTGGGAAAATTGGGAGAGATAAAAATAAAGTTCTTCATCGTAACGCATCTCGCTTTCCATTTCGTCCGTCAGCCCAGCAGATAGGGCAGGAAATACTCCACCTGCTTGTACCACCAGGACCAGTCGTGGCTGCAGTCGTAGCCCCAATAGTCTACCCAGGTATGAATCCCTTTGTTCATCAGGATATGGTGCAGTTCCCGGGTGGAATCCGGCACCTCCCAGTCGCCCAGGCCCACGCAGATGACGGATTTTTTCTGATTAAACTCCCGGATAAAGGGATGATCTACCGGCAGATTCGCCATATAGTGGACGGGGGAATTCATATAGACCACCTCATCCATATAGCCGTCAAAGCCGTAATCGGCATTGTAGATGCCGCTGAGGGCCAGCAGCCGGTCAAAAAGATCAGGACGGCGGTAGAACAGGTTGACGGCGTGGGTGGCGCCCAGCGAGCACCCAAACACCATAATACCGGGATAGCCCGTCCAGTCGTTTCGGTGGTTCACCATATCCCGCATAAAGGGAACAAATTCGTCTGTGATATAATGCATCCACTGCTCATGCCGGCGGGCACGCCAGTAGGGGTCTCCTCCCTTGTTGGACCAGGTCTCTCCATCCATGGTATCGACGGAAAAGACCATCACCCGACCGGATTCGATCCAGGGCGCCCAGATGTCCGTCATGCGGACATCCTCAAACTCAAAAAACCGTTTGTCCTGGGTCGGGATGTACAGCACAGGCCGCCCGGCATGGCCGTAGATCTTGCATTCCATATCCCTGTCCAAAGCGGAGCTATACCATTTAAAATATTGCATCTCCATGTCAAAGTCCTCCCCTCAGGGATCGTAAAACAGCGTGCTCATAAAATAGGGGATCTGCCGCTCCCAGCTGGCCTCGCAGTGTTCCCCGCCGGGGACGATGCGGCTGGTCAGATATACGCCCTTTTCCATCAGCAGCGCCGCCGTTCTGCCGTAATGCCGGGCCATATTTTTGCGGAATTTCATCTCCTTGGAACCGTAGTCCATGTAAATCACCGTATCCCGCCGGATAGATGCCTTGCGGATCATCTCCGCCGTCTGATCCGGGGCGCACCAGACGGAGGGAGACAGTGCCGCCGCTTTGGAAAACACCTCATTATACTCCAGCGCCGCATACAGGCTCATCAGTCCGCCCATAGAACTGCCGCCGATAAAGGTGTGCGCACGGTCAGGGAGCGTGGGAAAGCGGCGGTCGATCTCAGGCTTGAAGACATTGACATACCAGTCCATGGTCTCCCCGCCCCGACCCTCAATATGGCCCAGTGCGGGATCGTCAAAGGTAAAGGGAGAATACTCCCTGAGACGGCCGCCCTCCGGGCTATGGTTGCACTCCACCGCCGCCACAATGAGGTCCGTGTCCGTGTAGTCCAGATAGGCCCCCATGCCCCAGCTCTTGCCGTAGGTGGCGTGGTCGTCGAAAAAGACGTTGTGACCGTCGAACATGTACAACACCGGATAGCGCCGGCCGGGGTCCTTTTCGTGAGAATGAGGCACATAGACATAGGCCCGGCGGGGGGTGTCGCCGGTCAGCTCCGGGATGGTCAGGTTCCATTGATACATCATAGTTACATACGATCTCCGCTGAATAGTATTGGTACTATTTTGTAGTTTAGCACAGCACTGCACGGATTTCAACGCTTTTTTGTCTGCACCACCGCCAGCTTTTTATCGTAATTCAATAAATTTTTATTGACATTCGTTTTATCCCGTGCTAGAATAGGGCCGATCTGAACACAAGGAGGTCTTTCTCTTGAAGCATCAAACCTGTTCCGTCTGGCTGAGGATCATCATTGCAGGCGTCGCCGCCTGCGGTCTGGCGGTCTATCTGCGGGTGATCCCCTCTGTGGGCTTCGGCATTGTCCGTGCTATGCCGGAGTTCTCCTCATGGTATCTGCCGTGGCTGATTTTTCTCTCCCTCACCGCTGTACCCTGTTACGCTGCCGTCGTCCCGGCATGGCGCATTGCCCTCAGTGTCGGGGCGGATCGAGCCTTTACGGCGGAAAACGCCGCAAGGCTGACGCTCATTTCCCGGCTCGCCATCGGCGATACGATCTACTATTTTGCGGGCAATCTGGTCTTTCTGTTTCTGAACATGAACCACCCCGGCATGCTCCTGCTCTCTCTGCTCATTGACTTCGCAGGCATTGCCGTCTACGTGGTCTGCGCCGCCCTCTCTACGCTGGTGGCTCAGGCGGCCGCCTTGCAGGATCAGAGCGACTGGACGATCTGAGGAGGCTTCAGACATGGAAGACGAGATCATCGTTCACATCGACGTCATGCTGGCTAAGCGGAAGATGAGCGTTACCGAGCTGGCAGAGCGTGTGGGCATTACCATTGCCAACATCTCCATTCTGAAAAACGGCAAGGCGAAGGCCATTAAGGTCTCCACGCTGGCGAAGCTCTGCGCTGCACTGGACTGTCAGCCGGGAGATCTATTGGAATACAGGAGGTCTGACACATGAAACGCAGGTTGTCCCTCTTTTTGCTCCTCGCCCTGCTTCTGACCGGCTGCGCCGGCGTGGATAAGAGCGATCCTATCCTATTTGAAACCGCAGAACGGGAGGAATATATCTCCGTCCTCTGGGAGGGTCGGGAGTATATCCCCTTCTCCGGCTTGAACCCCATGCAGCGAGGAGAATATCTGGGGCATATCCAGGGAGCGCCAGATGAGGAGCTCTACACATGGAGAGGACACTCCTCTGAGGAATGGCTCATCAGCTATCTGGACTCCGGGATGATGCCCGACACCATGCTGCTGCGGGAGGTAAACGTCACGGAGTACCCCGACGGTATTGCTTCGGAATACGAGTGGAATTAACCGCAAAGGAGGAATTGCGATGTCCTTTACCATGCTCCTATCTATCTCCGCCGCATTTCTGCTGGTGGGCGGCGTCTGCTTTCTGATTGCAGGTATCGGGCGAAAAAGCCGGCAGTATCTCCTTGCGAGTCTGGGGTGCTTTGCCGCCCCTGTTGTCGGATTCTAGCAGCTGGTGAAATTTATTACCCGGATGTAGGCTCAACTGGACAAATGAGAGTCCCTCTGATATAATCATTTTATACTGGTAGGAATGTCCAATTCTCGCCAGAGAAACCAGATATACTGGAATGATATTGGAGGTTTTTCAAATGCTCTATGCACTTTTATCCCTATCCCCGATTTTGCTGGCATTGCTGGCCATGGTCATCCGCCGCATTCAGCTCTCGGCCCCCAAGGCGCTGTTTCTGTCTCTGTGTCTGGCCATTGTGCTGGCGCTCTTTGTCTGGAAGATGGAGCCGGCTGCGCTGGCAGCTTTTGGCGTTTTGGGTGTCTGCAAGGCCCTGGAGGTCTTTTTTATCATCTTCGGCGCTATTCTCTTTTTGAATATGCTCCGCCGGTGCGGGTACATGGATGCCATTCAGCGCAGCTTTTCCCGGGTCAGCCCTGACCGCCGGGTGCAGGCAATTCTGATCGCATGGCTCTTTGGCGCCTTTATCGAGGGCACCGCCGGGTACGGCACCCCCGCCGCCCTGGCGGCTCCCCTGCTGGTAGCGCTGGGCTTTCCCCCGGTGGCGGCCTGCATTGTCTGTCTGATTGCAAACTCCACCCCTGTCCCCTTTGCCGCCGCCGGTGCGCCCATTACTGCCATGGTGACGGCCATCTCCTCCGATCTCACCGGAAATGCCCAGTATGCGGCCCAGTACGGTCTGAACTTTGAGGAGTTTTTGGATGCCTCTACCCGGCTCACCACCCTGTTTCTGGGTGTGGGCGGTATTGTGGTGCCCCTGCTGCTCATTGGCGTCTTTTTGGCGCTCTACGGAGAAAAGGGCCGAAAGATACGGGACTTTGTGGAGATTTTGCCCTTCGGCCTCTTCACCGGGCTTGCTTTCTCCCTTCCCTACTACCTGATCTCCATTTTTGCCGGTCACGAGTTTCCCTCCATTCTGGGCTCCTTCATCGGACTTTTGGTCTCTGTCTTTGCCGCCTCCAAGGGCTTTTTGGTGCCAAAGCACGTCTTTCGCTTTGCCAATGATACAGAGGAAGAGGCTCTCCGCCCTCTGGATGGGCCCCGTGCCATGCCGGTGTGGAAGGGCTGGCTCCCCTATGTGTGCATTGGCCTGTTCCTGCTCATCAGCCGGGTGGCTGTCTTTGGTCTGAAACCATGGCTCCAGTCTGTCACCGTGGGCTGGAACAGCCTGTTTGGTGTGGAGTCCTGCTCCTACACCTTCCAGCCCTTCTGGAATCCCGGCATCCTGCCCTTTGTCCTCTTTGCCGTGATTCTCGGCCTTGTCAGCGGCATTGGGGTTAAGGATGTGGGCCGGGTCTGTCTCGGCAGCTTTTTCCAGCTGCTCAAGACATTTTCCGCTCTGGTGTTCGGCGTGGCCATGGTGCAGATCATGATGAATTCCGGCATCAACACCAGCGGCATGGACAGCATGCTTCTGGTGGCGGCTCAGGCCATGGCAGACCTGACTGGCAACGCCTTCCCCATCATCGCTCCCATCATCGGTATTCTGGGCGCCTTTATCTCCGGCAGCTGCACCGTGTCCTGTGTCATGTTTACGCCCTTGCAGTTCAATACCGCCCTCCTTATCGGCATCGACCCCCTCTACACCTGCGCCCTTCAGACCGCAGGCGGAGCGCTGGGCAATATGATCTGCATCAATAACGTGGTCGCCGTATCCGCCACAACAGGAGCCAATGGCCACGAAGGGCGGATCATCTCTGTCAATCTGGTGCCTATGGCCATCTATGTAGTCGTTGTTCTGATTACTGCTCTTATCACAATGAACATTGCCTAAGTGAGGGGGCTACCCATGATTCTGCGTAAGATACAGTATAACTCTCCTACCATCCTCACCTTTGCTCTGGTCTCACTGGCTGTTCTGCTGCTGAATCAGGTCACCGGGGGACTTGCAAACAAGCTATGCTTTTCCGTCTACCGCGCCTCTCTAACCGATCCGCTGACCTATGTCCGCTTTTTCGGCCATGTGCTGGGCCATGCAGGTTATGCCCATTATATCGGCAACATGACCCTGCTTCTGGTCATTGGCCCGCCCCTGGAGGAGCGCTACGGCAGTCTGCCTCTGCTGGAGTGCATTGCCATGACCGCCCTCATCTCCGGACTGGTCCAGTTTATCTTTTTCCCCGGCACCGCCCTGCTGGGGGCCAGCGGCATTGTGTTCATGCTGATCATTCTCTCCTCCATCTCCGGCGCCTCCGAGGGCCGTATCCCTCTGACGTTGATTTTTGTCTACATCATCTACATCGGCGGTGAGATCGCAGACGGCGTTCTTCAGGCGGATAACATCTCTCAGCTGACCCACATCATCGGCGGCACCTGCGGCGGTGTCTTTGGTCTGATCCTGCGTAAGAACAGGTAACTGCTCCGGAAAGGCTTGACTATGAAGCATAGTCTGAACAACAACCCCATCCATCCGATCCGGGTCCTGCGCCGGCTGCTGCTGGCGCTGGGCCTGTTTCTGCTTCTTGTGCTGCTGAGCGTCACTGTGCCCTATGCCTTTGACCATCCGCAGGTCAGCGAGGATTACATTCACTGGGTGGCGGAGACGGACTTTACCGACACCACCCCCGGCATTGACCGGGTTCGGCTGCTCACCGAAAACGAAGCAGCGCTGGAAGAGCGGATCCGGCTCATCTCCCAGGCGGAGGAACGGATCATCTATGTCACCTTCGACTTTCGTGCGGACAGCAGCGGGAAGGATGTGATGGCTCTGCTGCTGGAAGCCGCAGAGCGGGGGGTGGATGTTCAGATTTTGATCGACGGCATGACCACCGTGGCGCAACTGCCCAACGCCCCCTATTTTCAGGCTCTTGCGGCCCAGCCCAATGTGGAGATACGGCGGTACAACCCGGTCAACCTGCTGCGCCCGCTGGAGGTCCACGGGAGAATGCACGATAAATATATGATCGTGGACGAGGATTACTATCTGCTGGGCGGGCGGAACACCTATGATTATTTCATCGGCGGCTACCCCACCGAGCATCCCAGTCAGGATCTGGAGGTGCTGGTCTGGAACACTGCCGGGGATGAGCGTCAGGGCAGTATGACTCAGCTGGTGGACTACTTTAACGGTGTCTGGTCTCAGGAGCGGTGCGTATCCTGGTATGAGGATGAATCCCTTCTCTCCCGCTCAGATGTACAGGCCGCTCTGTCCGAACTGGAGGATCACTATTTCTGGATGCGTGAGACTTACCCGGATGCCTTCTCTGCCCCGGAGGACGGGGCGGGCACGGTGGAGGCAGGAGGAATTCATTTGCTCTCCAATCCTATTTATACCACCGTCAAGGAACCGCAGGTGCTCTATGCCATGACTGCTATCCTCTCCTCCGCCCAGGAGGAGGTCTATATCCAAACTCCCTACGCCGTATGTAATGACGCTATGTATGACTCCTTCCGGCAAATCGGCCAGTCTGTCCCCTCTGCGGCCCTGCTGCTCAACAGCGTGGAGACGGGTGACAATTTGATGGCCTCCTCGGACTATCTGCGCAGCAAGGGAGATCTGTTGGAGACGGGCATCTCGGTCTGGGAATATGCCGGCCATCAGAGCTGCCACAGCAAGTGCGCCGTGGCGGACGGGGCGGTCTCCATGGTGGGCAGCTTTAACTGGGATATGCGCTCCGCCTATCTGGATACGGAGCTGATGCTGGTCATCCCCGGCGAGGAATTTGCAGCCCTGCTCATGGACTATGAGACGGGGCTGCTGACAGAGAGCAGGCTTTGCGCGGACGGTGGCCGGTATGACGAAACGAGCAGTGTAATGGGACCGGAGGGACATCTGGGCAAGACGATACTGCTGAGTATTTTACAGGTTCTGACGGGGCCAGTACGATATTTGTTGTGAGAAAGGACAATCACTATGCACGACCAATTAACTGAAAACGACATCCAGCAGATGAAGGAAGAGCTGGACTACCGCCGCATTACCCTCCGCCCTAAACTTTTGGAGGAGGTCAAGACCGCCAGAGCTTTCGGCGACCTCAGCGAGAACTTTGAGTACAAGGCGGCCAAGCGGGAGAAGAACCAGAACGAGAGCCGCATCCGCTATCTGGAAAAGATGATCGAGACGGCGCATATCGTCTCCGACCGCTCGGCGGAGGACGAGGTGGGGCTGTTTGACAAAGTCACCGTCTGGTTTGACGAGGACGAGGAGGAGGACGTGTTCCAGATCGTCACCACCGTCAAGGGGGACGCTCTGCGCAACCTCATCACCGCTGCATCCCCTCTCGGCAAGGCGCTCATGGGGCATAAGGCAGGCGAGACCGTCCGGGTGGCGGTGAACGAGCGGTACAGCTATCCCGTCACCATTCGGAAAATCGAGAAGCAGAGGGATGACGGGTCTATTAAGATCAGCTCCTATTGAGGGTTGGACGGCAGGACGATAAATTCCAGTTTATCGTCCTGATTTCGTACCAGCAGTTTTACTCTCAAACCAGATATGCCCAGACGCAAAACACCCCTGACCAAACGGTCAGGGGTGTCGTTATTATGTCGACTAATCAATATTCCTTTGCTTCCTCTTCCCCGTTCAGGACACGGAGCGCACCCTGTGCCAGAGCCAGCAGTTCGTCCTCGCCCGGGTAGATGGTGAAGGGGGCGATCCAGCCGATCTTCTCATAGAGCTTCTCCTTCGTCGTGGGAGAATAGGCGATGCCGCCGGTGAGAATGATCTGATCCACCTTGCCGTCCAGAACGGCGGCCATAGCGCCGGCGTCCTTGGCGATCTGGTAGTAGAAGGCGTCCAGTACCAGAGCTGCCTTCTCGTCGCCCTCGGCAACTTCCTTCTCCACGATCCGGGCGTCGTTGGTGCCGAGATAGGCGTTAAAGCCGCCGTTGCCGCAGATCTTCTTATAGAGAGTCTTCTGGTCGTACTTGCCGGAGAAGCAGAGCTTGATGAGGTCGCCCACAGGGACGGTACCGGCACGCTCGGGAGAGAATGCGCCCTCGCCGTCCAGGATGTTGTTCACGTCCACGACCTGCCCCTTCTTATGGGCGCCCACGGAGACGCCGCCGCCCATGTGAATGACGATCAGGTTCAGCTCCTCATAGCCAAAGCCGTTCTCCTTGGCGTAGCGGCGAGCCACCGCCTTCTGGTTCAGGGCGTGGAAGATGCTGCGGCGGGGCAGTTCGGGCATACCGGAGATACGGGCAACGTCAGTCAGCTCGTCCACCACCACGGGGTCAACGATAAAGGAAGGAACGCCAATCTCGTCCCCAATCTCCCGGGCGAGGATTCCGCCCAGATTGGAGGCGTGCTGACCCTGTACGCCGGCTTTCAGATCGGCAAGCAGAGCGTCGGAGACGGCGTAGGTGCCGCCGGGGATGGGCTTGAGCAGGCCGCCGCGGCCGACGATCACGTCGAAGGACTTGACGTCGCAGTCCTTCTCCTTGAGGAAGTTCAGGATGATGTCCTTGCGGAAGTCCTTCTGGTCGATGATGGAGGCGTACTTGGCGATCTCCTCGGTGGGATGGCGAAGGGTCTCCTCGAACAGAAGAGTCTCGTCCTCGAACACGCCCACCTTGGTGGAGGTGGAACCGGGATTGATAATCAGGCTCTTGATAGACATAGCTGGTACTCCTCTCTTATGCGTTCTTCATGGCCTCGGCCACCACGGCAGCCAGAGCGATGGAATTGACCTTGGTGCGGAAGGTGTCGCTGCGGCTGGTCAGGATGACGGGCACCTTGGTGCCGGTGAGGATGCAGCCGTTCTCCACCTTGGCGGTATGGACAAGCGTCTTGTAGACCAGATTGCCGGCGTGGATGTCGGGGAACAGGATGACGTCAGCATCGCCCACGATCTTGCGGCCGGTAGCGCCCTTATGCTGGGCGGCCTCGGGGTCGATGGCCAAATCCATGGAGAGAGGGCCGTCCACGATGCAGCCGGTGATCTTGCCCTCGTCATTCAGCTTCGTCAGCTCGGCGGCGTCCACAGTGGCGGGCATCTTGGGGTTCACCACCTCAACGGCGGCGACGGGCGCCACCTTGGGGGTCTCGATGCCGCAGGCGTGGGCCACAGCCACGGTGTTCTCAATGATATGCACCTTGTCCTCCAGAGAGGGATAGGTGATAAAGGCAACATCGGTCAGGAACAGCAGCTGCTGGATGCCCTCGATGTCAAAGACGGCCACATGGGACAGCGGCTTTCCGGTGCGGAGACCCACTTCCTTGTCCAGCACGCTCTTGAGGAAGTTCTTGGTGTCCACCAGACCCTTCATGTACATATCCGCCTCGCCGTCGTGGGCCAGCTTGACGGCGGTACGGGCGGCCTGAATCATGTCCGGCTCGTGGATGATCCGGTAGCCCTCCAGATCCATGTTCAGCTCAGCGGCAATGGCGCGAATCTTCTCCTCGTCGCCTACCAGAATGGCATCGGCAATGCCCTGTTCTTTAGCGGCGTGAACCGCCTCCAGAACGGCATCGTCCTGTGCGTTGGCAACAGCGACCGTCTTTTTGCCGCACTCCTTTACCTTGGAAATCAATTCATCAAAGCTGGTAACCATATCGAACACCTCGTAATTTCTCTTTTTATCAACAAATTTGGGCTTACGCCCATACTGTTAAAATAATAACACTTCGGGGGGTAGGGGTCAATAGGGGAATTGGGTGCAGCAGGCAAGAATGGGTTTATCTGACGGGCAATTCTTGCATCGCCTTTACTTCCTCCCCAGCCGCTTCACCAGCTCCTCCCCCGGCTCCACGACCATCGTCCGATAGGTGGTATAGACCACCATCCCCGGCCTTGCCCCAACCGGCTTTTTGACGTACTTCACCGGGGTGTAGTCCACGGCGATCTTGCCGCCGCCTCGTCCCTGAGAGAACCACGCCGCAAGCATCGCCGCCTCTGTGACGCTCTCCTCGTCCGGTGTGCCCCCCTCCGTCCAGAGGATGACATGGGCGCCGTGGATGCCCTGGGTGTGGAACCAGAGGTCGGACTTCCCCGCCTGCTTGCAGGTGAGCTGGTCGTTTTGGGTGTTATTGCGGCCCACGGAGATGCGCAGTCCGGCGGTGGAGCGGAACTCCATGGGCTGAGGCTTTTGCCGCTTTACCGGCTTTTTCCCCTGCTTCTGCGCCCGGAGATAGCCCCCGTCCTCCAGCTCCTGCCGAATTTCGTTCAGGTCACGCTCTCCTTCCGCTCGCTGCAGGGATTCCAGCACGCTCTCCAGATAGTCCAGCTCACTTCTCCCCTGCTCTAATTGCTCGGTCAACACCTTGTCCGCAGTCTTGGCCTTGGTGTACTTTTTATAGTATTTCGCCGCATTCTGCTGGGGGGTCAGCAGTGGGTCAAGAGCGACCGTCAGTTCCTTCAACTCCGGGTCATAGTAGTTCACCGCAGTCAGACTTTTCTGCCCCTTTTGCATCTGGTAGAGGTTGGCGGTGATGAGGTCGCCGTTAATGCGGTACTGCTCCCGGTTCTGAGCGTCCCGCAGTTCCTTCTGCTGCACCTGAATTTTCCGGGCCACCCGGTTCCGGGTATTTGTCAGGTGCTTGATAAGCGCCTGGGCTTCGTCTCCCAGTAGCCCTCATACTGCCGAATGGGCAGGAAGGAGAAGTCCTTGGGCTCGCCGTTTTTAAAAAGGACGGTGGGCTGTGCCGCCTCGATTGCAAAAAGTACCGCCGCAAAGGCGTCCAGCAGCCGTTCCCTGCCTGCCCCGTCCAGCCGGTTCAGGCGGACGTCCACCTCACCCCCGGCACGATAGGCGATTTCTCTGCAAATCAGAGGCGAAAGTCCGGAGAATGTGTCCAGCAGCCAACCGCTGACCTCCGCCTCGTCCGGGGCAGCAGCCAGCAGTTCGGCCAACGTCTCCCGGTCCGTCTCCTGAGGATTTCGCTTGTCCTCCCTTGCAGGAGGCAGATGGTAGTATAGCCCCGGCAGCACCGGGCGGAGCTGGCTGAGTTCCCCGTCCACCTTGCGCAGGCAGTCGGTGATGCGCCCGTTCTCGTCCGTCAGGATCAGGTTGGAGCGGCGTCCCATGGCCTCTAAAATCAGGTGGCGGCTCACCCGGTCGCCCAGCTCGTTCAGGGTTTCCAACTCCAGGTCCACCAGCCGCTCCATCGGCGGCTGGGTGACAGACAGAATTCTCGCCCCCGTCAGGTGTTTTCGTAATAGCATACAAAACATAGGGGGCGCAGCGGGATTTTCCCGGCTCACCTCGGTGAATTGCAGCCGGGGCTGGGAGGGATTTGCGGTGAGCAGCAGCTTGCAGCTGCCCTCCCGATTGCGCAGGCTCAGCACCAACTCGTCCCGGCCGGGTTGAAAGATTTTATCCACCTTCGCCCCTTCCAACTGAGGGCGCAGCTCCCCCACCAAAGCGGTGAGGCAGGCGGCATCCAAGGGCATCAGGCTTCCTCCTCTCGAGTTGACATAATTGTATCGAACAGTTCATTGATCCGTTCCGTCCGGTGCTGGAGGTAGAGCCAGCCGAAGAGGGCCTCCAGCGCCGTGGCCTTGCGGTACTCGCCCCGGCTGGCCCCTTTCGGGATCATGTGAATGTTGGCGTTGCGGCCCCGGTGGACGACGCCGACCTCCTCCTCCGTAAGGAGCGGGGTGATCCGGTCCAGGGCGTCTGCCTGCGCCGATGCCCGGACCAGAGCCACTGTCTCCCTGTGGAGGTTGCCGTTGACCTCCAGTCCGCCGCTGCACAGCCAGCCCCGGACCAGGATCTCATAGACGCAGTCCCCCATATGGGCCAGGGCAAGGCTGCTCATGCTCCGCAGCTGAGTGGGGTTCAGTTGGATGTCAAAATAGTCTTTCATGTGCGCTCCTTTGCAGGTCTTCCCAGCTTGCCGTTATTATAGAGGAACATCACCACAGCCGCCCCAATGATGAGGGCATAGCCCAAAATACTCCATGCGTCCGCCTTTTGCCGGAACAGGAGGTAACCGATGACAGTGGTGAAAATGATCTGGGTATAGTCGTAGACGCTGACCTCACGGGCGGGGGCGAAGGTGTAGGCTTTGGTGATGGTGAACTGTCCACCGGCGGCGGAGAGCCCGGCACAGAGCAGCATGGCAAGCTGATAGCCGGTCATGGGGGTAAATCGCAGGATCAGATAGGGCAGGGTCACGGCACAGGAGAAGGCGGAGAAAAAGAAAACGATCAGAGCGCCCCGCTCTCCTTTCAGGCCCATGGCCCGGACCATGGTATAGGCAAATCCGGCGCAGAGTCCGCCGAAAAATCCCGCCAGTGAGGGGAGCACATCCAGATTGGTGGGGACGGGCTTGATGATGAAGAGACTTCCAAGAAACGCCACTGCCACAATGACCACCTGGGTCGGCTTCAGCTTCTCTTTCAGGATGAAATAGGAAAAGACGAGCACAAAGAAGGGCGACATTTTATTGAGCATGGAGGCGTTGGAGAGGACCAGATGGTCTACGGCATAAAAGTTCCCCAAAATTCCCAGCGTCCCCGCTATGGAGCGGAGGAGATGGAGAGGCAGGCAGCCCTTTTGCAGCTTCAGTCCCCCTCCCTCCTTCAGCAGGACGGCCAGGGCAATGAACATGGCGACAAAATTGCGGAAAAAGCTCTTCTGGACACTGGGCAGGTCTCCCGACAGACGGACGAAGGTGCTCATCAGCGCAAAGCAGAAGGCAGAGGCAATGATACAGAGTATGCCTTTGGTACGATTGGACATAGAATCTCCCTCTTTCTTTCGTTGCTTATTCTACCAATCTTCCCAAGAGAATGCAAGGATAGACGATCGCCGAATGGATTTTGTCCATTCGGCGATCGAGTGATCAGCATATTGTTGTCAGGTGTTAGCGGGCACGCCCCGATCCTCCGGCACTTCCGTCGGTTCTGGTGTCTCCGGCTTTAACTCGGGCTGCGGGGGCAGTTCCTCCGCCGGCGCCGGCATCCTCGTCATCTCTGCCGCAGGGGCGGCCAGAGGGAAGGTGACAATGGCCTTGAACAGGTCCCCATCCACCACCAGCTCAAATTCGCCGCCCTGAGCGGCGGTCAGGTTGCGGGCAATGGAGAGTCCCAGGCCGCTGCCCTCGGTGGAGCGGGAACTGTCCCCACGGACAAAGCGTTTCAGCAGGTCCTCCGCCGGGATATTCAGCGGGTCGGCGGAGATGTTTTTCACGGTGATGACACAGCGGCTCACCATCTCCTCCACATCCAGATAGACACGAGTGCCGGGCATGGCGTATTTGGTACAGTTGCCCAAGAGGTTGTCCAGGATCCGCCACAAGTGGCGTCCGTCCGCCATGACGGTGCAGGATCTCTGGGGGATATTGACCACTGTGGTCAGGCCCGCCTGCTCCAAACGCTCTTCGTACTCCGCCACCGCCTGCTCCACCAGCTGGCCCACATCCAGACGTTCCAGCTGGACGGCAAGGGTGCCGCTGGCAGCCTTGGAGGCCTCTACCAGGTCCTCTGTCAGGGTCTTGAGCCGCTGGCTCTTTCGGTCAAGAACGTCGATATAGCTGCGGGCTGTCTCATCCTGAATATCCAGGTGTTTCAGCAGATCCACATAGTTGATGATGGAGGTGAGGGGCGTTTTCAGGTCATGGGAGACATTGGTGATCAGTTCCGTCTTAAACCGCTCGCTCTTGAGCCGTTCCTCCACCGCCCTGGAAAGGCCGGCGGAGAGATTGCTCAGGTCGTCTCCGTGCCGCCGGATGTCCGGCAGCATACGGGAGGTGTCAATGGTGTAATCCAGCTGCCCCTCTACCATCTCCTTCACCGCCTTGCGCAGCTTTGCCCAGTCCAGCGCCCACTTACAGGCAATGACCGCCAGCGGCAGCAGAGGTAAGGTGCCAAAGAGGATCAGCCCCCACACGCCATATTCCCGTATTCCGTCATCCGCTACAATACCCAGATACAGCAGATAGGCTGCCCAGTAAATCAGGCAGAAGATGCCCACCTTGTCGTAAAGCGGCCACTGGGCGGCCATGCGCTTCGCCCCGCCTGCCAGCCTTCTGATTCCTCTGTAAATCGCCCGGAGCAGCCGCCACACAAGGCTGCGCCGCAGAATCATGCGGGTCTTGATCTGCGCCGCTGTCACCAGCCAGAGGGTTAATGCGCCCAAAGTGCCGGGGATGCTCGCAAGCCCCCAGATGAACCCCCATCTCAGCAGACTGTCCCCCCAATATGCGTCAAGTAAGATGGCGGCAGTCAGCACTACGGCAAAGCATGTACCCGCCAACACCACCTCGATGGGCAGGCGGTTGAGTCCCCGCAGAGCCAGCTCCCCCTCTTTGTTCCAGCCGGTGGCAAGAGTGAGGTAAGTCAGCAGCAGGGCCAAGGCCACAAGGCATGAGATACAGATGCTGAGGGCCAACGGAATCGTGGTACCGTAAAACAGCTGATAGCTCTCTCCCTGCTGGGCAATGTCGGCATAGGAGTCGGATACCGGGTAGGACGTGTCCACCCCGTACTCAATGCGATACACCGGGAAAGTGCCGGTATAGACAAAATAGCAGCAGGTCGTCACATCTTCTGTGGCAGACTCTCCGACAGGCTCATCATACTCCTCCGGTTCGAGATCAATTTCATCTGCGTCCTCAAAGGTCTCTATCTCGGCAGCAACCGCTGTATCCACGGCCGCTTCCCCAGAAGCTGCCGCTGCCGTCTCCTCATCCACGGGAACGGCATCCTCATTGTAATAATAGGCAGAGGCGTTTTCCGTCCAGCTCCATTGGAGGGGCGTGCCGTAGCTCACTTTCCAGTCATAGGTATTGCTCAGGTCCAGATAATAGGAGATCATGCGGTTATAGCCCAGTTCATAGCTATCTAAATAGCGCTCCCCTGTCTCCTCCAGTGTGTCCAATCCAAACGGGTACTCGTCATCGCAATTGCTCATAACCACATTGTCTGAGTCGTCGTAAATGACATAGCGGAAGTTGGTTTTCGTCCTCAGAAATGCTGAGTGCAGTTCCATATAGCATCTCTGCCCCTCCTCCGTCAGCGCATATTGATGGAGATTAAGAAAGAGATAGAGGGATAACTCATTTGCCTGCGCCTCGGACAGCTCGTAGTTATAAGCACCGTTTTGATACCGCTCATTGGTCACACACAGCCGCAGGGCAACGCCGCCGCTGACACAGACACCCACTGCCAGCACCAGGGCCAGCAGGAAGGCCAGCGTCTTCAGCGTTGCAGAGCCCCGCACCTTTTTCGGTCTATTCATGAGGTATGCTCCCCTCTCTTACTGCTCCATTTTGTAGCCCAGGCCCCAGACGACCTTCAGATACCGTGGATGAGCCGGGTCGATCTCGATTTTCTCCCGGAGGTGCCGAATGTGGACGGCAACGGTGTTCTCGCTGCCCAGCACCGGGTCGTTCCAGACCTGCTCATAGATCTGTGCGGTGGAGAACACCTGTCCGGGGCGCTGCATCAGAAGGCGGAGAATACTGTATTCCAGGGGCGTCAGGCTCACCGGCTCACCGTCTACCGTCACCCGCTTGGCGCTGTCGTCCATGACGATGGGGCCGACGGAGATAGTGTCTCCCGCCGCACCGGTCTGGCCGCCCAGCTGGGTGTACCGGCGGAGATGGGACTTCACCCGAGCCAGCACCTCCATGGGCTTGAAGGGCTTGGTGATGTAGTCGTCCGCCCCCACGTTGAGGCCGTTAATGAGGTCCACATCCTCGCTCTTGGCGGTCAGGAACAGGATGGGGACGTTGCTGGTCTCCCGGATTTTCCGGGTGGCGGCGATGCCGTCCATCTGGGGCATCATCACGTCCATCAGCACCAGTTCCACGTTGTTCTCCCGCAAAACGTCCAGCGCCTGTCGGCCGTTATAGGCCTTGCAGACCTGATAACCGGAGGTAGTCAGGTAAATTTCAAGGGCAGCGACGATGTCACGGTCATCGTCTACAATCAGAATTCGGTTCATTTGTCTCTTTCCCTCTCTTTCTCATCGACAGTTTATCAGAGACTTATTAAGCCGCAAACAGTCATTTTCTTAAGAATTATTAAAAGCGCCCGCATTTGCAGGCGCTTTGGCTATGGATGATTATTCTACCTCGTGCCCCTTGGCCTTGATGACGTCTACCACCTGATAGACATAGTCGTGGCAGAGCTGGTCGGTCTCCGCCTCCACCATAACACGGACCAGCGGCTCAGTGCCGGACTCCCGGACCAGAATGCGGCCGGCGTCACCCAGCGCCTGCTCCACTGCCGCCACGGCGGCCTTGACGTCAGGATCCTCCTGGGCGGCGGTCTTATCCTTCACCTTAACATTGACCAGCAGCTGGGGATAGACCTTCATCGGCTCACAGAGCTTGCTCAGCTGGAGCCGGCGGGCCTGCATGACCTCCATGATCTTGATGGAGGTGAGGATGCCATCCCCGGTTGTGGCGTACTTGCTGAAGATAATATGTCCCGACTGCTCGCCGCCGATGCGGTTGCCGTGCTTGAGCATGTACTCATAGACGTACTTGTCGCCCACGTTGGTCTTGGCATACTGGATGCCCACCTCGTCCAGGGCCTTATAAAGGCCGAAGTTGGACATGACGGTGGTGACCACAGTGTTGGTCAGCAGCTTGCCCTTGTCCTTCATATACCGGGCATAGAGATACATGATCTCGTCTCCGCTGACGATCTTTCCGTTTTCGTCCACAGCCAGACACCGGTCAGCGTCGCCGTCAAAGGCAAAGCCCACATCCAGCTGATGCTCCACCACGAACTTTTGCAGGCGCTCCAGATGGGTAGAGCCGCAGTCCCGGTTGATGTTCAGGCCGTCCGGCTCGTTCCCGATGACAAAGACCTTGGCTCCCAGCGCTTCAAAAACCACCTTGGCAATGGACCAGGCAGCGCCGTTGGCGCAGTCCAGTCCCACCCGTTTGCCCCGGAAGGAGTACATGGCCAGAGAGATCAGATAGGCGATGTAGCGATGGCGGCCGGAATCGTAGTCATAGGCGGCGCCAATGTTATCCCGGGTGGCCACAGGGATGTCAGGACCCTGACCGTCCAGAAAAGCCTCTATCTTATCAATGGTCTCCTGATCCATCTTCTCACCCTGGGAGTTGATGAGCTTGATGCCGTTGTCGTAATAGGGGTTGTGGCTGGCGGAGATCATAATGCCGCAGTCAAAGCTGTCCACCTTGGCGATATAGGCCACGCTGGGGGTGGTAGTGACCCGCATGAGATATACATCCGCTCCGGCGGCAGTGATGCCGGCAGCAAGGGCAAATTCCAACATATAGCTGGAGCGGCGGGTGTCCTTGCCGATGACGATGCGGGCACGCTCACCGTCTACTGGCTCCCGGTTATAATACCAGCCCAGGAAAAAACCTACCTTGTAGGCGTGATCTGCTGTCAGTGTGACGTTGGCCTCGCCCCGGAAACCGTCTGTTCCGAAATACTTGCCCATGTCTCTACACTCCTTACCTAAATCATCATACTGATATAATCAGAGAAATGCCGTTTCTTTGCGGCATATGAGATCTGCTCTTCCCCTCTTTTTTAAGGGAAAGCCAATTCAGTGCTTATTGTATCACAGCCGCAGCGGATTTGCCAGCTTTGAATCAGATTTTTTCTTCCGTGATTCTATCTTTTATCCCGCATAATTTTGACATTTTGTCACCATTTTCTCTTGTAAGAATCGTGAATTGACAGGTCTCTGTTCCTTTGCTACAATGTTTTCATTCACGAGATGCACTTCCGCATCCTGCGAAAGGAATTTGACATATGAGCTTTCACATTTTAGGTACCGGCAGCTATGTCCCCCCCGTCGTTGTGACCAACGACGATCTGGCCAAAATCGTGGAGACCAACGACGAATGGATCACCACCCGCACCGGCATCCGCCGCCGTCATGTGGCAGTGGACGAGACCACCTCCGAGATGGCCGCCAAGGCTGCCTCTGCTGCGTTGGAAAACAGCGGCGTCTCTGCCGATGAGCTGGATCTCATCCTCTGCGCCACCGTGAGCGGGGACTACATCTGCCCCAATATGGCATGTCTGGTCCAGCGGGCCATTGGCGCCGCCTGCCCCGCCTTTGACCTTAACGGCGCCTGCTCCGCCTTTCTGCTCCTGCTGGAGACGGCGGCGGCCTATCTCTCCACCGGGCGCTACCGCAAGATCCTCTGCGTAGGAGCCGAGCAAATGTCCCGTATTCTGGACTGGACAGATCGATCCACCTGTATCCTGTTCGGCGACGGCGCTGCCGGCGTAGTGCTGGAGCCGGGAGAGAACTATCTTGGCTCCCAGCTGGTCTTCCGGGGCAGTGAGGAGCTGCTCAATCTGCCCACCTCCACCGGCACCTTCCCCGGCTCCCGTCTGGAAGCCCAGCATCCCTATGTCTATATGAACGGCAGTGAGGTCTACAAATTTGCCACCCGCATTGTGCCCCAGGCCATTCAGCAGCTGCTGGATAAGACAGGAACGCCCCAGTCCGATGTTGCCTGGGTAGTCTGCCATCAGGCCAACCGCCGCATCATCGAGGCCGCCGCCCGCCGTTTGAAGGATATTGCGGACGAAAAGTTTTTGATAAACATCGAGGACTACGGCAACACCTCCGCCGCCAGCATTCCCCTGCTGCTGGACGAGTGCAACCGGGCAGGAACGTTCAAGAAGGGCGATCTCATTGTCCTGGCCGCCTTTGGCGGGGGGCTGTCCTGCGTAGCAGCGCTGATTCGCTGGTAATTCCGCTATACATACCGAGAGCCAGCCCATCGGCTGGCTCTCTTCAAATTCAGGGGGTTATGCTATGTTTGCCTATATTTGGCCCATTTTGCTGGTCGTCCTGTCCAACACAGTCTATCAGATCTGCGCCAAGTCGGTGCCGGAGGGAATACACCCGCTGGCCTCGCTCACCGTGACCTACGCCGTTGGGGCTGTCGTCTCCGCCATTCTCTATTTCGCCCTCAACCGGGACGGCAATTTGCTGCGGGAGTACAGCCATCTGAATTGGGCGCCCTTTGCGCTGGGCCTGGTCATCGTCGGTCTTGAGGTGGGCTTTATCTACGCCTACAAGGCGGGCTGGCAGGTCAGCACCGCATCTATTGTCCAGAGCGCCTTTCTCGCTGTCACCCTCATTGCGGTAGGGCTGCTGCTCTATCGGGAGGCCATCACAGTGAATAAGGTGATCGGTATCGTCATCTGTCTCATCGGGCTGTTTTTTATCAACAAATAATTCACATCTTTCCGCCCGGCTTTGCAATTGGGCCTTCTCTCCCGCCTGCCCTTGCATTTTCCTCATCTCATGGCATGATTGGTTCATCGGCCCTTTTCTACCCGTTTTGACTGAAAGGATAGATGCTAAAATGAGCAAGCTCTTGGTCACCGGCGGCACCCGGTTTGTCAGCCGTTATACGGCGGAATACTATGTACAAAAGGGACATGAGGTCTATGTCCTCAACCGCAACTCCCGGCCCCAGCCGGAGGGCGTGACCTTAATTGAGGGAGACAGACGCCATCTGGGCGATCAGCTGAGGGGGCATCACTTTGACGCCGTGCTGGACATCACCGCCTATCAGAGGCAGGACATTACCGGCCTGCTGACCGGGCTGGACAGCTTTGATACCTATATCATGGTCTCCTCCAGCGCTGTCTACCCCGATACCGGCGTGCAGCCTTTTGCCGAGGACGCTCCGCTGGGTGAGAACAAATTCTGGGGCGGCTACGGTGTCGGCAAGCTGGAAGCGGAGCGGGAATTGCTCCGTCAGGTGCCCGGAGCCTATATCCTCCGTCCGCCCTATCTCTACGGTCCCGGCAACAACGTCTACCGGGAGGCCTTTGTCTTCGACTGCGCCATGGCGGACCGCAAGTTCTATCTGCCCAAGGACGGCGATATGAAGCTGCAGTTCTTCCATGTGAGGGATCTGTGCCGATTTATGGATGTGATTTTGGAGCAGCAGCCCGACTGTCACATCTTCAACGTGGGCAACCGGGATTCGGTCTCTGTCCGGGACTGGGCTGGGCTGTGCTATGCCGCGGCAGGCAAGCAGGCAGAGTTTGTCCCGGTCTATGCCGACTGCGACCAGCGGAATTATTTCAGCTTTTATCCCTATGAGTACTATCTGGATGTAACGGAGCAATACAGGCTTATGGCGGAGGTCACTCCCCTATCAGAGGGGCTGAGGGAGTCCTGCCTCTGGTACGAGCAGCATCGGGATGAGGTGGGCAAGAAGCCCTATTTCTCCTATATTGACGAGCACTTTGTCTGATTGAGGGCACTACGGTGCCAAAACAGCCGGAGTAGTTGTTTAGATCTGTACGCCCAGTCCCCGCAGTGTGTCAGGGGCGAGCGCCGGAAATGGTATGATCGGCTGAGGGCGGTCCGGGTGAGTGCAGAGCAGTTTTTCCATCCACACCATGTCGTACCAGGTGCCGAACTTATAGCCGCACTTACGAAACCGGCCCACCAGGGTATAGCCCAGATGGTCATGGAACCGGACGCTGTTTTGGGTCAGATACTCGTCCTCCACCTCCGGGTAGCCGATGCAGGCGTAGAGGTTGCAGATATGCTGTGCCCTGGAGATGTCCTCCAGCGCCTGATAGAGCCGCCGGCCCAGTCCGGTTCTGCGCTGGGTGCGGTCCAGATAGATCGTGGTCTCCGCCGCCCAGTCATAGGCGGCTCTCCCCTTAAAGACTCCGGTATAGGCATAGCCCAGAATGTCCTCTCCCCGCTGAGCGACAATGTAGGGATACTTCTCCAGGGTGCGCCGGATGCGGGAGCGGAACTCCTCAACACTGGGCACTTCGTATTCGAAGGTGATGGCAGTCTCCTCCACATAGGGGGCGTAGATGGCCAAGAGCGCCGGGGCGTCCGCCGGAGTGGCCGGGCGAAGAATGATTTCGCTGTTCATATCCGTCTGATCTCTCCAATCGTTCCAATTCTTCCGGTATACTATCACTTTGCGATCGGGTGCCGAATCACCGTTCTCCACTTCTCCTGCGGAACCTTACGGGCATCGGAGAGGTAAATTTCATGGTGGCGGCGGGTCTCTGACAGGTCGTTGCAATAGCCTTGCTCCCCAATGTATGCATCCATCAGCGCCACCGAGGCAGGCTCGTCATCAAATGCGCCCACATGGAGCATCTGAACGCACAGACCCTCGTCCACCGTGAGGAACTCCGCCCCGGAGCAGTCTATTTTCTTCTTGCGGCCGGCCTCCTCTACCGCCCAATTGAACTCCGCTTCCGTCACAAAGTCCGGCAGGCGGATGGCGGAGATCCAGCTGAATTTGGACTTGTCTCCATAATCAAAGCCCGTCTCGCCCTCCTGCCACCAGAAGCCCTCCAGAGGCGGCACAACAAAGTCATAATAGCCCTCCATGCGGTGGCTGCCCATCTTGCTCATCTTAATGGTGTAGGCAACAGCGTAGAGGACGCCCACGGCCTGCTTGTAGGCTCCCCCCTCCTCGTTGGGGTCGCCCTTGCCCCGAACGGCGACATAGTTCATGGCGGGGACGGTAACGATCTCCGGCCTGTTTTTCGGGAGGTAGAACTCCTTATACTCTTTCTTGAAATCAAATGCCACGGTGTCTCATCCCTTCCGCTTTTTCGGCTTGCGCTCCGGCAGTTCGTCAAACATGTCAGCCACCATCTGCTGTAACTTCTCCCGATCCTCCAGAATCGTCACCGGAAGCATCTCCTTCGCTCCTTCATAGGGAACCTCCGGGACGCTGTCCGGCATGGCTCTCCTGCCGGGCTCGGTGATTTTGACCAGAAAGCGTCCGCCTCCGTAGATGCCGCCGAAGATGCGCCCCCGGTAGTAGAAGACGTAGCCGCCCATCATGGGGATGCAGCGGACTTCTCCAAGATCGGAGAGCTGATCGAGAATGTATTCCGCAAATTCTTTATAGGCCACTCGTCTTCACCTCCCTGTTTCCTGATAGGACAATGATAACGCATCAAACACGACAGCTGTATGTCATGTTCGTTCATACGTTTTTCCCAACGTCTCCCCGATTTGCCGCAGCTCGTCTCTCAGATCCACCGGCTCCAGCAGCTCCGCCTCCCCTTGAAAGGAGAGGATCCATGTCAGGATCTGGTCACGATCTGTAAAGCCAAAGGAAAAAAGGCACCTGCCGTCCGGCTGCTCCACGTAGCACCCTGCCCCGTATTCCTCGATCAGTCTCCACTTATATTTCCCGGAAATGATCGCTTTCACCTGAACGTTTGCGGGAAAGACCCGCTCGGTCCGCAGATTGGGGTAGGCGGCCCGGCGCTTCTCAAACATCTCTCCGGCGGCAAGTTCGGTCATGCGGTTTAGCTTAAAGAGGCGAAAGTCCTCCTTCCCCCGGCACCAGCCCCAGACGTACCAGCTGGCCCACTGAAACACCAGGTAGTAGGGCTCCACAGTGCGGTCGCTCTCGCCCCTCGGCGCATAGTAGTGGAATCGGATGGTCTTTCCCTGCTCAATGGCGCTGTGGATCAGCTCGATCTTCTCCGCCAGAGACGCCTTATACCAGGAGGCAAGGTCGATCAGGATGTGATTGTCTCCCGCCAGAACGGAGGAAGTACCTGCTGACATCTTCTCCATCAACTGGGCATATCGGTTGGTGCCGCTGACGCTGTCCAGGCTTCTCAGCCCGGCAAGAATGGCCTGCATATCCGAAGAGGTAAGCAGGGTACGGTCAATGCGATAGCCCTCCATAACGGAGATGCCGCCCCCTGCTCCCTGGGTCGTGGCAATGGGAATACCTGCCTTGCAGAGGGCCTCCAGATCCCGCTGGATCGTGCGGCGGGACACTTCAAATGTTTCGGCCAGATAGGGCGCCGTCACCCTGTCCTGCTGCAGCAGGATAGACAGAATACCGATCAGACGGTCAATTTTCATTTGCTGCCTCCTTCCCATCCATTTGAATACAAACACGGCATTGATCTATTATAATGATACATCAAGCCTTAAGGTTTGAAAGCGCGCCAATCCCCCGGAACCTATGGCTCCGGGGGATGATTTATGCACTGGTGAGTTATCCCTCATCCATAATGAGACCGTAATCGCCATCCTCGCGGGCATAGACCACAGCGAACAGACCGTCATCATCGGCGTTGCGGAAGGCGAAAAAGCTGTGCCCGAGCAAATTCATCTGCATGATCGCCTCTTCCACGCTCATGGGCTTGAGGGTAAACCGCTTGGAGCGGACAACCTGAATCTTTTCCTCCGGCACCTCCGGGACCTTCTCAGGCTCACCGACGGACAGATCCGGGACAAAGGCATCCTTCTTCAGCTGTTTGGCCAGCCTTGTCTTATTCTTACGGATCTGGCCCTCAATGGTGTTGACCGAAGCGTCAATGGCGGAATACATCGAATCGGAATAGGACTCGGCACGGAAAATAGAAGCCTTGGTACGGACAGTAACCTCCACTTTCACCTGGTTCCGTTTCTTTTCCTGGAACCGTACAAGAGCCTCGGCGTCCTCGTGAAAGTACCGATCCAACTTGCCGACCTTTTTCTCGGCGTAGTCTAAGACTTTTTTGGGCTGAGGGGCTTTTCTGTCGATCAACGTGAACTTCATGTAATTCAGCTCCTTCCTGGGTACCGGAAAGTTTTCCCTTTCCATGCCCCTATTATAGCACATTCGCCCAAAATAGAAAGCACTAATCCTAAAGTTTTTGTAAATATTTTGTGTCGGAGCAGACTCACAGCACTGCCGAGGCGTGGCGGGTGACATGGCAGTTGATGTTCACAGCGCAGGGCAGCCCGGCGATGTGGGTGGGGCTTGCCAAAATGCTCACCTTCAGCGCCGTCACCCGGCCGCCCAGGCCCTGGGGACCGATGCCCAGCTTGTTGACCTTCTTCAAAATGCTGTGCTCCATCTCGGCGTAGTAGGGGTCCGTATTGTCCTCGTCCAGGGGCCGAAGCAGGGCACGCTTTGCCAGAATGGCGGAGTATTCAAAGTCGCCGCCCAGGCCTACACCCACCACAATGGGGGGACAGGGGTTGGAGCCCGCCCGAGAGACCGCCTGCACGATATTCTCCTCCACCTGCTCCCGGGTGTAAGACTTGCCATATTCTCGCTGCCGAAGC
Organism: uncultured Eubacteriales bacterium; assembly: GCA_900314485.1. Taxonomy (GTDB): domain Bacteria; phylum Bacillota; class Clostridia; order Oscillospirales; family Oscillospiraceae; genus Onthomonas. The sequence goes on from OMVL01000033.1 coordinate 29,982, forward strand.
CCTTGGGGGCCACGGTAATGGTCAGCCTGTCCCCCTCCACAAGACGGAGGTGAAGGACGGCGGGGGTATTGTTATTGGTATTCACCCGGCGGAGGGGGTCTTTTACAATACTGCACCGAAGATAGCCCTCGGTATAGCCCTTGGCCACCCCTTCGTTGACGGCGTCGGACAGCAGTCCTCCGGTAATATGGGCATCCTGACCCAGGTCGCAGAAAACCACCGCCATGCCGGTGTCCTGACAGATGGGCAGGTGCTTTTCATCGGCAAAGGTAAAATTCTCCACCAGATCCCCCAAAATGGACTGGCCCACCGGGGACGTCTCCTCTCCCCTCGCCTGCTCAATGGCGCAGCGCACATCCTTGGGCAAAATGCAGTTGGCCCGGATGCACAGGTCCCGGACGGTCTGCACGATCTGTTCGTAAGCAATTTCTCTCATGGTCGTTCCTCCTCAGAGTTTCGTCGGACAGGGCCTGCGGCCCCGGAAAACGGTGACATAGCGGTAGCCCTTGGACTTCAGCAGGTCATATGCCTGCTCCAGTCCAACGCCTACGTCCTCTACCCGGTGGGCGTCACAACCCACCGTTACCAGTTCGCCCCCCAGGTCGGCATAGCGCTCCAAGAGCCAGCCATATTCCGGCATGATACGCCAGCTTTTCCCGGAGTTGACCTCCAGCGCCTTGCCGTTTTGTATCAGCTTGCGGAGTATTTCCACGATCCGCTCCTCATACCGTCCCAGCGTAACCGGTTGTCCGTCCCGACCCGACATATAGCGCAGGGGATAGGGCAGGTGGGCCAAAGAATCGAAGTTGCCCCACTGCACCAGCTGCTCCTCCTGGTCAAAATAGTCGTCCAGATAGGCGTAGCAGCGTTCTGGACTCTCAAAGTTTACATAATAGTAGTCCTGCCAGCCCATAGCCTTGGAGGCGTTGTGGATAGAGCCGAGCACAAAATCCAGTCCCGGCTCGGTCAGCGCAGCGGCCGCTGCGGAAAAGTCGGCGGGGGCGTTGCCCAGCTCCAAGCCGTACAGCAACTCGGCAGAGCCGCCCAGAGCGGCCTTTGCCTCGGCGTGTTCCCGACGGGCAGGCGTCCAGTCGTAGACCGGGACAAATTCGTTTTTCTCGTTTACCACGTCGTAGTGGTCGGTAAAGCAGATTGTCCGGATGCCCCGGTCTCTGGCGGCAAGGGCCATCTCTCTGCGGCTGTTGTGTCCGTCAAAGGAGACGGTGGAGTGAAGGTGGAGGTCGGCTGGCAGCATGAAATCACCTGTTCTTGCAAAATTCTCCTTCTATTGTAATGCGTAGGGGACTAAGCCGCAAGAAAAATTTTTCTACCCCCTTGACAGGTGTAAGTCAAATTAGTATAATCAGTCATACAAATCATACCAAACTCACTATTCACACCAAAGGAGGTATTCCCATGGGCGCACCCAAAGGAAAGTACGCATGGACGGCGACCGTCGGCGAAAAGGGCCAGATCGTCATTCCCAAGCAGGCGAGAGAGCTGTTTGACATCAAACCGGGAGACACGATCATTATTCTCGGAGATCAGAAAAAGGGGATTGCCATTCCGCCCAAATCCGCATTCACTGAGTTCATGTCCAGAATTCTGGACGATGAGGAGGAAGAAAAATGAGAAAACCCTATCTGGACAACATCCGCTGGGGCACTGTGCTGCTGGTACTGGTCTATCACGTACTCTATGTATTCAACGCCTCCGGCGTTCTGGGCGGCATCGGCGGATTTTACGACGTCCAGTATCAGGATGCCCCGCTGTATTTTGTCTACCCCTGGTTCATGGTGCTGCTCTTTGTCGTGGCGGGCATCAGCTCCCGCTATGCACTGGAAAAGCAGCCCCACAAGGAGTTCATCAGCGCCCGCACCCGCAAGCTGCTGGTGCCCTCCACCCTCGGGCTTTTGGTGTTCCAATGGATCACAGGCTATTTCAATATGGCTGCCAGCGGCGCCTTTGCGTATATGGGCGCTGTCCCCGGCCCCATTCTGTATCTCATTATGGCGGTTTCCGGTATCGGGCCGCTGTGGTTCATCCAAATGCTGTGGCTGTTCTCCCTGCTACTGGTGCTGCTGCGGAAGATCGACAAGAATGACAAGTTCTATGATATGTGCGGCAAAGCCTTCGGCGACAAGTGGGGCATTCTTCCCCTCCTGCTCCTCGCTCTGTTCATCTGGGGTGCCGCTCAGATTGGCAACGTCCCGGTCATCACGACCTACCGCTTCGGCATCTACGGCATCGCCTATCTGCTGGGCTATTTCGTTCTCTCCCATGAGCACGTGCAGGAGACGTTGGAAAAATTTGCGCTTCCCCTCGGCATTGCTGCCGTCATTCTCGGTGTTGCGTATGTCATCTGCTACTTCGGGCAGAACTACACCGACGCTCCCATCTTACAGAACTTCTTCACCAACAGCTATCTCTGGGTAGCAGTCCTTGGCATTCTGGGCTGCGGCAAAAAATGTCTGAATGGGACCTCCAAGTTCTCCCAGTACATGACAAAGGCCAGCTTTGGCATCTACGTTACCCACTATCTGCCCCTCATTGCCGCCGCTTATCTGCTCAAGACCTACACCACCCTCCCTGCCCTTGTGATCTATCTCATTACGGCAGTTTGCACCTTCGGCGGCTCTGTCTTGCTCTATGAGGTCATTCGGCGGATTCCCGTGCTGCGCTGGTGCGTGCTGGGCATCAAAAAGAAGAAATGACCCACCTTGCGCTCCGGCGGGGGACGTGGTAAGATAAGATCAGAATTTGTCAGGAGGCTTGCCGCTATGCTCAATGTGAAACTGATCGCCCATACGCCCGAACCGGAGCGTGTCGTTTCCGCCGCTGCCCGTCTGTGCTATTCCGCTGTCGGCGTGGACGCCCTCTTGGAGAAGTCCGCCCCGGAAAAGGATGCCAAATTTGTCCAGATGCTGGCCAGCTTCGGCCACGACAGCCCCATTGAGCATGCCTCCTTCACCTTCGGCATCGAGGGTGTTTCCCGTGCGCTGCTTGCCCAGATCACCCGGCACCGGCTGGCCTCCTTCTCCGTTCAGAGCCAGAGATACGTCCGTCTGGACGACTTCCGGTTCGTCATCCCCCCGGAGGTGGAGGCGGATCCCGCATCTAAAGCCGCTTTCCTGAAAGCAATGGAGGAGGAGGGGCAGCACTATCTGAACATCGCCGCCGCTTTGCAGGAAAAGCACAAAGCGGCGTTCCTTGCTCAGGGTCTGGACGAAAAAGAGGCGAATAAAAAGGCGGAGAAGCTGGCCAACGAGGATGCCCGCTTCGTCCTCCCCAACGCCTGCGAGACCAAGATGGTGGTCACCATGAACGCCCGCAGCCTGCAAAACTTCTTCCGGCTCCGCTGCTGCAACCGGGCCCAGTGGGAGATCCGTGCATTGGCGGAGGAGATGTACAAGCTGGTCTACCCCATCGCCCCCAACCTGTTCGCCAAGTCCGGCCCCGGCTGCGTCTCCGGCGCCTGCACTGAGGGCAAGATGACCTGCGGCAAGGCGGCGGAGGTCCGGGCTCACTATCAGGAGCTCAAGGCACAGGCCCTCGGCGGGGAGTGAGCCAATGAACATTCAGATTTTCGGCAAGAGCAAGTGCTTTGACACAAAAAAGGCACAGCGGTATTTTAAGGAGCGGCGGGTAAAGTTCCAGAACATCGACCTTCTCCGCTACGGCATGAGCAAGGGGGAGCTGACCGCTGTCATTCGGGCGGTGGGTATTGACAACCTCATTGACTCCAAGCACCCGGACGCCGCCATGCTCTCCTATCTCGCTATGGACAGTCAGAAATTGGAGCATCTTTTGGAAGACCCCAGCCTACTGAAGACCCCCATTGTCAGAAACGGCAAGCAGGCCACGGTGGGGTATTGTCCTGAGGTTTGGAAGACGTGGGAGTAACCATCATTCCGATTCCGTTAATCGGGGCGGATGATTTGTATTCACAACCTAATTATACGCCGGCAGCCGACTCTTGAACAGAGCCGGCTGCCGTTATTTTCTGTCATATGAACTTTGGGGCTGCCTCATTTTAGCGAGACAGCCCCTGATGCACGAGTTGGGAGTCGAATTTGGGGTCAGAGCACGGTCGGCGTTGTTCTGGCCAGTTTGAACTTTTTCGTTGGATTTGAAATGGAACGCGGCTCAAACTGTCATTTGCAAACCAACTTCCTGCGACAGCCCTGCGTCAATCAGGCGTTCATAGTCATCCAAAGTGCCTCTCTCGCCTGTTGTGATCCACTGCGTAATGTATGCGATGTAGGCTACGGAACTGGCATACTGATACACATACTAAAAGCGCGGAGCCAATGCCCACTGATAGCGGGAATCATTACTTCCTCAACGTCACATCGGCATCTCGCATTTGTTCCCTGAGTATTTCCAGCCCACACAGGTACTGGTTGTCCAGAGACAGGTCATACTCGTCATTCTCAGTTCCTAAAAACTCATATTCCAAAACCACATCCGGTGTAATACCGACGCCGTGAAACGATTTTCCGGATGGCGGATAGTAGGTTTCGGTCGTCAGCTTGACTGCACTTCCATCGTCCAAAGGAATGGTGGATTGTACGATGCCCTTACCGTATGTAGTAGTTCCCACAATGGTTCCGTACTGAAAATCCCGAATGGCGGCAGTGAAAATTTCTGCGGCGCTGGCAGTGTCTCCATCCACCAGTACGACAATTGGAACTTTGATAAAATGTTCCCCATCGGAGCAATATGCCTGGCCGTTTCCGTACTTGTCTTCGGTATGTACCACCATACCTTCCGGCAGGATGTCATCCAAAATGTCCACAGCCGAATCCACCAAGCCGCCGAGATTTCCTCGCAGGTCTATCATCAATCCCTTCATGCCGTTGCTTTGCATCTCTGCCAATGCTTCCGTAAACTCCGTGTAGGTGGGAAGAATAAACTGGGACATACGCAGATAGCCGATCCCGTCCTCCGTCATTTGGTGGGTCACAGAGCGCAGCGTAATGTCGTCACGGGTCAGCGTGAAGGTCAATTCCTCCTCTCCACGCAGAATGCCCAGTTCTACTTGTGTGCCCTTTTCCCCTAGGATCAATTCACTGAACGCTTCCATATCATAATCTGCCGCAAGTATTCCATCCGCCGACAGGATCTGATCTCCCTTCTGAAGCCCTGCCCTTTCCGCCGGGGAGTCGGGATACACTTCGGTGATGATCACCTCATGCGTCACCTGATCCCAATCGTTTGCAACGCCGATTCCGGAATAATCTCCCTGCATTTCATTTTCCAGCTTTGCGTATTCCTCCGGCGTATAGTACACGGCATAGGGGTCGTCAAGGGATTCCAGCAGACCCCGATACAGACCCTCCTGCAATGTTTCCGTACGCACATCATGATAAAAGTTTTCGCCGATGACCTCGTACAGTGTCTCCAGCTTCTCATTTGCTTGCTCCGTGAGGAGATCGTTTTGTTCGCTTGTGATGACAGGACTTGTATTACTTTGAACAGCAAACGGTCTCACCAGGAAAATCATCACAGAAAGCAGAACGGCTGTGAAGGCGACGCCGATCGCAAATCCCCCGGCAAAGGAGGACGGCCTTCTCCCTTTTACCTTTATGCCCATTTACTTCACTTCTTCCAACGTATAACCATCCTGCCGATTTCCCGCAAGCTGGTAGGTATAGGTCTGTCCATATTCCGCCGGGATGGTAAGGGATGTCAGAAACTCATTTTCACCCGTATTGCCGTACATCGCCTGCAAAACCGCATCGTCACCCTTGAAATCAGAATAGCACAGATAGAGATCCACACGGAAGTCACTCAGGTTTGCGGAATCGGTCATTCCCGCAAAGTCATCCGGCGTAAAATTAAGACGTATGACATCCTCGCCTTCATCTACGCACGAATATAGATAGCCGCACTGCTCATCACCAAGGAAGTAATCCGCCTGGGAAAGCTTCACCAGTTCCACTTTTACAACAGAAGCAAGACTCATACCCATGGACAAGCTGTCAGATACCATCACAGATACCCGACAGCAGTTCAAAGATGATACCCAACAGCTCCTATCAGTAGAACGGCGTTTGAAAGATGTGAACCTGTTGCTGAAAAACCTCGGTGTCTACTACAAATTCCGACCACTGTATCAGGAATATCTGAAAACAAGGAAATCTCCGAAGTTTAAGGAGCAGCACATCCGAGAAATCCTGCTCTATGAGGGGGCAAGAAAGTTCCTACGGGAATATCAGACAGCCCATAAGATCAAATCCTTCCCGTCGATGCAGACATTGCGGTCAGAGAAGTCAGAGTTGACCGTCAAACAACAGCAGCTCTATGAGCGGCGCAGGCAGATGAGGCAATCCATCAAATCGATGGAGGATGGATACAGATTGCTGGGTCAGCTTGAAATAGAACAACAGCACTACCGCCACCGCCCCGGAATAGACAGATAAGCGAATTCAAAAAATGTTTACAGGTTTTGAGGATGGTTTCGACAGTTTTCCTCTTGCCAGCACAAAATAGAACAGATATAATCAGCTTGCAATCACAAATTGCATAACGAAATGATGGACACTTCTCAATTTCATCTGTGACACCACATCCCAACAGGGTTGGTCTGCCGCAGACGAAGCTGGGGAGTTTTTTAATTCCCCAAACCCAAAGTATTGGAGGTGAAAAAACGCTCTCAGAATTACACTTTAAAGTGTTGAAGTGTCCATGAGAATGTGGTAAGATAAGGACATGAAAAAGCTGCCCCCGATGTTACCAGCATCAGAGGCAGCGGCAGAAAGAACCGTTACCAGCGGTTCCCGCCAAACGCAAACACCAAACCAGCTAAATTCAGCATCCTGCGCCGCGGAGGTGCAATGGAAAGGAGCAAATTTCTACCAATGGCAAAACGAAACGCCGCAGGCAGCGGCAGTATCAAGCATCGCAAAGATGGAAGATGGGAGGCAAAATATTCTTACACCGACAAGCTGGGGCAACCCAAGCGGAGCAGCGTCTACGGGCGCACGCAGAAGGAGTGCCGTCAAAAGCTGACCCAAATCCTGAAAAATGTGGACGAGGGCAGCTATCGTGAGACGGAGAAGCGCTATACCGTCAAGGAGTGGTTCGAGGAGTGGCTTACCACCTACTGCAAAACGCTCAAGCCCCGCACCATGAACGACTACAGGAGCAGGTCAGAGCGTTACATCATCCCCCATCTGGGCAAAGCCCAGCTATCCGCACTGACGCCTATGCAGGTACAGCGATTTATCAATCTGCTCAGTGACGGAGATAAGAATCAGAAGCCGCTGTCGCCTAAAACCGTCCAAAACATCCACGGCATCCTGCACAGCGCCCTGAAACAAGCCGTCCTCTCCGGTGTCATCACGCAGAATCCCGCAGACAACACGAAGCTGCCCAAGGCAAAGAAGCCGAAATTGAAGCCGCTCATGGATGACAGCATCACTGATTTTCTGGAAGTCATCAAGGGCGATCCCTATGAGCGGGTGTTCATCGTGGACCTCTTCACCGGGATGCGACAGTCGGAGATTCTCGGTCTCCAGTGGCAGGACGTGAACCGGGTGATTCCCATCCCGCCCACGGTCGCCGCTGTCCTGAAAGCTCAGCAACGGGAACAGAAGCAATGGCGGCTGGCCGCTGGATCGGCGTGGAAGAACGAACACAATCTGGTGTTCACCAACGAACTGGGAGATCATCTGCGTCACTCCACCGTCTACCAGCACTTCAAGAAGCTGGTGAAGAAAATCGGCATGGACGAGACGAGATTCCATGACCTCCGACACAGCACGGCGATTCTGGAACTGCAAAACGGATGCTCCGTGAAGGCCGTGCAACAGCAACTGGGCCACTATAGCAGCAGTTTCACCATGGACACCTACGCCGCCGTCAGCGAAACCATGAGACAGGACACCCGCAATCGA